>JAXMJU010000046.1:0-18427 GCA_034376265.1 Sulfuritalea sp.
TGATTGCGTCACCGATGACAAGAACCTTCAGGTCGGCAAGGGATTCGACAATTCGATGAATCTCCTTTACCGGCCATTTCTCGCCAAAATTTTCCAGGAAGTTCCTGGTTTCCGGCGGAAACACGCCGAAATGCTGGTTCAAGAGGCTGCTTGAACTGAAGGTGATTTCGTCGGTGTAGAAGATTTCTCCGCCATGCGCTTCGACGGCTTCCTGCTCGCGGATGATGTTGCCGGTGACATCGTCTCCATGCGAGCGATATTCGCTGCCCTTCGCGTAGACGTTCGGTCGAATCATGTGCAGCGCATCTACTGCCGAGATGGCGCGGTTGATGGCCACAAAATCCACGCATTCGAGCGCCGCCAGGTTTTCGGCCCGGAGTTGTTCGTCGAAAACCGGCCGGCCGGGCCCTTTGTTGACGAAATCATCGGCAGTCACCGTTACCAGCAGGACGTCCCCCTCTTTCTTGGCGCGCTGCAGGTAGCGGATGTGTCCGGTGTGCATGAGGTCAAAGGTGCCATGGCACAAGACGACCCGTTTGCCCTGGCTTCTCAGGTTGACCGAGTGCACGGCAATGGTCTCCAGATTGAGGATTTTCTTGCTGCTCACCGGATCACCTTGTCGAAGCCGTCCTGATCCGGTCGGACAGGTTGTGCAGGAGGAACTGATGCCCGATTTCCACCATCCCGTAGTCCGACGAATCGAGCCAGAAGTTGATGCTGCCCATGCGGCGCAGTGGATTGTCGCCGGCGAATCCGCTCAGTGTAATGACTTGCCCGCCATTCTCCGCTGCCTGCCGCGCCGCGTTCCGGATGTTCATCGACCTGCCCGAACTGCTGATGGCGACAACCACGTCGCCGGGTTCGACCAGTTGCAACAGCATGCGCGCAAACGCGTTCTCGTAGCCAAAGTCGTTTGCCATGCAGGTCATCAGCGAAGACTCGTGCAAGGTCAGGGCCCTCAGCTTTGCGGCATTGAAGAAGTCGGTCGCCGAATGGCTGGCGACCCCGGCACTGCCGCCGTTGCCGACCAGATACAGCCTGCTTCCCCGTGCACGGGCCGCTGTCATTTCAGCACAGACGGTGTCGACGGCAAGTTCCAGATCCTGTGTGGAATTGTTGTCGTCGGTAGCGACGCAGCGGGTCAGCAGGTCGCCGAACCCGGTCGCACGGATAGCCACTGACAATTCAGGCTTGGCGCTCATCAGTCTGCCTTGGTCAGATAGCGGAACCACGCGTCAGTGGCTTCGCCGATGGTCCCCGGATTCCATACCGGGGCGTCCCTCCAGTCGCCGATATTGCCGACCATGGTGCGTACGCCGTCCTCGAAGGAGACTCTGGCCTGCCAGCCCAGCAATTCCCTGATCTTGGCGACATCGCCGAAGGTGCAGTCCGGCTCGCCTGGCCGCTTGGGGATGTATTCGACCTCGCCGCCGAGCAGTTCGACGAGCCGGTTGATGCTGACATGGGTGCCGCTGCCGACATTCATCGCCTCGCCAGAGATGTTCGATTCTGCGGCACGGAGGAATGCCGCCGCGACATCCGTGACATAGGTGAAATCCCGGGTTTGGGTGCCGTCGCCGACAACGGTAAATGGGCGCCCATTGAGTTTCTGCGCCAGAAAAACCCCGAACACGGCGCCATAGGCACCGGTGGTTCTGGAGCGTCTGCCATAGACATTGAACAGTCTCAGGGAAACCGCAGAAAGTCGGTACAGATGGGCCCAGTGCAACACCAGTTCTTCACCCATGTATTTCGTCAGTGCGTAGGGGTACTGTGGCTTGATCGGTGAGGTTTCGGGGGTCGGAAACCTGTCGGGTATTCCATAGCTGGACGAAGATGCCGCGTAGAGGAAGCGCTTGACGCCGGCTTGGCGCGCACACTCGAGGACGTTGAAGGTGCCCGTCACGTTGGCGCTGAAGTACTGGGCCGGCATTTCAATCGACGGCACGATGTCTGCCAGACCAGCGAGATGGAATACCCAGTCCACCTTGTCGAACGCCGGCATGATGGCCGAGAGGTCGCGGATGTCGGCATCGACAAAGCGGAAACGCGGGTGCTGCTCCATGCTCGCCAGGTTGGCCATTCTTCCCGATGTCAGATTGTCGACCACGACTACGTCATGTCCATCGGCGATCAACCGTTCCGCCAAATGGCTGCCGATAAAGCCGGCTCCTCCCGTTACCAGTGCTCTCATGACCGGGAGTCCGCTTTCGGCACGAACATGTTTAGCGAATCACTAGATGAAATTGACATGATCTATCAACCCGTTTTTCAGGGCGTACAGATAGCGGTTGACCTCGTCCATGCGGCAGTTCTTGCGGCATTCGTCGATACTAAGCTCGTTGCGGACAAAGTGGAAACTGGCTTCTCGTTCGGGGCCCTCCCAGACCGACTGGAACGTGCGTTCATTGATGTTGCCGTACATGAAGCGCTTGTCCAGCAGGTAGGCGCTGCACCCATAAACCGCGCCGTCGGCCATGACGTATGCCCAGAACATCGGCGTTGCATTGCATTTCGCATAGCGTCCTGCCGAGTCCTGAATGTGCTTCTTCATGGTATTCATTCGGAATACGATGTTGAACGTTGCGGTGTTGAGCGGCGCCAGGGTTTCCTCGAGGGCGAGGTAGTTGCTGTAGTCGATATTTTCGTAGATGTGCGTGTCGCTCAATAGGTGCTGGGAATAGGGTTTGACGACCAGGTAGTCCAGGCCGATTTCGTCGCGACAAATCCTGGCGAGCGTCTCCATTTCGAGGGCGTTTTCGGGAAGTAGCAGCGACTGGGCGCCGATCGCACATTTCAAGCCGTTTTGCCGTTTGGACTCCACGGCTCGCTTGAGATTGGTGATTACGCGGGCAAAGTCCCGCTCCCGGGTCTGGTGTATCCGGGCGTAGTTCGCGGCCGTTCCGGCGTTGATCGAAACCTTGATCCAGGAAGTGAGCGGCAGCGAACGCGCGATAAACTCATCGTTGAGCACAGTGGCGTTGGTGGTAAAGGCGACGTCGATGCCGGCCTTCGCCGTGGCTTCGACTATTTCGTTTATCCGTTTGTGGAGCAGGGGTTCTCCCTCGCCGGCGTACATGATGCTCCTGACGCCAAGCGCCCCCATCTCGGCCAGTCGCACCGAGAATGACGCCGCGTCCAGCATCCGGCTCTTGTAGCCTATGTAATCGACCGCGCAAAAAGTGCAGCGATGGTTGCATGCTCCAACCGGGGATACCTCGACGTAGATGGGGTAAACGTGCCTGGCTTTCTCCCAATCATCGCCGGCATCCAGGAACTGCGCAACGCGATGCGGGTGATACGTGAGCTTGTGACTGTCGATTCCGAATTTGTCCATCGCTTGAAAAGCTCGTTGATTGCCGTCTGGCTGATATGACCAAGAATGCGCCTCGGTGCCAGGATATTGAAACATGGGGCGCGAGTCGAATGGCGAGGTCGCGATGATAGCGCACCTGCCGCCCGGGCGCGGCGGGTACAGCGCGTTCAGGCGATCAACTCCCCTTGTGACAATTCAACTATGCGCGTGGCGAGCGTGGCGATCAAGTCCTCGTTGTGCGTGACGAAAATGACCGTTTTCCCGATCGAGCGTTGATGCAGCAGGTTGTCGATGCATTTCTTCTTGAACTCGGCATCGCCCACGGCGAGCACCTCGTCGATAATCTGGACGTCGGAATCGACATGGGCGGCCACGGCATACGCCAGCCGCACATACATTCCGCTCGAATAGTGCTTGACCGGCGTGTCCAGAAAGCGCTCGACGCCTGAAAATTCAACAATGGCATCAAATCGGCGGCGTAATTCTTGTTCGGGACAACCCAGCATTGCTCCGTTGAGGAAGACGTTTTCCCGTCCTGTGAGTTCCGGGTGAAAGCCCGTTCCGACTTCGAGCAGCGCGGCAACGCGACCGCGAACGCGTATGCGGCCTCTGGTGGGGGGGGTAACGCGGGAAATCATCTTCAGGAGTGTCGATTTTCCCGAGCCGTTTTTTCCAACCAGGGCGAGGCATTCCCCTTGTTTGACTTGCAGGGAAACATCCTTGAGCGCCCAGAATTCCTCGTCGGTCGGTGCTTCGGTCTTGCTTGTAACTCGCTTCGCCGTGCTCCGCAGCCATGCCTTGAGTGAGTCGGGGCGATGCTGGTGAGATAGCGCATAGCGCTTGCCAACCTCGTCGATGTCGATGACGGTATCACTCATGGTCGAACTGTTTCAGGTCAGGTCGACCAGAGATGCGTCGGCGGCAAGGAAATGTCGCACCGCAACGAATCCGATGACGACCGTGGTGACAACGGATACAGCAACGGCATTTCGGGGAAAACCATCCATGCCGTTAAGCAGGCTCCAGCGCATTCCCTCGATGATGCCGACAAGCGGATTGAGCGCGTAGAGCGACTGCCACTGTTCGGGAATGCGGCTTTGCGTGTAACCCGCGGGGGTGACAAAAAATCCGATGGTGAGCAGAAATGGAACCAAGTTTCCGATGTCGCGGAATTGGACATTGACTATGGAAAGCAATAGCCCGATTACGACGCAAAGCAGAGACAGCTGTGCGCAAAATAGTGGAAAGAATACTATCTGCCAACCCGGCAGGTAGCCGAACCAGAGGCAGCCGATGGCGAACAGCAGCCAGGCGACCAGGAACTCGATTGCATCCGCGGCCACGGCGGCTATGGGAAGGATGGCACGCGGGAAGTAGGTTTTCTGGATGATATGCATGTGGCCGAGTAGGGAGTTCATGCTGTCGGGTATCGCGTTGGAAAAGAAGTACCACGGTATGACGCCGCAGAAAATAATCAGCGGATAGGGTGCCGGGTGGCCTTTTTCGAATCCGGCAAGAAATCCAAATGCGAAACCCATGACCGCCATCAACATCAGCGGCTTGAACAGCAGCCATGCCAGACCGAAATAGGTTTGCCGGAAACGCACGATTAGATCGCGACGGATGAGGACATAGGCGACTTCGCGGTACTCATGGAGTTCCCGGCAATATTCAAGCAGGCCCGGCGGGCGGCCGTCGATGATGCGCCACTGCGGCGAGGCTGAATTGGAAGTCATGGTCGAATTCTATCGGGCTGACAGCATCTGGAGGCTGCCGTGAGGGGCAGCCACTGATTGGCCCAATATCGTCGCGCGCCGATGGCGGTCAAGACGGTTGTCGTGCCCAGTGGATGGTTCGGCGCACGCCCAAGGCGAGCGGGATGAAAACGTCCAGGCCAAGTTCGCCGCGCGCTCGCTGAATGTTCGGAACGTAGGCTTCCCGTGCATCTGCTGCTGGCGCGCAGCCTATGTCGAGCCTCGTTCCGGGGACCGTACAGGCCACTTGTTGCGCCAGATCGGTGAGGCCGATTGCCAGATCCGAGCCAATATTGTAAGGACAGTTTGACTTGCCCTTGACCAGCAGCCCCAGCAGCCAGATCGCCAGATCGGCGGCGTACAGGTAGCTGCGTAGCGGGCTACCGTCGCCATGAATTCGGATCGGCCCGCCGGCCAGCGCGTCGCGAATGAAGCTGCCTACGGCGAACTTGTCGGTCAGAGGCAGATAGGGGCCGACGAAGCTGAAGCCGCGAGCGATGACGCAGTCGACCTCTGGCGTCATGGCGCACATCAACTCGGACATGCGCTTCAATTCGCCGTAGGCCGACATCGGCTGGCGCAAATCCAGGGCGCCGGGGTAGTCTTCCGGGATATGGCTCAGATCGGCGGGTTGCGGGCCATACACGGCCCCGGAACTGGCCAGCAGCAAGCGACTGGCGCCGGCCTGCCGGGCGAATTGAAGTACCCGCTGCATTCCGTGCAGTGCTGAAACCAGCAGCGCCGTGTCGCCAGCGCCAACTTCTGCGGCTGACGGCGTGGCGAGATGGATGACATGGTCGAAACGGCCGGCAGGAAAGTCGAAGTTTTCCGACTGGCCTTGCAGCCATTCAAATTCCGGGCGCAGTGCCAGGCGCGGAATTTCTGCGGCAAAGCCTGCTGGGTTGCGGCTAAGCAGGGTGGCACTCAGTCTGGCGTCAAGAATGTCGTTTGCTGCGGCGATGCTTTCGAGCAGCCATTTGCCGAAGAAGCCGGTTGCGCCGGTGATGAACAGGCGCGAACCACGCAATTCCGGCCAGAGGTCTGCGGTATGGGCGAGGATGTGTTCCAGGTCCTCTGCCGGCAGAGGCGGCAACTGGCTCAGAATCCGACTCCCAGAAATTCACCGATCTTGTCGGCGGCATAGTCGAGCATCTCGTGCGTTAGCCCTGGGTAAACCCCGATCCAAAAACTGCGTTCGGTAATTGAATTGGCCACGGTGAGATCGCCGCTGACGCGAAATTCTCTGCTCTTCATATAGGGCTGACGCGTGACGTTACCGGCGAACAGCAGGCGCGTGCCTACCTTGTGCTGGTCGAGGTAGCGCAGCAGGTCGACCCGGCTGCAGGGTGCGTTTTCGCGCAAGGTGATGAGGAAGCCGAACCAGGATGGCGCGCTGTCCGGGGTCGCTTCGGGCAGGACGAGGAACTCCGCGCAGGCGCTCAGCCTTGCACTCAGATGCGCAAAGTTGGCTTGGCGTGCGGCGATGAATTCGTCGAGCCTTGCCATCTGCGCGACGCCGAGCGCAGCCTGCATGTCGGTCATCTTGAGGTTGTAGCCGGCATGGGAATAGGTGTACTTGTGGTCGTAGCCGCAGGGCAGGTCGCCGAGCTGCCAGTCGAAACGCTTGCCACAGGTGTTGTCCTTGCCCGGCGCGCAGTAGCAGTCACGGCCCCAGTCGCGGAAAGATTCAATGGCGCGGGCGATGACGGGATTGTCGGTGAACACCGCGCCGCCTTCGCCGGTGGTGATGTGATGCGCCGGATAGAAGCTCAGGGTGCCGAGGTGGCCAAAGCTGCCGACGCTCTTGTCGTGCAGCCGAGAGCCGAAGGCATCGCAGCAGTCCTCGACCAGCCACAGGCCGTGCTGGTCGGCCAGACGGCGTAGCGCGTTGGCCTCGAAGGGATTGCCCAGGGCGTGGGCCAGCATGATGGCGCGGGTGCGCGGGCCAATGGCGGCGGCAACCGTCTCCGCGCGTGGGTTGTAGCCGGGCAGCTCGGAATCGACGAAGACCGGCACCAGGCCATTTTGCAGGATCGGGTTGATGGTGGTGGGAAAGCCGGCCGCGGCGGTGATGACTTCGTCGCCAGGCTTGAGCGCGCGCTCGCCGAGCAAGGGAGTGGTCAGGGCCGAAAGTGCCAGCAGATTGGCCGACGACCCCGAATTGGTGGTCAGCGCCCGCCGCACGCCGATGCGTTGCGCTATCAGGCGCTCGAATTCATCGTTGAAGCGGCCGGTGGTGAGCCAGCCATCGAGTGCGGCATCGACCATGGCGACGTAGGCTTCCGCGTCGAGCACGCGGCCGGCGGGCGGCACGGCGGTCTGGCCGGGGACGAAGGGCGCGCGCTGCTCTTTTTGCGCGGCATAGTCGCGCACCTGGGCGAGGATCCGTTGCCGTTGTTGGTCGGGAGTCATGGGATGGAAGCGTAGTCGTCGATCTGCGCCAGAGTTATGGCACGTATGCGGGTAGTGTCGCCCGGATGCGAATACCAGGCGCGATACCAATCGAGCGTGCGTCGCAGGGCTTCGTCTGCCGACCAGCGCGGGCGCCAGCCCAGTGCCTCGCGTGCTTGAGAGGCGTCCAGGCGCAGGGTTTCGGTTTCCTTCTGGAAGTTGGCATCGGAAACTTCTATACGCGCGCTGCCGCCCCATATTTCGGCACAGCGCTTGGCCACCTCGCCGACGTCAAGGTGATCCGCTTCCCTCGGGCCGAAGTTCCAGCTCCGGGCAATGCGCATCCCGTCGCCAGCGACCAAATGCTGCGCCAGCAGCAGATAGCCCGCGAGGGCGTCGAGTACATTTTGCCAGGGCCGAATTGCGGCGGGCATGCGCAGCACCAGGGCCTCGTCGGCGGCAAAGGCGCGCACGAGATCGGGCAACAGGCGGTGCGCTGCCCAGTCGCCGCCGCCGATGACGTTGCCGGCGCGCGCGCTGGCGATGCGCGGCGAGGTGCTTGCATGAAAGAAGGATTCTCGCCAGGCAGCCGTGGCGATTTCCGCACAGCTCTTGCTGGCGCTATACGGGTCCATGCCTCCCAGCGGGTCGGTTTCATGCAGCGGCTTGCCTTCCGGTGAGGGCATGTAGCACTTGTCGCTGGTCACGATCACTGCGGCCTCGACGGTCGGGCAGCCGCGAATTGCATCGAGCAGGTTGACCGTGCCGGTCAGATTGGTGGCGAAAGTGTCGCGGGCGATCCGATAGCCCTCGGCCACAATGGCCTGAGCTGCGAGGTGAAAAACGATGCTGGCCTGGCTTTCGCGCAACGCCGTGGCGAGCGCGTCGTAGTCGCGGATGTCGCCGATGATGGACCTGAGGCCCTGCGCTACCTGCGCCGACTCGAACAGATTGGGCTGGGTCGGTGGCGCCAGCGAAAACGCCGTCACGTCAGCGCCAACTTTCTGCAGCCATAGCGCCAGCCAGGCGCCCTTGAAGCCGGTGTGGCCGGTCAGAAAGACCCGGCGGCCCTTCCAGAAGCCCGGGTTCATGACCAAAGTTTCCAGGGGGCGTTGCCGCTGGCCCAGAGCTCCTCCAGGTAATTCTTGTCGCGCAGGGTATCCATGGGTTGCCAGAAGCCGTCATGGCGGAAGGCGGCCAACTGTCCAGCGGCGGCGAGCTGTTGCATCGGCTCTTTCTCCCACAGCGTGTCTTCGCCGCCGATAGGGTCGAGCGCCGCCGGCGACAGGACGAAAAAGCCGCCGTTGATCCAGTCGCCGTCGCCGCGCGGCTTTTCCTGAAACCCGCGGGCGCGCCGACCCTCCAGGTCGAGACGGCCGAAGCGCGCAGGTGGACGCACGGCGGTGACGGTGGCCAGGCAGGCTTCGTCGCGGTGAAAGGCCAGCAAAGCGCCGACGTCGACATCGGCTACGCCATCGCCATAGGTCATGCAGAAATCTTCGTCATCGACAAAGCGGCGCACCCGGTGCAGGCGGCCGCCGGTCTGTGTCCGCTCGCCGGTATCGACCAGCGTGATGTTCCATGGCTCGGACTGATTCTGGTGCAGGTCGACGCGGTTTTGCGCCAGGTCGATGGTCACGTCGGAGTTGTGCAATGCCAGGTTGGCGAAGTACTCCTTGACCATATAACCCTTGTAGCCGAGGCAAATCACGAAGTCGGTAATGCCGAAGTGCGCATAGCTTTTCATGATGTGCCAGAGAATCGGCTTGCCGCCGATTTCGACCATCGGCTTTGGCCGGAGCACGGTCTCTTCAGCCAGACGCGTACCCAGCCCGCCGGCGAGTATCACTGCTTTCATTTTCGGTGAAATTGGTTGGCCCGTGTGGAACCCGGCAAATGTTACCAGAGCAGGCGATAGCATCGCCTGCCGAGCCCATAAACAAATCCCTTATCGCCAAATAGAAATAATCGCATTGGCGCGCGGAGGGGAAATTGTTAACCTGCCGGCTATCAAACGATAACCATTATTCGAGGAGGCTTGGCATGGCGTTGGTCAATCCGCACGGCGGCGGCAGTCTGCGACCTTTGTTGTTGGAAGGCGAGGCGCTGATCGCCGAACTGGCACGCGCTTCGTCGCTGCCGAAGGTCAAAGTCAGCTCGCGCGAAAAGGGCGACATTATCATGTTGGGCATCGGTGGCTTTACGCCGCTCGAAGGCTTCATGACCCATACCGATTGGCAGGGCGTCTGCGACGGCATGAAAATGGCCAACGGGCTGTTCTGGCCGATCCCGATCACGCTGTCGACCGACACGGCCACTGCGGCAGGCTTCCACACCGGGGGCGATATCGCGCTGATCGATCCGGACGACGATTCGATTCTCGCCACCATGAAAGTGACCGAGAAGTACTCGATCAACAAGGCGCACGAGTGCGCCACGGTGTACAAGACCACCGACATCGAACATCCCGGCGTCAAGATGGTCATGGAGCAGGGCGAGGTCAACCTGGCCGGCCCGATCAAGGTTCTCTCGCAGGGCGATTTCCCGGAGAAGTACGGCGACCAGTTCCTCTCGCCGAAGCAAACCCGGGCGCAGTTCGAGGCCATGGGCTGGAGCAAGGTCGCGGCTTTCCAGACCCGCAACCCGATGCACCGCTCGCACGAGTACCTGGCCAAGATCGCCATCGAAACCTGCGACGGCGTGCTGATCCATTCCCTGCTGGGCAACCTGAAGCCCGGCGACATTCCCGCCGATGTGCGTTCGGAAGCGATCGCCACCCTGGCCGAGCAGTATTTCGTCAAGAACACCGTGCTGCAGGCCGGCTATCCGCTCGACATGCGCTATGCCGGCCCGCGCGAGGCGCTGCTGCATGCGCTGTTCCGCCAGAACTACGGCTGTTCGCACCTGATCGTCGGCCGCGACCATGCCGGCGTCGGCAGCTATTACGGGCCCTTCGATGCCCACCACATATTCGACGAGATTCCCAAGGGCGCGCTGGAAACCCAGCCGCTGAAGATCGACTGGACCTTCTGGTGCTACAAGTGCGGCGGCATGGCTTCGGCGCGCACCTGTCCGCATGGCGAGGCCGATCGGCTGCTGCTGTCCGGCACCAAGTTGCGCAAGATGTTGTCCGAGGGCGGTGATGTACCCGCCGAATTTTCACGGCCCGAGGTGCTGGAGGTGCTGCGCGCCTACTACGCCAGCCTGGCCGAGCATGAGAAGGTCGAGGTCAAGTTGTCCGGACACTCGGCCCGCTGAAGAATCAGAACCCCAGCTTTTCCACGTGCATTTTTTGATCATCAACACCGTAACCTAGGAGTAGAAACCAAATGCCAACCTTTGTTCGTACCGAGAAGTGCGATGGCTGCAAGGGGCAGGACAAGACTGCCTGCATGTACATCTGCCCGCACAATCTGATGAAGCTGGACAAGGACGGTTCCGAAACCGGCCATGCCATGAAAGCCTTCAACCAGGAGCCGGAGCAGTGCTGGGAGTGCTACTCCTGCGTCAAGATTTGCCCGCAGGGCGCCATCGAATGCCGTCACTACGCCGACATCGTGCCGCTGGGCGGTTCGGTGCAGCCTTTGCGCGGATCGGACTCCATCATGTGGACCATCAAGTTCCGCAACGGCACCCTGAAGCGTTTCAAGTTCCCGATCCGTACCACCGCCGAGGGTTCGATCGACTGCTACGGTGGCAAGCCGATGCCCAAGATGTCCGAACTCACCGTTGATGGCGTGTTCACCAAGTCCATGATGGGTGGCTTCCGCGCAGGCAACCCTGCCGAACTGATCCGCAAATAATTGACAAATCGAGGAACCAAAAATGGCTGGAACATTTGAAGCACCGGAAGTCGTCCACGAAGAACTGGACATTCTGCTGATCGGCGGCGGCATGGCCTGCTGCGGTACGGCTTATGAAATGATGCGCTGGGCCGAAGCCCTCAAGGCCGAGACCGGCAAGGAACTCAAGATCAAGCTGGTCGACAAGGCCGCCATGGATCGCTCCGGCGCTGTGGCGCAGGGCTTGTCCGCGATCAACACCTACATCGGCGACAAGCAGGATCCCGCCGACTACGCGCGCATGGTCTCCAACGACCTGATGGGCATCACCCGCGACGACCTGGCCTACGACGTGGGCCGCAACGTTGACGATTCCGTGCATCTGTTCGAGGAGTGGGGCCTGCCGATCTGGAAGACCGACGCCGAAGGCGTGCGTCACGACGGCGCCGAGGCGCAGAAGGAAGGCCTGCCGGCCCTGAAGGATGGCGGCCAGCCGGTGCGTTCGGGCAAGTGGCAGATCATGATCAACGGCGAATCCTACAAGTGGATCGTCGCCGAAGCCGCCAAGAAGGCTCTGGGTCTGGCTCGTATCGAGGAGCGCGTGTTCATCGTGCATCTGATCAACGACAAGAACGATCCCACCCGCATCGCCGGCGCCGCCGGTTTCTCGGTGCGCGAGAACAAGATCTACATCTACAAGGCCAAGGCTGTGATGCTGGCCGCTGGCGGTTGCGTCAACCTGTTCCGTCCGCGTTCCGTGGGCGAGGGCTCGGGCCGCGCCTGGTACCCGGTGTGGAACGCCGGTTCGACCTACGCCATGGCTGCCGAAGCCGGCGCCGAGATGACCATGATGGAAAACCGCTTCGTGCCCGCCCGCTTCAAGGACGGCTACGGTCCGGTCGGCGCCTGGTTCCTGTTGTTCAAGGCCAAGGCCACCAACGCCTACGGCGAAGACTACATGGTCAAGAACAAGGAAATGCTGAACGACTACCCGCCCTACGGGCAGGCTGCCGTGCCGGCTTCGTGCCTGCGCAACCACCTGATGCTGAAGGAAATGAAGGAAGGTCGCGGCCCGATCTACATGGACACCGTCACCGCCCTGGCCAAGCTGGCCGAGACCCTGACGCCGAAGGAAGTGAAGCACCTGGAAGCCGAAGCATGGGAAGACTTCCTCGACATGTGTATCGGCCAGTGCGGCATTTGGGTCGGCGAGAACGTCGATCCGCGCGAGAAGAACTCCGAACTGATGCCGACCGAGCCCTACCTGCTCGGCTCGCACTCCGGCTGCTGCGGCATCTGGGTGTCCGGCCCGACCGACGTCGGCGCTCCGACCACGGAAGAGTACGACGGCATTCCGGCGCACCTGCCGAAGGGCTGGAACTGGGGCTACCGCTCGATGACCACGGTCAAGGGTCTGTTCACCGCCGGCGACGGCGTCGGCGCCTCGGGTCACAAGTTCTCCTCCGGTTCGCATACGGAGGGCCGTCTGGCCGCCAAGTCGATGATCAAGTACGTGCTCGACAATCCCGACTACAAGCTGGAGTTCGACGAGACCCCCGAACAGATCGCCGAAACGATCTGGCGGCCGGTGCGTACTTTCCTGACGCACAAGGACTACACCACGGCCATCGACGTCAACCCCAACTACATCACGCCCAAGATGCTGCAGATGCGCTTGCAGAAGATCATGGACGAGTACGTTGCCGGTGTTGCCACCTACTACAACACCAACGACAAGATGTTGGCGGTTGCCGAAGAAAAGCTCGAGATGCTGAAGGAAGATTCCCTGAAGCTGCGTGCCAAGGATCTGCACGAGCTGCTGCGTGCCTGGGAAAACTACCATCGCATCCTGACGGCCGAAGCCCACATGAAGCACATCCAGTTCCGCGAAGAGAGCCGTTACCCTGGCTTCTACTATCGCACCGACAAGAATTTCGTCGATGAAGAGAACTGGCATTGCTTCGTGAATTCGATCTACGACAAGCACTCCAAGAAGTGGACCTGCTTTAAGCGCAAGCACGTGGATCTGGTCGACAAGTCGAAGCTGTTCAAGGCCGCCGCTCCGCACTAAGCGCGGCTAGGCTGTAAGATTCAGGCCGGACGCCGCGAGGCTTTCGGCCTGTTTTCTTTTAGTTGCCGCCAATCCCAGTTGTCACGAGGTGTTTCATGTCACGTCCCGATATTCCCTTTCCGCAAAGTCCTGTCCTCCCCACCATGGTGGAGGGCACCCACGTCATCGAGTTCTCCTGCCACAAGGGCATTGGCTGCTGGAACGCCTGCTGTTCCAACATCGACATTTCGCTGACACCCTATGACGTGTTGCGGATGAAGACCCGCCTCGGCATCAGTTCCACCGAGTTCCTCAAGGACTACACGGTGCCCTATGAAATGGACAAGGACAGCATCGCCGGGGTCAAGCTGCGCCCTGTCGAGAACGGTACCGCCTGCCGTTTCATGAAGCCCGAGGGTTGCGGCATCTATGAGGACCGCCCGACCGCTTGCCGATACTACCCGGTCGCCCTGCTCTCCATGCGCAAGCAGGACGAATACGTGGACCGCGACTCCTACGCCATCGTCAAGGAAGACCACTGTAAGGGCCATGAGGTCAATCGCCGTATCACCATCGCCGACTATCGCAAGGAGCAGGGGCTCGAAGAGTATGACGAGTTGGCACGCGGCTGGCGTCAACTGGTACTGAAGAAACAGTCCTCCGGCCCGTCGATCGGCAAGCCGACCCTGCGCAGCCGCCAGTTGTATTTCATGGCCTGCTACGACATCGACCGCTTCCGCGAGTTCGTCAGTGCCGAATCCTTTGCAAAGCTGTTCGATTTGCCGCAAGAGGAGAAGGCGGTCCTGTTGAAGGACGATGTCGCCCTGCTGCAATTCGCCTTCCGCTTTTTGCGCCAGGTATTGTTCGGCGAGGAAAGTATCGTGCTCAATGCGGAGGCGGCTCAGGAGCGCCTGGCCAAGGTACAGGAAAAGCGTCTGATCGAGGAACGCGAGGCGGCGAAGAAGCGCGCGCTGGAGGCCGAAAGCGACATGGTGGATGACGGCGAGTAGATCGCCCGAGACACGCGGCAGGAAGAAAGTAGGCGCTGGCGAGACGGCGCGGAGATGTCGCGAAGCACCGCTTCGCGCCCGCGCCGGTCGGTCGGCCATGCAGGGCCGACCGAGAGCTCCGATCAGGGGCCGAAGCCTGTCTCTCGCTCAGAACGGACAAGCGTCGAAATCGAAATCATCCGCCGCTCGCCGCCGTAAGCTCTTGAGCCACGCCTTCAGCGTTTTCACATCCGTCAGCGCGCGCAGGTCCCGTTCCGCTTCGCGATTGGCCTGCCGCACCCGAACGATGTCCTGATTCAGTCCGCGCAGAACGGTTGCTGGCTTGATCGCGACGAAGGGGTGAATACCGAATTGCGCGCGGAATTGACCCTGGACGTGAATCAACTCCATATTCAGCTCGGCGATCTGTTCCTTCAGGATGGCGTTGTAGTGCCGCAGCTTGTCCTCGTCGAGCCGTGCGATGGTGTCGTTGTCGATGTGTTCGAGTTCGAGTTGCAGTTCCAGCAGTTGCAACAGATTGCGCTTCTCGTAGGCCTGATTCACCCGCTGCATGAGCGTCGTCTTGCGCGCCCGTTCCGCCGCGTCGGGTTCGCGGTCGGGGTGCAAGGCGCTGGCCAGCTTGCGGTAAACCTCGCGAATTGACTGGCTGATCTGCTCGGCGGCGGCCTCCTGTTGCGCCTCCTTTTCCTGCTGCTTCTTCGACTTCTTGCGCCGGGCGCGCCGTTCCTCTTGCGCCTGCCGCGCGAGATCGTCTTGCGCCTGGATTTCATCCATGTGCGCTTGCGCCCGCCGCATGACTTCCTCGGGCGAGCCCATCGCGTCGACATCGCCCAGATCGACGCCCAGCGCGTCCTCGATCACCGACATGAAGCCCTTGAGATTGGCCGCGTCTTCCTTGTCGTAATCGAACCGGCTGTGCTTGTTGTAGAGCGCCTTCAACTCGACCTTGCCGTCCTCGCCAATCAGCTGGCCCGCCAGCGCGACGATGATTTCACTGATCGTCTGGCGCTCGCGCTTGCTCAGCCCGGTTGACGCACTGGCGGCATCGAGCCCATGCACCATCTTGATCTGGCACTCTTTCGCCATCTCGACCAGGGGCAGGAGTTCGCCAGTGTATTTTTTCAGGTAAGACGGCACGGCGGCTTCCCAGGCGACAAGTTGGGCGCGCAGTGTCTCGATCTGTTTGATCTGGCTGTTGAAGGATTTTTGCCCCTTCGACAAGACGCCATCGCGGGTGGCGATGGCGAGGGGCTGGATCTGGGTTTGGAGCATGGGGATATCCTCGATCAAGAAGGGCTCAACGTCCTGCCGCCATGCCGCGCAAGGCGTCGGCCGCCAGCGCCAGCGCAGTGGCCAGTTTTTTCGCGGTTTCCGGCGGCGGTAGCGGCAGCTTGAGGCTGCGCGTGCCGGTGGCCGCATCGCGCTCGATCCAGGGGTGAGATGGACCCGAATCGGCGTCTCCCGCGGCCAGGACGGAGACGAACTGCGCGCCGATCTGAAGCAGCGCCGCCCACGGATCGGCGCCGGCGTCCGCCGCGGTCGATCCGCTTGCACCACCAGACGCCTCGCGGACCTCAGACACCTCAGCCGCTGCCATCTGATCCCTGATCCCTGATTCCTGATCCCTGACCTCCGGCGTGGGCGTCACGATTTCCTCGGCTGGTGCGACGGCTTCCGCCTCGCCCATCGAACCGGTGACGTTCTCCACATCCTTCATGAAGCGATTGAGGCGCGAGCCGCCCATCGAAATCTCGCTGCCGCCGCCATCGAGAATACCGGCCGACAGAGAGCGCTTGAACGCCAGTATCGACAGCATGCCTTCCTCGATAGTGCCTTTCGCCACGAAATTGACGATCTGCACCGGCCGTTTCTGCCCCATGCGATGGATACGTGCAATGCGTTGTTCGAGAACCGCCGGATTCCACGGCAAGTCCATATTGACCAGCGTCGAGGCATGTTGCAAATTGAGCCCGGTGCTGCCGGCATCGGTCGACAGGAAGACGCGGCAGGCCGGATCGTCGCGAAAGCGCTCCACCAGCGCCGGACGCTTTTCCGACGGCACGCCGCCGTGGAAACTGACATAGCCCAGCCCGCGCGCCTCCAGCCGGCGGATGACGATGTCGTGGGTGCGCGTCCATTGGCTGAACACCACCGCCTTCGCCTCGGGCTGGGCAAACAGGTCGTCGAACAGCGCCGCCAGCTCGTCGGCCTTGACGCCGTGGTCGGTTTCCCGGTCGAGTAGATAGGTGCTGTTGCACGACATGCGCATGTTCTGCAAGGCGCAGGTGAGCCGCCGCTGATCCTTGTCCGAAAGAAACTTCATCTTGCGCCAGCGATTCACCACCTGCGCCACCACGTCGGCGTTTTCCCGGTGATAGAGCATCTGCGGCTCGGTCATCGGCACCAGCAGGTTCTGGTCGGTGCGTTCCGGCAACTGCCGCAACACTTCGCTCTTGCGGCGGCGGATCATCAGCGGTGCCAGCGTCTCGCCGATTTTTTCGAGCCGGGTGTAGCCCGTCACGCGGCCGGCTTCGTCCTTGACCTGATGCTCGTGCAGCAGCTTCCAGGTCGGGCCGAGGCGGTGTTGGTCGACGAACTGCGTGATGGAGATCAGCTCCTCCAGCTTGTTTTCCAGCGGCGTGCCGGTCAGCACCAAGGCATAGGGACTGTCGATGCGCTTCAAGGCGCGGGCGGCGATGGTGTTCCAGTTCTTCACCCGCTGCGCCTCGTCGACGATCACCAGTTCCGGCGCCCAGGCGGCGATCAGGTCGAGATCGGGCTTGAGTTTTTCATAGTTGGTGATCTTGCAGAAATCATCCAGCGGGTAGTCTTTCTGCCGCTGCGCCCTGCCGCCGCCGATGACGCGCGACTCGCGACCGGAAAAGCGTGCAAGCTCGCTCTGCCACTGGTACTTGAGCGAGGTCGGGCAGATCACCAGCACTTTCGACACGCCAAAATGCCGTGCCAGAATTTCCGCCGCCGCGATGGCCTGGATGGTCTTGCCCAGACCCATTTCGTCGCCGAGCAGGGCGCGACCGGCGCGCACCGCGAACAGCGCGCCCTCCGCCTGATACGGGTAGAGCGGCGCCTTCAGCAGCTTCGCCAGTTTCGGGTCGGCGGCGCCACGCGGGAAGTTTGCATCGAGCACCGCCGCTCGCCGCGCGGCGTCGCGCCGGCCGGCGACGAAATCGAGCGCATCGTCGTAGGCCCGGAGTTCGTGGCCGCTTTTCGCCACCGCGGCAACGAAACGGTCCAGTTCGCCGAATCGTTCCAGCGGTAGCAGCCAGGCGCGCGACGCGTCGAACAGCAGCCCCGCCGCCTTCGATACCGGCGGCGGACAGTCCGTTCCTGCGCGAAAACACACCGCGCGGCCCTCGCCGGCGATGCCGTTGCGCAAGTACAACTCGGAAAACGCTGGCTGATAGCCGCGCGCAAAAGCTGCCTTCGCGCCGCGCTTTTGCTCAAGTTGCGCCAGCGTGAATTCGATGTGCTTGCAGGTGCCCAGCTCGTTGGTGGCGTAATCCGGGCAGGCGCAAAAATTGTCACCCGGCGACACGCCGCGAATCGCCACGCGATAAACGGTTTTCGACTCGGGATTGCTGACGCGGAAATCGGAAAAGAAGGGTTCGGCGCCCTGGTTTTCCAGGCCGAACGCCTGCTCGCGCCCGAACTGCCGGCGCAGGGCGCGTTGCCAGTCGGCGGTCGAAAGATTCTCCGGGGCGTGGGTGCGGGAGAGCTTGGGCGCTTTGGCGGACTTGGCTGTCTTCGGTCGTTTGGACGGTGTGGTCATGGCGAATGGGCACGGAGGATTTACGGAAAGTCGGCGCCCGCGGCGTTCCGGTCTCGACATACCCGGGATTCGGCTTTGCGGCGGGCGAGGTAGTGCAGAGCAAGGCGTTACGGCGCGTCCGGATGACAACCAGGAAAGCGAAAAGCAGCGAGGTCAGCCGCACGGAAGAAACCACTTCATTTTACCGCCGCCCAGGACTCTGTCCGCCAGCAGACGAACCACGGGGTTATTGCCCCATTTCTTGACGAATCCAACGACCATGCGCTGGCAGCCTGATGCCTGGTGACGCGCTGTCCGGCTACATGATGAAAGTTGGCGCTGACGCTACGGCGAA
>JAXMJU010000047.1:0-2483 GCA_034376265.1 Sulfuritalea sp.
GTCTGCTATCTCGATCTCGACGACTTCAAGCCGATCAACGACATCTACGGCCATTCCGCCGGCGATCGTCTGTTGATCGAGGTCGCGGTAAGGTTGGCGGATGCCATTCGCGGCGGCGACACCGTCGCCAGACTCGGCGGAGACGAGTTCGCATTGCTACTAGGCGAACTCGACAACGCCAATAAGTGCGGTCCCGCGCTGGAGCGGGTATTCGGGGCGATGGAAAGGCCATTTGGAATAGAGGGGCAAGCCGTGGCCATTTCCGCAAGCGTCGGCGTGACCTTGTTTCCCCTCGACGATAGCGACCCGGAGGCCCTGCTGACTCATGCGGACCAAGCGATGTACGTCGCCAAGCGGAAAGGCAGAAATCGTTTCCAGTTGTTCGACGCCGAAAGCGGGCGGTATGCCGCCGCCGGTCTGAAGTCGGGGAGTTTCTGATGTATTACCCACCGCAGGCCGCCATCGACCTTGGCGACCGATTCGGCTCGCCACGTTCGACTATTTTTTGGCGGCGAGCAGCACCACCACCGCACCGGCGCCGCCTTCGGCGGCGCGCGCCTGACAGAAGGCCAGCACTTCCTGACGCTGGCTCAGCCAGCCCAGCACCAGCTTCTTCAGCACCGGTTCGCGGCCCGGCGAACTCAGGCCCTTGCCATGCACGATGCGCACGCAACGATAGCCGTGCTGCCGGCATTCGGCCAGGAAGGTAAGGACCGCCGTCCGCGCCTGATCGCGATTGAGGCCATGCAGATCGAGTTTTTCCTGGGTCACCCAGCGTCCGCGGCGCAGATCGCGCAGCCAGGCCTTGGGCAGGCTGTCGCGGCGCCAGGCCGCTTCGTCGCCGCCTTCCAGGTAGAGGTCGATCAGCACCGGGCCATGCAGGGATTCGTCGAGCGCCGCGGCCTCGTCGTGCAGGTGCTGGCGCGGAATCGCCGGTGGCAGCGGCGGTTCGTGGTGCACGCGATCCCATTCCAGGCGCTCGACATCGGCCACCGCCTGCCGGAACACGGCGCGCTCTTCGGCCGACGGTGTGGCGCGCTTGCTCACGTTTGACGGCGGCGCCGGAGCGGGTCCGAGTATTGAACGCCGCGCCGCGGCGGCTTACTCCAGGCTGTCGAGATAGCGCTCGGCATCAAGCGCGGCCTGGCAACCCGTCGCGGCGCTGGTCACCGCCTGCTTGTAGATGTGGTCCTGCACGTCGCCGGCGGCAAACACGCCGGGAATGCTGGTCGCCGTGGCATTGCCGATACGGCCGGCCTGGGTCACGATGTAGCCGCCTTCCATGTCCAACTGGTCCACGAACAGATCGGTGTTCGGCTTGTGGCCGATGGCGATGAACACCCCCATCAGCGGAATGTCTTCGGTGGCGCCGCTCGTTACATGCTTGACGCGCATGCCGGTGACGCCGGACTTGTCGCCCAGCACTTCGTCCAGAACGTGGTCCCACTTGATGGTGACCTTGCCGGCCTTCTCCTTCTCGAACAGCTTGTCCTGCAGAATCTTTTCGCCGCGAAACTTGTTGCGCCGATGCACGACCGTGACGTGGCTGGCGATGTTGGATAGATACAAGGCCTCCTCGACCGCGGTGTTGCCGCCGCCGATCACGGCCACATTCTGGTTCTTGTAGAAGAAGCCGTCGCAGGTGGCGCAGGCCGACACGCCCTTGCCGGAAAACGCTTCTTCGGAAGGCAGGCCCAGGTATTGCGCCGAGGCGCCGGTGGCGATGATCAGCGCATCGCAGGTGTAGCTGCCCGAGTCGCCGATCAGGCGCATCGGCGTCTCCTTGAGCGCAGCCGTGTGGATGTGGTCGAAAATGATCTCGGTCTGGAAGCGCGCGGCATGCTGCTCGAAGCGCGCCATGAGGTCGGGGCCTTGCACGCCGTCGGCATCGGCCGGCCAGTTGTCGACATCGGTGGTGGTCATCAACTGCCCGCCCTGTGCCATGCCGGTGATCAGCACCGGCTTCAGGTTGGCGCGGGCCGCATACACGGCGGCGGTATAGCCGGCCGGGCCGGAACCGAGGATCAGCAGACGGGCGTGACGGGAACTCATGGCAGGGGCTTTCGGTGGATGGTTGAGCGGGGAATTATATAGATGGGCAGGCGGGAGGCGATTTCAAGCGGGTGACGGCAGGCCGGAGTCGATGCCAACGGCCTGAAGACCGACGCCGATCTGCAAGTCGGGCGCAACCTGAGCATTTCCAACAAGGTCACCAACCTCCGAAACGCCTACGACACCTTCAAGCCGTATGCGCCCGGGCAGATCATCGGCGACACCACGCCGACCCTGCCCGAGCCGCCGCCACCGCCGGCACAGAGCAGCGGCGACGACGGATGCGGCGGCATGGGCAGCATCATCATCGCGGCCGTGGCGATTGTGGCCACGGTGATGACGGCCGGGGCGATGCTGCCGCAGTGCTTCAGCTCCCTCGGCGCCATGATGAGTGCGGGGGCGACAGCGCTGGGCACGAATCTGGGAATCGC
>JAXMJU010000048.1:0-4964 GCA_034376265.1 Sulfuritalea sp.
GTTTTTTAGGTTCATGCACCCTCGCGGGCTATCGGCATCTGCGCCACGGCCATGGCTTCCTCGACGCTGTGCAGGCGCCGCATGCCGACCAGCGCCGTGCCGACGCCGCGGCCGCTGCGCGAAACCTGAAGCGCCGCGGTGATCGGCGAATGGCCGGGGGCCGCCCTCCGCAAGCGGGCTTCGTCGGCTTCCGCTATTTGCGCACCCTGCATGACGCTGGCACTGGTCATGACATACAGCCCGAGCGCTTCGGCGGCTTGCAATGCGGGCAACAGCGCGCGCCCGAGCTTTTGCGTGGGCAGCGTCGCGGCCTGATGGTCCCTGATGTTGAAGGGCAGCTGTATCACCGCCAGGTGGTGCTCGCCGCTTCCCGCCGCATCGCGGGCCGCCGCGATGGCGGTGGCCAGCGACAGGTGACGTGGATCGTCCTTGGTCACGCGCAAGCCATCCCAGGTGGCGAGGCCATACGATCCGATCCTGCCGGCGGCGACGGCTTCTTCGAGCACGGCAAATGTCATTGCCAGCCGCTTGCGCAGCTCCTTTACGGCGAGCCCGGCGAGCGCTTCCTCGGGGTTGTGGAGATAGTAGATGTCCAGGGTATCGAGCTTGAGGTTATCCAGGCTCTGCTCGATCTGGCGGCGAATGAAGCGCGGATTGATGGCATGCGCGCGCGACATTTCTTCCGCCGAAATCAGGCCCGGCTCCAGGTATTCCTCGCGCACGTAGTCGTTCCAGTCGCGTACGCCGGCGGCGTCGTGGGTGATGTAGCCACCCTTGCTGGCAAGCAGCAGGGCCTGGCGCGGAATGCCGCTCTTTACCAGGCCTTGCACCGCCAGGCCGACGCAGCGCTCGGCCTGCATGTGGCGGTAATTGATGGCCGTGTCGAACACGTTCAGGCCGCGGCTGGCGGCATGGACGATCGGCTCGATGTAGCGCGTGTCCGTGGTCGATGAAGTGTCGTCCATCCATGCTCCGATGCCGATGAAGCTGACCACAGCGCCACGAGACCTCTTGAAAAACTCGGGCAAGGGAACATTGCCCGAGGCCTGTTCCATCGCTGGCCGTTACCATCCGCGCCAGTTGCGACGGCTGTCTCGCTACCGCCGGGATCGACCTCGCGCACAGCCGGGCAGACGCTGGTCGCTGCACAGGGATTCCGTTGCTGGCCCTGCGGGGCGCCAGAGGCTTCATCGACCGCAACCGCGCCGTGCTTGCGCTGTGGCGCGAGAATGCCGGCGATGTCCGCCGCGCGGCGCTCGATCGCGGCTGCTTCCTGCCGAGGAAGCGCCGACTGAGGTGGCGAACTATCTGCGGAAGTACATTCTCGATTGATAGAGCGAGGCTCAGACTTTGGCTTTGCGTATATGCTTGGGCTCCAAACTGCGAAGTCAGTTGACTCGCGACAAATCTCGCACCCGGTACGGGAACAGCAGAAATCCAACAATTGAATCAAGAAACGCAATCCAGCCGCCGTGAGGCATCGGTACAAGCATTCGTCGATGCGGAGGCGCTCAACAACCGCGGCAATGCCTTGCTCGAGCTTGGGCGCGACGAGGACGCCCTTGCCAGCTACGATCAGGCTCTGGTGTTGAAACCTGACTACGCGCATGCATACAACAATCGCGGTCTCGCTTTGCTGAACCTGAAGCGGCATGTCGATGCCCTGGCAAGTCTGAACCTTGCCATCGAATTCGCCCCTGACTTCGCGCTCGCCTTCAACAACCGTGGTTATGTGCTGCAACAGATGGGACGGCGGGAAGAAGCACTGGCCAGCTATGCGCGGACGCTGGCGCTACAACCTGATGATGTCGGCGCGCTTAACAATCATGGCAACGCGTTGCTGGATCTGCAACGGAATCAAGAAGCATTGGCCAGCTACGACAATGCGTTGCGGATCAAGCCTGACTCTGCAGAGGTGCTGAACAATCGCGGCCTTGCTTTGCTGAACCTGAAACGCTTTACCGAAGCGCTGGCAGATTTTGACCGGGCTCAGGAACTCAATCCGGATTTTGCGCTGGCGCACAACAATCGCGGCAACGCATTGCGGGATATGGGGCGATACGAAGAGGCCGCCAGATCTTTTGCCCACTTAGTTCAAATAGCCCCTGACTACGACTACGGAGTCGGCAACCTGTTGCATACGCAGATTCTCTGTTGCGATTGGGCGCAGCACGAGCAGAGCGCGCACAGCATCGCAGTATCCGTAGCGAGCGGCAAACGCGTGATCGTTCCGTTTCCCTTCCTCGCCTTTTCGCAATCCGCGCCGGCTCAATTGCAGTGCGCCCGGATTTTTGTCGCCGACAAATGCCCCGCATCGCTGCCGCCTTTGTGGCAAGGTCAGCGTTACCAGCACGACAAGATCCGAGTGGCATACTTGTCCGCCGATTTT
Organism: Sulfuritalea sp.; assembly: GCA_034376265.1. Taxonomy (GTDB): domain Bacteria; phylum Pseudomonadota; class Gammaproteobacteria; order Burkholderiales; family Rhodocyclaceae; genus Sulfuritalea. Next base: position 2,390 of record JAXMJU010000048.1, read on the forward strand.
CACCTTCATGCGACCGCATTTTTGATGGCTGAAATGTTCGAGGCGCATGACAAGCACAGGTTCGAGACGACGGCGATATGCTTTGGTCCCGAGGTGAGGGACTCGATGCGCGAACGATTGGAGCCGTCGTTCAATCATTTTGTCGACGCAGGCGGGATGAGCGATCGCGAGGTAGCGCAACTGATGCTGCGGTCGGAAATCGACTTAGCGATTGACTTGAAGGGATTTACCACCAACTGCCGCACCGGCATCCTTGCGCACCGTCCGGCACCGGTCCAGGTGAACTACCTGGGTTACCCCGGCACCATGGGCGCAGACTATATCGACTACATCATTGCAGACCACTATTTGATCCCTGCAGAGCACCAGGTTCATTATTCGGAGAAGGTCGTCTACCTGCCGGATTCGTATCAGCCCAATGATCGTAAGCGGGTCATTGGCGCGCGGACACCTTCCCGTGCGGAACTCAATCTCCCGGCGAGCGGTTTCGTTTTCTGCTGCTTCAATAACAATTTCAAGATTGCACCAGAAATTTTCGATGTCTGGATGCGTTTGCTGATTCAGGTAAGCGGCAGCGTATTGTGGTTGCTGGAGGACAATGCGGCTGCATCGGCCAATCTGCGACGCGAGGCCGAAAAGCGCGGTGTGGCGCCTGGGCGCCTGGTTTTCGCCGCAAGAATTGATATGGGCGAACACTTGGCCCGCCAAAGACAGGCCGATCTGTTTCTTGACACCCTGCCGTGCAATGCGCATACCACCGCCAGCGATGCGCTGTGGGCCGGGTTGCCCGTGCTGACATGCCTGGGCGAGACCTTTGCCGGGCGCGTCGCCGCAAGCCTGCTCAATGCCGCTGGACTCCCCGAGATGATTTGTCACAGCCTTGATGAGTATGAAGCACTGGCGCTCAGCTTGGCCACGGCGCCTACCATGCTGGCTGAAATCCGGGCCAGGCTGGAACGAAACCTGGGCACCTGTCCGTTGTTTGATGCCCATCGCTTGTGCCGTCACATCGAATCCGCCTATACCACGATGTGGGAGCGATACCAGCGTGGCGAACCGCCGGCGAGTTTCACCGTGCAAGCGCAGGCCAAGTCAGGATCTTCTTCATTCCTGATCCGCCGCAAATGCCCGGCACCCGAACCGCTTTGCCAATCGAGAACAATGAAAAAATCCAATCCCATATATGATTCCCAGGCTTCTCGCCCAGGCCTCGATGCTGAGTCAGACGGAGGCGATCGGAAGTCCCGATTGAACGTGGGGTGTGGCCGAAACATCCTCGACGGGTGGACCAATCTGGATTCCATGTCCCTTCCCGGAGTGGACGTCGTGGCCGACCTGGACAGGCTGGGTTCCGGGGAAGGCGACAGGCTCCTCCCTTTCGGGGACAACTCCATCGGCGAGTTTCTGCTATCCCATGTTCTGGAGCACATCCGAAGTCCACTTCCCCTGATGCAGGAACTGTGGCGCGTGGCAAAGCCCGACGCACTCATGACGGTCCGCTGCCCCTATGGATCCAGCGACGACGCATGGGAAGACCCTACCCATGTGCGTGGCATTTTCCTCCAGAGCTTCGGCTACTTCTCCCAGCCTTACTATTGGCGGGCCGATTATGGATATCGGGGAGACTGGAAGACCGAACGCATCACTTTATGGGTGGCTCATGCCCACTTCCTCAAACTTCAAGGCTTGAGCCTCGAACCCACCCCGGCGATGGTGGAGGCTGTCATGAGTGAGCGAAATGTTGTGCGGGAAATGGTCGTTCAACTCGTTGCCAAGAAACCCGCCAGAGAGCCTCGCAGGGAGCTTCAGGAAACTCCCGCCCTCGAAATTCGTGACGCACTCAGTTGATGAAGCGGTACGCCATCTTCGTCAGTTGCCTGCATTGACTCGGTGTATTTCGGAAAACTGACTGCGCAGCATATCTCCGGTCTTCACAAGTTCATGGCTTGCCACCACCAGGTCCCATAGGGCCGCCTCCGCGAAAGCCGGAACCGGGCCCCATCGGACCTCCGATGGCCGGACCGGCACCGGGGCTCATGCCCGAACCGGGGCTCATGCCCGGTCCACCCAAGCCGGGACTACCGATGCCGGATCCAGTACTCATGGGACTGCCGCTACCGAAGCCGGTGACAGGATTTTCGGCCGGTTTGCCGCCGGGTGTCTGATCTACGATTGCCGGCCTTACATCTTTTTCACCGGGATCGGTGCCACTCGCGGCCTTGCTCGTGGAAGTGGCCCCCGCCACGCCAGGCTCAGTAATGCCTGTGGCACTTGTTCCGGTAGCCTTTGCACCTGGCTTCAAACCTCCACCATCCGTCTCCGTAGCCGTCGCCCCCGAACCACTTGCGCCAGTACCGCTGGTGCCGGTACCGCTGATACCTGTGCCATTCGTACTTGTCGTGGTACCGGTGCTTCCGGTCGTGCCCGTGGTGCCAGTGCCCGCGGCGCCGGTACCGCTGGTGCCGGTACCGCCGATACCTGTGCCATTCGTACTTGTCGTACCTGTGGTACCGGTGGTGCCGGTGGTGCCTGTCTTACCGGTGGTACCTGTCCTACCTGTGGTACCGGTGGTGCC
>JAXMJU010000049.1:0-4299 GCA_034376265.1 Sulfuritalea sp.
CTCGACTGCTTTGTCGGTTGATCCGCGCTCGGGTGTGGTGCGCCGCCATCACGTGCAGGATCAGTGCGTGCAGCGCGCAATCAAGGCGGCGGTGCGCGCCGCCGGCATCGACAAGCCGGCCACCCCACATTCCCTGAGGCATTCCTTCGCAACTTCCCTGCTGGAGGGCGGTTACGACATCCGCACGGTGCAGGAGCTGCTCGGCCACGCCGACGTCAAGACCACCATGATCTACACCCACGTCCTCAATCGCGGTGGGCGCGGCGTGGTCAGCCCCATCGATCGGATGGGGCTGGCGTGAAGGCTGCCGGTTCGCTCTTGCATCATCGCCGAACGACAACTAGAATGTGTATTGAATGTACGCAGGATACACACCATGCGAACCAACATCGTGATTGACGACAAGCTGATGCAGGACACGCTGCGGGCCACCGGGCTCAAGACCAAACGCGAAGCCGTGGAAGAGGGTCTGCGCACTCTTTTGCGCTTGCGCCGGCAGGAAGAGATCCGGCGTTTTCGCGGCAAACTCGACTGGCAGGGCGATCTGGATGCGATGAGGGCCGATCGTTGATTCTGGTCGATTCCAGCGTATGGATCGACTATTTCCGCGGTGTGTCGACGCCCCAGTGCGATGTGCTCGACGGCTTGCTGGGGAACGAACCCCTGGTCATCGGCGACCTGATTCTGGTCGAAGTCCTGCAGGGCTTCGGCAGCGACCGCGATTTCAACCAGGCCAGGAAACTGCTCACCTCGCTGACGCAGATTGACATCGGCGGCAAGGATGTCGCCATCCAGGCTGCGCGCAACTTCCGTGCGTTGCGGGCACTCGGCGTCACGGTGCGCAAGACCATCGATACCCTGATCGCCACGCGCTGCATCGAGAGCCGCCTGCCGCTGCTCTACAGCGACAGGGATTTCGATCCCTTCGTCGAGCATCTCGGACTGCGCCCGGTGCTTCCCGCAGCCACGGGGGCTGACGCACGACCCGTGAAAAATTGATGCCGCCCTGGCTTGCCGCGCTGTTCACCCGGCGCATGCTGATCTGCGTGTTCACCGGCTTTTCGTCGGGTTTGCCGCTGTATCTGCTGCTCAACCTCGTCCCGGCCTGGCTGCGCTCGGAGGGGGTGGACCTCAAGACCATCGGCCTGTTCGCGCTGATCCAGTTTCCCTACACCTGGAAGTTCCTCTGGTCGCCGCTGCTCGACCGCTATGCGCCGCCCATTGGTGTCCGTGGCCGCCGCCGCGGCTGGATGCTGATCACCCAAGTCGGCCTCTTGGCCGCGATCGCTTCGCTCGGCCTGTTCTCGCCGGGCAGCGAGATCGTGCCGATACTCTGGCTTACCGCCGCGGTGGCCCTGCTCTCGGCGACCCAGGACATCGCGCTCGATGCCTACCGGCGCGAGATCCTTTCCGAGGCCGAACTGGGGCTGGGGAACTCGGTGCATGTCAATGCCTACCGCGTCGCCGGCCTGGTGCCGGGTTCGCTGTCGCTGATCCTGGCCGACCATCTGCCCTGGTTCCAGGTCTTCGTCATCACTGCGCTGTTCATGCTGCCCGGCATGGCGCTGGCGGTGTTCGCGCGCGAGCCGGCGGTGGCCGGCAAGGCGCCGAAGACCCTGAGGGACGCGGTGGTCGAGCCCTTCCACGAATTCATCGACCGCGCCGGATTGCGCGAGGCCCTGCTGATCCTTGGCTTCATCTTCCTCTACAAGCTCGGCGATTCGATGTGCACCGCGCTGGCCACGCCCTTCTATCTGGACATGGGCTTCGCCAAGTCGCAGATCGGTATCGTGGCGAAGAATGCCGGGCTGTGGCCGGCGGTGATCGGCGGCCTGATCGGCGGGCTGTGGATGGTCAAGCTCGGCATCAACCGCGCGCTGTGGCTGTTCGGCGTGGTGCAACTGGTGTCGATCTTCGGCTTCGCCTGGCTGGCCTGGGTCGGCCCGCACCCGGCGCGGGGTGCGGCGCAACTGGCGCAGCTGGCGCTGGTGATCGGCTTCGAGGCGCTCGGCGTCGGCCTCGGCACGGCGGCCTTCGTCGCCTTCATCGCGCGCGCCACCCATCCGTTGTATACGGCCACACAACTGGCCCTGTTCACCAGTTTGGCCGCCGTGCCGCGCACTTTCATCAATGCCACCACCGGCTATCTGGTCGAGCATCTGGGCTGGTTCCCCTTCTTCATGCTCTGCGCGCTGCTCGCCGTGCCAGGCATGGTGCTGCTCTTGAAGGTGGCGCCGTGGAATGGCAAGCACGCGGCGCTAAAACCATACACGTTGTAGGGTTGAAACCCGCTGCCGGCCTGGCGTCGTGGCGTTAACCCAACACGTCATCATATTTTCGGAAACCATTCAACTTTTCGCCGCGGGTGGCGTTATATGCTCAGAGGTGCGCGGTTCCAAGACAGGAGACGGCAATGTTGATGGTGATGAACATGAGTACAGGCAAACTCATCGAGCACGAATTCGGAGCGTTCGAGGACGAAGTCCTCAACGCCGAGTGGACCCCTGCCAGCCCCGAGCTTCAGCTCGGCCTGCAGGAAGTCCAGCATCGGGCGGCGACAGCGAAGGAAGTCGACGCCGATGCATTCCTTGCCGCGATGTACCGCAACCAGCAGTGAGCGTCGGCAAAATCAGCTGACGCCTGTTGGTATGATCGAGCGCTTCGATTTTCAGGAAGCGCTCGATGAGTTCCCCATTTCCGCCCGCCGCAGTTACCACCCCGGTTACCACCCCCACCCCCGTTCCCCCCGCTGCCGCCGCCGCACTGCCGGGCCGCGCCGACTACCCGCATTTTCTTGCCATCGCGACGCGCTGGATGGACAACGACGTCTACGGCCACGTCAATAACGTCGTCTATTACAGCTACTTCGATACCGTCATCAACGAGTACCTGATCCGCGCCGGCGCCCTCGACATTCACCAGGGCGAGGCGATCGGCTACTGCGCCGAATCGCAATGCCGCTACCTGGCGCCGCTGGCCTTTCCCGAGACCATCGAGGCAGGGCTGCGCGTGGTCCATCTGGGCAAGTCTTCGGTGCGTTACGAAATCGCGCTGTTCCGCCAGGGGGAGGCGGCGCCGGCGGCCGTCGGCTGGTTCGTACATGTCTTCGTCGGCCGCGAGGGAAACCGGCCGACGCCGATTCCCCCCGGCGTCCGCGCCAGCCTGCAGCGGCTGATGGCCTAGCGCCGGCCGCGGCGGGGCCGCTCCGCCGAAGCTCAGCCGAAGCTCAGTCTGAAGCGACTCGCTCGCAGGGCCTGCACCGCCGCCTGGTCCTTGCGGCCGATGGCCAGCCGCTGGCCGGGACCGAGGATGTAGTCCTCGGCGTCGCCGTCGCGGGTCAGCCAGAGTTCGCCGGCCAGGCACAGCAGGTTCAGCTCGCGCGCCGGCAGCAGCGACAACTGGCCTTGCGCCAGGCTTTGCTCGGTCTCCGGCGCGACGTGGGCGTGCATTCCTGCATGGAATTCGGTAGCATGGTTGGCCGCGGCTACCGGGCGCATCAGGGCGGCGCGCCGGCTGCGCTTGATGCCGATCAGAGATGGGGTGGAAAGTGCTGGTGCAGTCATGATGTTCGGCTCCCGTGCAGGTTGCGACACCTGCATTATTGGGTCCGGCCGCGGCTTGCACCAGCGATATCGAGGCGCGTCATACATGAGTAAAAGGAATGCATAAGAACGATCTGCCGCCGCTCGAAGCCCTGCGCGCCTTCGACGCCGCGGCGCGCCACCTGAGCTTCACGCGCGCCGCCGGCGAGCTGTGCGTGACGCAGTCGGCGGTCAGCAAGCAGGTGATCGCCCTGGAGTTGGCGCTGGCGACCCGCCTCTTCGAGCGCCGCAGCCGCGCCCTGCAGCTGACCGCAGCCGGGGAACGCCTGCTGCGGGCCACCGACAGCGCCTTTGCCGAGTTGCGCGCGGCGGCGGCCGAGCTGCGCGGCGGCGACGAGCCGACCGTGACCCTGGCGACCACCCAGGCCTTCGCCAGCTTCTGGCTGATCCCGCGCCTGGCCGATTTCCGCCGCAGCCATCCGGGCATCGACATTCGCATCTCCGCCGATACGCGGCTGGTCGATCTGGAACGCGGGCGCTTCGACGCGGCGGTGCGCTACCTGCAGGATCGCCAGGCGCCGGCCGCCGCGCTGCGCCTGTTCGGCGACACCGTGCTGCCGGTGGCGAGCCCCGCCTACCTGGCCCGAAGCGGCCGGCCGCTGGCGCAACCGGCTGACCTGGTGCAGCACACGCTGTTGGTGTACGAAGACGAGGTGCAGCGCCGGCCCTGGCTGTCCTGGCTGGTCTGGCTTGAAAT
>JAXMJU010000050.1:0-9368 GCA_034376265.1 Sulfuritalea sp.
CCTGCACCCCTCGCTTCGTCCAGGGTTGGCCTGCATTTGATCCGGCGCGATGCTTCCCTCCAACCAATCCTGTCTGCGCCACCGTGTCTGGGCGCGGACGTTGTGTGTGACCGGATTGACCAAGGGTGCGCTTTGCATGGATCAGCGCAAGCCGCGCCGCCTGGTCAAATCCGACCGCGCAGTGACACTTGGACGTTGGAACGTCAGTTTCGGGGCAACGTGACCGGCTCTTTTGGCACCAAGCGGCCCTGCGACTTCTAAACGTCATGAGGCATGAATGGGGCGAATTCGCTTCCTCAGTGCAGACCAATCGGCCTGGGAAAATCCGCGATGCATTTTCCCGCTTTCGGTGAAATATGCGCCGGATGTCAGGGCGGTGGAGACACTTCCGCCTGGTCCGGAGCGGGCGCCTAGCGCTTCTTCGGTCTGACCAGCGCCTTCGCGGCAGGCTTGCGGATCTTGACCGCGACGCCCTTCCTCGGTTTGCCGCCGGACTTGCCCTTCTTCCACTTGGTCGCCCTCGGCGGGCTGACCGGGGTCTGCGGCAGGCGACCCGCGATCGCGTCGTAGCCGATCGCATCCTTGCCCGGCACCAGCAGGGCGAAGCCCGGTTTGATCCTGGTCCGCGCGTTGATGCCGTTCAACTGTTTCAGGCGCGCCAGGCTGATGCTGTAACGCCTGGCCACGGCGTCGAGTTTCTCGCCCTTCTTCAGCTTGTGCGTATGCCAGGCCGAGAGGGGCTTGTCCTGGGCTTCGTGGTCCTGCAGATTGGCGAGGAAGGTCTGCACCTTGTCGGCCGGCAGCACCAGAGGGCTGTTGGCCGCGCTCGGCATCACCGGGCGGCTGTAGGCCGGATTCAGCGCAATGAATTCCTCCACCGGAATTTCCGCCAGCCGTGCCGCCAGCGCCACGTCCATGTTGTCGCTGCGCTCCACCATGCCGAAGTAGGGCCGGTTCGGAATCGGCTCCAGGCGCAGGCCGAACAGTTGCGGCTGCGCGATGATGTTCTTGATCGCCTGCAGCTTGGGTACGTAGTAGGCCGTCTCGGCCGGCATCTTGAGGCTGCGGTAATCGGTCGGCAAACCCTTGGCCCGGTTCTTCGCCACGGCCCGGCCGACGGCGTTTTCGCCCCAGTTGTAGGAGGCCAGCGCCAGGTGCCAGTCGCCGTGCATTTCGTAGATGTATTGCAGGTAGTCGAGTGCGGCGCTGGTCGAGGCGACGATGTCGCGGCGCTGGTCCAGCCACCAGTTCTGCTCCAGCTTGTAGGTCTTGCCGGTGGCGGGTATGAACTGCCACATGCCCAGCGCGCGGGCCGAGGAGTAGGCCAGCGGATTGAAGGAGCTTTCGACGATCGGCAGCAGGGCCAGTTCGGTGGGCATGCCGCGCTTTTCGAGTTCGTCGACGATGTGATGCAGATAGCGCCGGCTGCGTTCGAAGATGCGTTGCAGCAGCTCCGGCCGGTTCAGGTACCAAGCCTGGCGGTCGGCCACCAGCGGGCTGTCCAGGTCCGGCATCGAGAAGCCGTTGCGCATGCGCTGCCACAGGTCGTCGGGCGGCGTGGTGAGGTCGATGGTGGGCATCGGCGGCAGCTCGTCCTGCACTTCGCGCGAGGGATCGGGCAGCAGGGGCACCGCGGGCGGCGATGCCGGGCTGTAATTCAAAGCCGGCGCGGGGGTCAGTTCCGGCGACAACTGGAGCGCCTGCTCGGCGCCTGCGGCGCCGGTCAGCAGAATCAGCAGGATAGGAATGAGGCAGCGGAACAGGGACATGGGGCGGGGCGGGGGTAGCAGGCAAGCTACGCGTGAAGGCGGCGCATCTTAGCATCCACAGCGGCTTGATTCGCGGACCGGGGCGGATGTGGCGCAGCGGATTTTGCCGCTGCGCGCTTCGATCAGCCGAGAACCAGGGCCTGCTGGCGCAGGGAAACAGCGGCTTAGAAGCGGTTCTTCCACTCGCGGATGGCGGCGAACGTCTCCACCGCGTCGGCCGGCACGCGGCCGAGGCGGCTGGCCGCGGCGGCGCGCACGGCAGGCTGGTCCCAGCGCAGGAAGGGATTGGTTTCGAGCTCGGTGCGGATGCGCGTCGGGATCGTCGCGCGGCCCGCCGCGCGCTCCGCCGCGACGTCCTCGCTACGCCGCTGCACGGCGATGCTGCCGGGTTCGACGGCGACGGCGAAACGCAGGTTGCTCTGGGTGTATTCGTGGGCGCAGTACACAAGAGTTGCCGCTGGCAGGGCGGCGAGTTTGGTCAGGGACGCATGCATCTGCGCCGGCGTGCCTTCGAACAGGCGTCCGCAGCCCGCGCCGAACAGCGTATCGCCGCAGAACAGCGCGCCGTCATCGCCGAGACTTGGGCCATAATAGGCGATGTGGCCACGGGTATGTCCAGGCACGTCGATGATCTCGAATTCGGTACCGATCTGCGGCAGTTCGATGCGTGCGCCGCCGGCCAGCGCCTGCGTCACGCCGGGGATGTCCTCCAGCAGCGGGCCGAAGACGGGAACTGGAAAGCGGGCGACAAGTTCCGCCAGGCCGCCGACGTGGTCGCCGTGGTGGTGGGTGGCGAGAATGGCGCAGAGGCGGTCGCCGCTGGCTTCGAGATGGCGCAGCACCGGTGCGGCGTCGCCCGGGTCGACCACCGCGACGTGCCCGCCGGCGCGCAGCAGCCAGATGTAGTTGTCGTCGAAGGCGTGCAGGGCGAGTATTTCAATCATGAATCAATTTTCTCCCAACGGGGCGCAATGTCAATTCAGGGTTTCGAGGACTGGTTGAACACGCCAGCCGGCCGGTATGTGCTCAACTGGGAACAACAGAAGCACGACCTGCTGGTGGCGGACATCTTCGGTTTCAACGCCGTGCAGCTGTCCCTGCCCAGCCATCCGTTCCTGCGCGCCAATCGCATGCCGCTACGCTTTCGTTGCGACGACGGGCGTTACGACGGCGCCTCGGAAGTGCGCTCCGATCTGCATTATCTTCCCTTTGCGGCGAACAGCATCGACCTGGTGGTGATGCCGCATACCCTGGAATTCGACGCCAACCCGCACCAGGTGCTGCGTGAAGTGGAGCGCGTGCTGGTGCCGGAAGGCCATGTGATCGTCACCGGCTTCAATCCCTTCAGCCTGTGGGGCGCCAGGCGCCGGTTGTCGCGGCGCCTGGCCATGCCGCCCTGGCGCGGCGCCTACCTCAGCGTGCCGCGTCTGAAGGACTGGTTTTCGCTGCTCGGCTTCGAGATGCAGGCCGGCGCCTTCGGCTGTTATGCGCCGGCCGTGACCCAGGAAAAATGGCTGCGCCGCTTCCAGTTCATGGATGTGGCCGGCGATCGCTGGTGGCCGATTGCCGGCGCCGTATATATCGTCCAGGCGATCAAGCGCCAGCATGGCATGCGCCTGATCACCCCGGCCTGGCGCGACCGCAAGGCGCGCGCCAAGGCCCTCGTCACCGTTACGCAGAGAGTGGATCAATGATAGAAATATTTACCGACGGCGCTTGCAGCGGCAATCCGGGCCCCGGCGGCTGGGGCGCCATATTGCGCAAGGGCGACACCGAAAAGGAATTGTTCGGCGGCGAACTGCTGACCACCAACAATCGCATGGAAATGATGGCCGTGATCGAGGCCCTGCGCGCCCTGAAGGGGCCGGTGCAGGCGCGCGTGCATACCGATTCGCAGTATGTGCAGAAGGGCATCAGCGAATGGATCCACGGCTGGAAACGGCGCGGCTGGAAAACCGCCGGCAAGCAGCCGGTGAAGAACGAGGATCTGTGGCGCGAACTCGACCGCCTCGCGGCACAGCACAAGCTCGAATGGATCTGGGTCAAGGGCCACGCCGGCCATGTCGAGAACGAGCGCGCCGACGTGCTGGCGCGGCGCGGCGTGGATCTCGCCCGCAACGGAGGCTGAAGACATGCGCAAGGTCATACTCGACACCGAAACCACCGGGCTGGATTTTCGCACCGGCGACCGCGTCATCGAAATCGGCTGCGTCGAGCTGCGCGGGCGCCAGCTCACCGGCCAGCGCTTCCACGCCTACCTCAATCCCGAACGCGAGATCGATCCGGGCGCGATCGCGATCCATGGCCTGACCAACGAGTTTCTGGGCGACAAGCCGAAGTTCGCCGAGATCGCCGCCGACTTCATGGAGTTCATCCGCGGCGCCGACCTGGTGATACACAACGCGGCCTTCGACGTCGGCTTCCTCAACAACGAGCTCGGACTGCTCAAGCTGGATGGCATCGAGCAGCTCTGCCGCGAGGTGATCGACACGCTGCGCATGGCGCGCGAAATGCGGCCGGGCAAGAAGAACAACCTCAACGCGCTGTGCGCCGAGTTCGGTGTGGACAACTCGGGTCGCCAGCTGCACGGCGCGCTGCTCGATGCCGAACTGCTGGCCGAGGTTTATCTGGGCATGACGCGCGGCCAGAACTCGCTGGAGATCGAGTTCGACAGCCCGGTCGTCGATTACACGGCCGGCGGCACGCGTCAGCGCCCGCCGCTGGTGGTGCTGCGCGCCAGCGCGGACGAGCTGGCCGAGCATGAGCGGGTGCTGGCCGAGATCGCCAAGGAGAGCAAGGGGCGTTGCCTCTGGCGCGATCTGGAGGCGGCGACGCCGGGTTGAGCTGCTGCTGCGGAGTGAGCGACCTAAGCGACCTGCCTGAGTCCTGAGCGATGAACTCCGTCCCCGCCCAGCCGCACCAGGAAGCCGCCGCCCCGCAGCGCAGGACTGCGTTCCGCTTCCGCCTGCTGCGCTATTTCACGATAGCCGGCCTCAGCTCCTTCCTTGTCATCGGCGCCATCCTGTCTTTCCTCCAGGCGCGGGAAGTTGCCTTCTTTGCCGATGTCCAGCGCAGCCAGTCGGCGTTCCTGCGCGAAGTTCAGTCGGATCTGTCCGGCAAGACCGAGCAGACCGCCAAGGGCAGCCTGGTGGCGACGCAGCAGGAGGCCAACGTCAACCTGACCAAGCTGTTCGCCAACATGCTCTGGGATTCCGATTTCGCCCCGTTTGCGGCACGCGTACAGGCCCTGCCGGTCGGAGACTGCCGGGCTGCCGCGCGGCGGGACTGCGAAGTCGAACTGGGCAACAGGATCCGGGCGCTGCCCGGCTTCGCCGCCCTCGACCGGCGCACCGCCGGCGCCATGCAGGACAGCAGCGTGTTCAAGATCAAGGTCTACGACATGCGCGGGCTGACGATCTATTCCTCGGAGCACGCCCAGATCGGGGAAGACAAGGCCGACAACGCCGGCTGGCGTTCCGCGGCGGCGGGCAAGGCGGCCAGCGAACTCACCCATCGCGACCAGTTCAGCACCTTCGAAGGCCTGGTGGAGAACCGGGATCTGCTGTCGAGCTACATCCCGGTGCGCCGTCCCGGCAGCAACGAGGTGGTCGGCGTGTTCGAGATCTATGCCGATGTCACTCCCTTCCTGGGCCAGGTGAATGCCAGTTCGGCGCAGATCGCCGGGATCGTGGCGGCCAACCAGGAAAAAATCGACCAGGGCGCGAAGCGCAACGCGGATATCGTCGCGACGAGTTCCGGCGAATTCCTCGGCATCGTCGGCGGCGTGCTCGCAATGCTGTTCCTGGCGCTGCTGTTCATCGTGCGCCGCGGTCAAGGCAACATCGACGCGCAGGCCCTGGCCCAGGAACAAAGCGCCGAAAAGGAGCGGCTCTGGCATCGCGAGAGGATGTTGAACATAGCGGCGGTGGCGGCGGCGCAGGAGGAGGCCCTGAGCCGCCTGCAGCGCATCGCCAGCCGGGTGCCGGGAGTCGTGTACGAACTGCGCCGATATCCCGATGGCCGGTTCAGCGTGCCTTACGCCAGCGATGCGCTGCGCGAGATCTACCGCATTGGTCCTGAAGACGTGCGCGACGACGCATCGCCGCTGTTCGCCGCGGTACACCCGGACGACCTGGCGCAGCACCTGGCCGCGCTCGACGAGTCGGCGGCGCAGCTGACGCCGTGGCACAACGAGTACCGGCTCAGCTTCGCCGGTGAGGCGCCGCTGTGGCTGCTGGGCAACGCCATCCCGCAGCGCGAAGCCGACGCTTCGGTGCTCTGGCACGGATTCATCAGCGACATCACGGCGCGCAAGCTGGCCCAGGCCGAACTCGACCAGCATCGGCACCACCTGGAGGAACTGGTGTTCTCGCGCACCGCCGAACTGGCGCAGGCCAGGGATGCCGCCGAAGCCGCCAATCGCGCCAAGAGCGTGTTCCTGACCAACATGAGCCACGAACTGTACACGCCGATGAATGCGATCATGGGCATGACCAGCCTGGCCTTGCGCCGGGCGACCGATTCGCGGCAGATCGATCATCTCGGCAAGAGCATGGCCGCGGCGCAGCACCTGCTCGCCGTGATCGACGACGTGCTCGACATTTCCAGGATCGAAGCCGACCGCATGACGCTGGCGGAAAGAAACTTTTCCCTGCCTGAGGTGATCGACGAGGTGCTGCGCATGCTGGAGGCGGCGGCGCAGGCGAAGGGACTGCGGCTGGCCAGGGAGATCGACCCGGCGCTGCCCGCGGTGCTGCGCGGCGATGCCTTGCGTCTGCGTCAGGTGTTGCTCAATTATGTCGGCAATGCGGTCAAGTTCTCCGACCACGGCGAGATCCGGGTGCGCGCCGACGCCATCGAGCAAGACAGTCTCAGCGTGCTGCTGCGGATCGAGGTCAGCGACCAGGGCATAGGCCTGAGTGCCGCGCAGCAGGAGCGGCTGTTCAGCGCCTTCAGCCAGGTCGATGATTCCTCCACCCGCAAGTACGGCGGCATCGGGCTCGGCCTGGCCATCTCGAAGCGGATTGCCCGGCTGATGGACGGCGATGCGGGCGTGGTCAGCGAGGAGGGCGTCGGCAGCCGCTTCTGGGCGACGGCGCGACTGCGGCGCGGCGTCGAGGAGGCCGGCGTGGCTGCGGAAGACTTGCCGGCGCGGGAAAGGCTGCTGCAGGACTTTGGCGGCATGCGCGTGCTGGTGGTCGATGACGACCTGGTGAGCCGCGAAGTCGCGGTCTTCCTGCTGGAAGACGCCGGCCTGGCGGCGGACGTCGCCGGCAACGGGGCGGCGGCGGTCGAACTGGCGAGCCAGGCCGATTACGCGCTGATCCTGATGGACATGCAGTTGCCGCTCATGGACGGACTCGAAGCCACCCGCGCGATCCGGCTGCTGTCGGGGCTTGCGGCGATCCCGATACTCGCCATGTCCGCCGACGCCAGCGACGAGGATCGTCAGCGCTGTCTCAAGGCCGGCATGGACGACCATATCGGCAAGCCGCTGAAGCCGGACGTCTTCTATGCATGTTTGCTGCGCTGGCTGCAGGACACGGCCGCCGGCGATCCGTTCTGGCGCGCCGGCCCGCTTGGGCCATAATTGCCGCTTTTCCGCTTGCTCGTGGTGCCCATGCAAAGTCCCGCTTCCGACCGTGTGCTGGTTTTCGTCGCCCTCGCGCTGCTCGGGGTCGGTTGCATCCTGGTGCTGTGGCCCTTCCTCACCGCCCTGGTCTGGGCCGCCATCCTGGTCTCGACCAGTTGGCCCGGCTTTCTCTGGCTGGACCGCCTGGCGGGTGGGAGGCGCATCCTCGCCGCTCTGCTGATGACCCTGCTGGTGACCCTGGTGCTGCTCGGGCCCTTGGTGGCAGTCGCCCTGGCCCTGGCGGACAACGTCGCCGAACTCGGTCGCGCCGCCTCCGCGCTGTTCAAGGACGGCCTGCCCGACGCGCCGGGATGGCTGGCGGATCTGCCGCTGGTGGGGCAGTCGATGCACGATTACTGGCAGAGGTTCGCGCACAACGGGCAACGCCTGATCGAGGAACTGGAGAAGCTGGCCAAGCCCGCCCAGGAGGTCGCCCTGGTGGCCGGGCGGGTGGTCGGGCGGGGCGTGCTGGACATCGCCATTTCGATCTTCCTGGCCTTCTTCTTCTTCGTACACGGCGAGGCCCTCGCGCGGCGCCTGATCGTCGCCTTGAAGCGCCTCACGGGAGAGCGCGCCACCTATTTCATGCGCATTGCGCGTGGCACGGTGAGCGGGGTGATCTACGGCATCCTCGGCACCGGGCTGGCGCAGGGGGTGTTGGCCACCATCGGCTTCGCCATCGCCGGCGTGCCGGGTGCCGTGTTGCTGGGCGTGGCGACTTTTTTTCTTTCCGTGTTGCCGGTGGGACCGCCGCTGGTCTGGGGCGGCGCGGCCATCTGGCTGTTCCAGCAGGGCCAGCCGGGCTGGGCGGCGTTCGTCGCGGCCTGGGGGTTCTTCGTCGTCAGCATGGTGGATAACCTGATCAAGCCGCTGATCATCAGCCGCGGCGCCAGCCTGCCGTTCGCCATCGTGTTCCTCGGCGTGCTGGGCGGCGTGGTGGCCTTCGGCGTGATCGGCGCCTTCCTCGGGCCGACCCTGCTTGCCGTCGGCTATCGCCTTGTCATGGAGTGGACCTCCGCCGAACTGGCGCCGCCGGTGACGCTTGTCGCGGAAAGCGAGACCGCGACGTGAGGCGCCGGCATTCCGATGCCGAGTCCTGCGCGGGCCGACTCCAAATTTCTTACATGCGAACATCTTCCTCATGCAGCCAGATCGTCCAGTCCGCCTGAAAGCCATCATCGACCTGCTGGAGTCCGGCATGATCGAGCGCCGCCAGAGCGTGCGGCTCTGCCTGCTGGCCGCGCTGGCCGGCGAGCACACCCTGTTCATCGGGCCGCCGGGCACCGCCAAGAGCGAGCTGGCGCGGCGCCTGCACATGGCATTCCGCGATGCCGGCTATTTCGAGCGCCTGCTGACGCGCTTTTCGGTGCCCGAGGAGCTGTTCGGCCCGCTCTCGATCAAGGCCCTGGAGGAGGACCGCTACGAGCGGCACACCGCCGGCTTCCTGCCCGACGCCTCGATCGCCTTCATCGACGAGGTGTTCAAGGCCAACAGCGCGATCCTGAATGCCCTGCTGACGTTGCTCAACGAACGCGAATTCGACAACGGCGCCGGCCGCCAGCGCTGCCCGCTGATCAGCGCCGTCGGCGCCACCAATGAAGTGCCGGAAGACGAGATCGCCGAGGCCTTCTTCGACCGTTTCCTGGTGCGCCTGCCGGTGGCCGCGGTCAGCGCCGATGGCTTCGCCGCGCTGCTCGACGCCGCTCGCGGTAGGGACTGGACGCCGCCGGCGCGCGAGCTGGCCCTGGACCGCGAGGATCTGGCCCGGCTGGCGCAGGATGCCGCCGGCGTCGCCATTCCCGACGCATTCGTCGCCGTGCTGGCCGAACTGCGCGAGCGCTTCGCCGGGCAGCAGGTCTATGTCTCGGACCGGCGCTGGGTCAAGATCGTCTGGCTGTTGCGCGTCGCCGCGGCGAGCGAGGACCGCGCCGTCGTGGCGCTGTGGGACCTGCTGCTGCTGCCCTGGC
>JAXMJU010000051.1:0-17780 GCA_034376265.1 Sulfuritalea sp.
GGCCACCGTCACCATCAACGTCGCGCCGGTCAACGATGCGCCGACGGCGAGCAACGTCGCGGCCAGCGGCGACGAAGACGCCGCCTCGATCAGCATCGTCCTGTCGGCAACGGATGTCGATGGAAGCATCGCCAGCTACACCATCAGTACGCTGCCGGCCAATGGCACGCTGTACTCGGATATCGGCCACACCACGATAGTTGGTGCTGGCGACACGGTGACCGGGGCAACGCTCTACTTCGCGCCGGCGGCGGACTGGAACGGTTCGACCAGTTTCAGCTACACGGCGACGGACGATGGCGGAGCGGTGTCGGCCGCTGCGACGGCAAGCCTTACCGTCAATCCGGTCAATGACGCTCCGGTTGCTGCCGCCGACACCGGAGCCGTCAATGAGGATGCCACGCTCAGCGTTGCCGCGATCAACGGCGTCATCCAGGGGCTGGGTACCGATACCGACCTGGAGAGCGCGAGCAGTGCATTGGTCGTCAGCGGCGCCGTGGTCGGCGCCGGCGCAGTAACACAAGGTGTCGGCGTGGGCACCACGCTGACCGGAACCTACGGCACCCTGACGCTCAATGCCGATGGCAGCTATAGCTACGTCGCCGACCAGGCGGCCGCAGATGCGCTGGCCGTTGGCGCCACCGACAACGATGTGTTCACCTACACCGTTACCGATCCGAGCAGCGCCTTATCCAATACCGCAACCCTGACCATCACCGTTACCGGCGCCATCGATGTGCCGATCGCGGCGGCCGACGTCGGCAGCGTGGCCGAAGACAATCCGCTCGCGGGCAACGTGCTGACCAACGACGTGTCCGAAGAGCCCCTTGCCGTACTGTCGGTGACGCAATTCACCGTGAGCGGCGTCGCCGGCACTTTCACGGCGGGCGACACGGCGACCATCACGGGCGTCGGCAGCCTGCAGATCAACGCCGACGGCAGCTATACCTTCACGCCGGTGCTCAACTACAACGGTGCGGTGCCGGTGGCGACTTACACCATTACCGACGGCCTGGGCAACGACACTTCGTCGACCCTGAGCCTGACCGTGACGCCGGTGAACGACGATCCGGTCAGCGGTACCGACAAGGTCGTCAATGTTGCCAAGGATGGCAATTACGTGATTACGGCCGACGATTTCGGCTTCGTCGATACCGCCGATCTCGGCGACACGCTGCAGGCGGTTCGCATCGATACGCTGCCAGGCAACGGGACCTTGCTGTACTTCAACGGCACGACCTGGGGCAGCGCTTCGTCAACTCAGGTGGTCAGCCGTGCCGACATCGACAATGGCTTCCTCGTCTTCAAGCCGGATACCGGCGAGACGGGCAATCCCCTGTACGCCAGCTTCGACTTTACGGTCAGCGATGGCGCGGCTTACAGCACGACATCGAACACCTTCGACTTTAACGTCGGCATAGAACTGGTGGTCTCCGATCCGATGCCGGTCGACGAGGGCAAGGCAACGGTGTTCGTGGTCGAACTGAGCGAGGGCAGAGCTTCCAGCACCGATCTGCTGCTGACTCTGGGCGGGGACGCGGATGCGGCAGACATCACCTCGGTGTATTACCGCGTGCAGAATGCGGACAATTCCTACGGCGCCTGGACGGTGCTCAGCGGGTCCGGCCCGGCCACGCTGGCCGCCGGCAGCACACGCATGGAAGTGCGGGTGCGCACCCTGGCCGATGGCGTTGCCGAATCCGTCGAATCGCTGACCCTGATGGCGGCGATTTCGGGCGGTACCAATACCGATATGGCCAACACCACGGCCATCGGCCAGACCGCCATCAGCGAAATACCCTCCTTGCTGATCAGCGGGCCTTCGTACATCTCCGAAGGCGGCGAAGCGTCGTTCGACCTGGAGCTGAGTTCGATCAAGGCGACGACGACCAGCATCACCCTCAGCTTCGCCGGTGTCGCCGCCGTCGGTACCGACTTCGAATACAGCGTGGATGGCGGCAGCACCTGGATTACCGATGCCACCAAAGTGATTACCATGCCGGCGGATACATCGTCCAATCCGACCTTTGAAGTCCTGGTCAGGACGCTGTCGGATGCCTTTGTCGAATTCGACGAACTGCTGACCGTGGTGGCAACGACCAGCGACGTCGGCGTCGCCAACGCGGCGAGCGACATTTCGGCATCGGCCTATGTCGTGGAGCCGATCACGTCCTCCACCAACGAGGACACCGCGGTAACCCTCACCCCCGCAGGCGGCTTCACCTACGCGGTGCTGGGCCAGGGCGGTTACGGCACCGTGACCGCAGCGGGCGGCGGCGCGCTGCTGTACACGCCCGATCCGGACTATTCGGGCGCCGACAGCTTCAGGTTGTCGAAAACCGACGCGGCGGGCAATGTCACGACGGTAACGGCGACTGTCAATGTCACCGCCGTCGCGGATCAGCCGAGCATCAGCATTACCGTGTCCGAGCCGTCCAACGATCCCGTTACGCCGCCGACCGACTACATCACCAATGGCAGCTTCGAGACTTATACGGGCGGCACCGGCGTCGATCCGGTCTTGCTGAATACCGGGACGGACGTGCTGACAGGCTGGACCTACACGGTGCAGGCCAATCAGGATCTGGAGTTGTGGGGCTCCGGCGTGACCGGCATCAGCGATACCCGGGCGCTTGACCTGACCAGTTCCGGCAACAAGAAGGTAACGCTTTCGCAGACCATCACCGGCCTGACCAACGGCGCCACCTATACTCTGAGTGCCGACTTGGCGATACCTACAGGAGGGGCAGGCCAGGTCGATATCGAATGGAACGGGGTGATCGTCGGTACCGTCAGTTCGGCGAACCCCGGGGAGCTCTCGGCGGCTCTTGCCAACTTCAGCTACACGGTTACCGCCGGCGCTACCAATACGCTGCGCATCATCGGCGGCAACACCTCGGGCGACACCGACAGTTACGGCGTGCACGTCGACAACGTGCAATTGGTCGATGCCGTCACCGGTACCTATACCTACACGGTCAACGTGGCGGCCGCCCTTGCGGATACCGACAACAGCGAGTTCCTCCAGAACGTGGTGATCAGCAGCGCCGACGTACCGGCCAGCGCCGTGCTGAAGCTCAGCGACGGCACGGTGGTGACGAAATCGGGCAGCGGCCCCTACAGCTGGACGGTCCCTGCCGACCAGATCGCGGGATTGCTGCTGACGGTCGACAAGCCTGCCTCGGTCGGTTCCTTCAGCCTCACCGCGACGGCAACCAGCGAGGAGAGCAGCAATGCCTCCACCGCCAGCAACGCGGCCTCGACCGTTGTCGCCATGCCGCTCGATGGCCCCAACGATGTCCCGCGGATCGGCGATTCCGACGTATTCCTGACCAACGAGGCCGGGTTTGTCGGCTCGATGACGCAAACCATCGACACCTACTTCTCGGCCGACGGCGGCAACACCTTCACCTGGAATCCAGCCAGTTCCACGCTGCCGAACATCTACGTCGATGGGCAACTGGTGCAGATCAGCTACAACGATGCGACCGGCACCGTCACCGGCACCATCGACGGCGGCGCCACGACGGTATTCACGGTCGTGATCGACATGCAGGATGGCGCCTCCGACGTCACCTATACGCAATCCGTGAGTCTGCTTGGCGTGGAGGAGGTGGCCGAAGGCGGCATCGTGCTGCCGGGAGGCGGCAACGGTTCGACGCTGGTGCTCGGCTTCAAGGACACCTCGGGCAATATCCTCTACGACGCCGTGCTGACTTCGGAGAATGTGCTCGACGGCACCACCACCACGGTCAATACCAACAACCAGTACATCGGCGCCGCCAACAATCTGATGAATCCGGGCGAGCAGCTGACCATGGATTTCGCGACGGAGGGCGTGACCTATACCGATGGCGTTACCAGCCGCAACGACGTCGCCTCGATGCGCATCTCCTTCTTCAATTTCGACAGCGAATCGCGGATTGCACCCGACGAGTTGACCATTACCGGCTACACGGTGGACGGCGGCACCTTCTCGTACTACATCACGAACGCCGATCTCGACGCCGACGGCGGCTATACGATCGCGGCGCCGGGCGGCGAACTCATCGAAAAGCTGATCTTCGAGTCGGGAAGCCAGAGTTCCTTCAAGCTGGGCGTCGAGTCGATCAGTTCCGTCAAGTACGACGCCGACTTCGACATGCAACTGGGCTACCAGATTAGCGACAGCGATGGCGACAGCGACAGTGGGGCGATTACGATCAGCCTTGACGGCAACAAGGTGATGATGGGAACCGCCGGCGATGACGTGCTGCTCGGCGGCTCCGGCGACGATCAGCTGTCTGCCGGTTTGGGCAGTGACCTTATTGTCGGCGGCGCGGGCGATGACCTCCTGAGCGGCGGCCTGCTCGATCTGGCGTCGGATACTTTCCGCTGGTCGCTGACGGACGCTGGTACCGGCGGATCTCCGGCGGTGGATACCATCACCGATTTCGATACCGCCTCGCAGGCAAGCGGCGGCGATGTGCTCGATCTGCGCGACCTGCTGTCGGGCGAGAATTCCGGCAATCTGGCCGACTACCTGCACTTCGAAAAGGTGGGCAGCGACACCGTGTTGCACATCAAGTCGGCCGGTGCCGCGGGTTCGGAGGACCAGACCGTGCTGCTGCAGGGAGTGGATCTGTATGCAGCCGCCGGTGTCGGCATCGGCGCCCCGGATCAGGACATCATCAATGACCTGCTGACCAAGGGCAAGCTGATCACCGACTGACGCCAGGCACCGGCCGGCGCCGACCCGCAAGAGTTGGCGCTGATGAAGCCCCTGCGCAGCAGGGCGGTCGAGCAAACGACGCTCTCCTCGCCGCTGCGGATGGCGATACGGCGCTCAGCGCTCAGTGCAGCAGACGCGGCGCTGTCTGCAGGGGTTCGCTGATGGCTCCGGCGCCGGCCGTGACGTCGAGGCTGAGGTTCCACTCCGCGACGACGACGGCTTGCTGCAGCAGGCGGGCCAGCACATGCACCAGCCTTTCGTCGAGATCGAGGTTGATACCCTGGCCTTCCTGCGGCAGCAGCGTCAGGGTCTGGGTATTGCCCCGCAGCGGTTTGACCGTGATGCGGGCAAGCAGAACCGGTTTGTCGCCCAGCGGAAACAGCGAACCCTCCTTGTACTGGCTGGCGAAATCGGCCTTGCCGACGGCTTCGCCATGCGCCAGCTCGGCCAGGGTGTTGCGCGTCAGCGGATCGGTGGTCTTCAGCGCGCTGAAGTCGGCCGCCATTTTCATCAGGATGGGCCACAGCAGGGCGAGGTAGCGGCGGGTCAGCCAGAAGCGGTATTCGGCATCGTCGTTGCTGCGGATACGCAGCAACAGCCTGTCCTGCCCCGAATCGTAGCTGGCGCTGAACTGTTCGAGTTGCGGTGGTTTGCTCATGATCCCTGTCTGCCGTCGGTGACCCTTACCCCCGGGCCGGTTGCACCGTCGAATCCTACCGCAGCGAGCACGGCAAATTCCGCTGCGCTGGTCACGCCTTCGGCGATCACCCGCAGGCCGATATTGTGCGCGATGGAACTGACGCCCTTGAGGAAGGCCTGGTTGCCCGGGTTGCCATCGAGACGCCGGGTAAAGCTGGCATCGACCTTGATGTAGTTCAAGCCCAGGTCATGCAACTGTCCGATCTGGCTGAACTGGCGTCCGAAGTGCTCGACGCCGACCTGGCAGCGATGGCTGCGGAGCAGGGCGCAGAGGCTGCGGAAGGCATCGACATGCTTCAGCACGCCGGTTTCGGCAACCTCGATCCAGAGCCGGCCGGCGGCCTTTTCATGCTTGT
The DNA here is from genome assembly GCA_034376265.1 of Sulfuritalea sp. GTDB lineage: Bacteria > Pseudomonadota > Gammaproteobacteria > Burkholderiales > Rhodocyclaceae > Sulfuritalea. Next base: position 5,767 of record JAXMJU010000051.1, read on the forward strand.
GCAGCAGGGTGCCAAGCCGCTGGCGGAAGTCCGCGGTGGCCATCGAACTGGCGGACAGGTTGATCGCCAGCCCGCTCAGCGCCGGTTGCTGCTCCAGCGTCGCCAGCCCCAGGGCCAGTGCCGCGAGGTCCAGTTCCGGGGTGCGGCCGAGACGCTCGGCAATCGGCAGGAAGCGGCCGGCCGGCAGCCATTCCGCCTCCGCATCCAGCTTCAGGCGCAAGGGGCACTCGTCGTGCAGCAGGCGGCCCTGCATATCCACCACCGGGAACGAGACCAGGCGCAGCCAGTCGCGCTGCAGCGCCCGCGTGATGATCTGCGACCATTCGTCGGCACTTCTCGGCACGTCGTCGTCGGCCTCGATCGCCGCTTCGCGCACGCCATTGACGCCCTCGCCCTCGGCGGCGATCAGGGCCGCATCGACCTGCGACAGCAGCAGGCGCAGCGCCGTACCGCGGCGGAACACGCCCATGCCGATATAGGCCGAAGGGCCGCTGTCCACGAAGGCTTCCATGGCGACGATCAGCGACTGCAGCAGCGCCTCGGCGACTTCGCGCCCGGCCTTCTGGTCCGGCAGCAGCAGGGCGAAGTCGGCGCCGTTCATGCGTGCGGCCAGGGCCTCCGGATTCGCCGTGGCGCCAGCGCCAACTTTCTCGGCGACGCGCCGCAACAGCTCATCGGTGGCTTCGCGCCCCAGCCGCTTGTTGAGGCCCATCAGGTCGGCGACGCGAATCAGGAACAGGGTGCCGCCGGTGGAGTCTTCTCCCTCCAGCGTGGAGCGCAGCTGGGAGATGAAGAACTCGCGATTGATGAGTCCCGTCAAGGGGTCGAAATTCGCTTTGCGGCGCACGGTTTCCAGGCGCGCCGCTTCTTCCTCGAACATCGTCTTGAGCCTCGCCACGGTCGCGTTCATGGCACTGGCGAGCTGGCGCAGTTCGGGAACCGCGGGTTCCGCAATGGTGATGAAACGGCGATTGGTGATGGCCGTGGCCTGGTCGATCACCGCCTGCAGGGGCCGGCGCAAACGGCGCAGGATCAGGCTGCCCAGATAGCCGCCGATGAAGCTGGCGAGCGCCAGCGCCGCGATCATTTCGCGGGTGCTGGTCCATAGCGCCTGGTAGGCAAAGCGGCTGTGGCTGACCAGGGTCACCGTGCCGAACTGGGTCCAGCCGCTGGTGATCTGCGCTTCGCCGGGATTGGACTCGATCGGCAGGCGCCGCACGAACCAGTCGGGCGCGCCCGCGTCGTCGGCCGTCGCCACGCGTTCGATCATCAGCTTGCGCTGCGGGTCGTGGATGCGGATCGATTCGTAATGGCCGCTGTCGAACAGTGCCGCAACGGCCAGTTCGACCGTCACCGGGTCCGGGTTCTGCTGGCTCAGCGAAAGCGCCAGGGCCGCGGCGTTGTCGGCATTCTTGATGCTCAGTTGCTGCTCCAGATAAGCGCGCGCCGACAGCAGCGAGGCGAACAGGCTGCCGGCCAGCGCCAGCAGCATGCTGAGGATGATGGCGAGCCATAGTTGGCGATACATCGACATGACGTTTCCTTCCTTAACTTTCATGCCGCGGCGACACGGCACCCCTGATAATGAAATATACGAAAGACGAATTGAAGACCCGCCCCTCCCATCCTCCCCTCGCGGGGAGGCTTCTAGTTGACTCGCTACGCTCGACTGTCACCAGGTGCGCTCCTCGTCGTGTTTCACGTTAAGTTCCTGCGTCTTGCATGGTCAATCGAATCCTTCGTTGCGGGCTCTTTGCAGCAAGTCCTGCCAGCGCGAAAGCTGGCCGGTGCCGCCGGCGCCCTTGGCGGCATTGCCGGCGACGCCGCTCCAGATCGCCTCGCTGTTGAAGCTGAATATCGGCTGCAGATCGCTGCGCTGCGAGGCCGGCTTGATTTCCGGCACTAGGTTGTCGAGCACCAGCGGTTCGGCGTTGGGTGTCGGGTAATAGGCCAGCACCATGTGCGCCTGCAGATAGGGACCGGCGGGGCCTTCCAGCCTGGCCTTGACATAGACCAGGCGCAGCTTGGCCAGGGGCACCCCGGCATCCTTGAGCGAGTAGTACTTGATGATCGCGAAGTCCTCGCAGTCGCCGCGGCCCTGGCCGATGGTTTCCAGCGGCGTGGCCCAGTAGTCGCTCTGATTCCAGATCGACAGATCGTCTTCGAAGCCGATGCCGCGGTTGATGAAGTCGTTGATCCTGACCAGCTTGTCCTTTTCAGCGACGGCGCGCGATCGGGTTTCGGTCAGGATCTGTTGCCAGTCGCGCAGGACGGAAACCCGGGCCGGACCGAAGCGGTCGCCAAGCAGTCGCAGCAGGCGGTCGAAGTCATAGGCATGCACTGCCGAGACCGCCAGGACCAGCCACAGGCAGCGCCAGATGTAGTGGAATCGTGACACAGAGCGGAAATGGGCGGTTTTGCGGGCTATGATCGCAGCGGTGCGAGGGAGATGACAACGAATATAATCGCACGTCTTCACCAAAAAAATCGGATTGCGACCAACCGGATGGGAGTTTCGCGGCAGGCCTTGCTGTTGGGAATTGCTTTGCTCTTGCTGCGCGGTGGCGCAGTGCAGGCGGCCGCCCATATGACGCTGCAGGAGGTGGCGCAGAAGGTCGTGCTTGCCAATCCCGAAGTATTGTCGAAGTGGCATGCCTTCAAGTCGGCCGCCGGCGAAGTCGATATGGCGCGCGCCGGCTTCTATCCCAAGCTCGACTACACCACCGGGCTGGGCCGGGAGACCCTCCGTCAATCGGGCGTCGCCGATCGCGAATACACCCGTAACGGCTATACGCTGACGCTGAACCAGATGCTGTACGACGGCTTCGCCACGGCAAGCGACGTCAAGCGCCTGGACAAGGCGCGCCTGACGCGCTATTTCGAATTGCTCGATGCCGCGGAAACCGCCGCGCTGGAGGCGGCGCGCGCCTACTACGACGTCATGCGTTATCGCCTGCTGATGTACCTGGCCGAGAACAACTACATCGAACACCGCGCCAGCTACGAGCAACTGCTGCGTCGCGCGCAGGCCGGAGCGGGGCGGCGGGTCGATGTGGAACACGCCGCCAGCCGCCTGGCCCTGGCCGAATTGAATCTGAATACCGAGGCCGCCAACCTGCACGACGTGACGGCGCGCTTCCTGCGCCTGGTCGGCGAGCGGCCGCCGGCCGTGCTGTTCGGCCCGCCGGGACTGGCCGCCGATTATCCCGTGAGCGAAGCGGACGCCCTGCGCCTGGCCTTCCGCCAGAATCCCCAATTGCGCGCCGCGGTGGAAAATGTCGAATCGGCGCAGCACGATATCGAATTGCGCCGCAGCGTGTTTCACCCCAAGCTCGACCTGCGCATGCGCAACGAAAATATCGGCAACTATCAGGGCGTGACCGGAACGCGGCAGAACAACGTCGCCGAAATCGTGCTCAGCTATAACCTGTTCAACGGCGGCGCCGATACTGCGCGTCAGCGCGTCTATGCCGAGCGCAAGAATCTGGCCCTGGACCTGCGCGAGAAATCCTGCCGCGATCTGCGCCAGACCCTGTCGATCGCCTACAACGACGTGGTGCGGCTGACCGCCCAGCTGACCAACCTTGATCTGCAGGTCAGTTCGATCGAAAAGACGCGGGACGCCTACAAGGCCCAGTTCAACATCGGGCAGCGCTCGCTGCTCGACTTGCTCGATACCGAAAACGAACTGCTCAATGCCCGCCGCACGGCTGTCAATGCCGACATGGACCTGGCGCTGGCCTATCTGCGCACGCAGGCAGGCATTGGGCGCCTGCTTGAGTTTCTCGGTTTGAAGCGGATCGACGAACAGGACCGGCCGGACCCCAAAGAACTGGCGACCATCGTCGAATCCGAGATCTGTCCGCCGGAAGCACCGGCCAGCTACATGGTCGACCTTGAAGCCCTGACAGCCCGCGCGCTGGCCCAGTTGGAGGCATCGCGGCCGGTCGTCGATAGGGCTCCGGCGACCGTGCTTCCCGGCCCGTCGAGCTTGGCGCCACCTTCCCCGGCGCCATCACCTTCCCCGGTGCCTGCGCCGACGCCGCGCCCCGCGGCGGCCGCTGCAGTCGCCAAGCCACCGGCGCCCCCCGGCTTGTCGTCTTCGCCCGACGCCGTCACAACACCGGCGCCCGCCGCTGCCGAAACGCCGCCGCTGGCGCTGGCATCGGCCGACCGCCTGGCTGCTGCCGGCAAGTCCGCTGCCGAGCCAGGGCAGGGCGAGGTGCTTGCCGAGCGGGTTCAGGCCTGGGCTGCCGCTTGGTCGGCCCAGGCCTTTGCGGCCTATGCGGATTTCTACGCGCCTTCATTTGTTCCGGCCGACGGATCGAGCCGCGACAGTTGGGCGCAACAGCGGCAGCAGCGATTGTCCCGGCCGGCGCGGGTGGTGGTCGAGGTCAGCAATCTCCGGTTCAGGCAAATGGCGAAGGACGTCGCGATTGCCGAATTCGAGCAGCACTACAGGTCCGACAGCTACAGCGACAAAACCCGCAAGGTACTGAAATGGGTCAGGCGCGGCGGCCAGTGGCTGATCCAGCAGGAAACCGCGCGCCCGCTCGCGGCAAGCGTCCTGGCGCGGCGAAAGGCAGAAAAATGAAGGCTTGGGGACGCTTGCTCTGCGGCCTGTGTGCGCTGCTGCTTTTCGCTCCCGCGGCGCAGGCACAGGGCGTGACCCAGCCGAGCCTGGACAAGATCCGCGAGTACGGCGCCATTTATGTCGGCCATCGCGAGGCCTCGGTACCGTTTTCCTACATGGTGGGCGGTGCGACGATCGGCTATTCGATGGATCTGTGCGACCGCATCGTCGATGCGGTCAAGCTTCGTCTCGGCGACCCGGGCCTGAAGGTGGTGCTGGTCCCGGTCACCAAGTCTTCGCGCCTGATGATGCTGATGACCGGAGTCATCGATCTCGAATGCGGTTCGACCACCAATACCAGGATACGCCAGCAGTCGGTTGCGTTCGGCCCCACCAGTTTCGTTTCCGGCATCAAGGCGCTGACGCGCCGGGATGCCGGCATCGAGCGCATCACTGACCTCAACGGCAAGGCAGTGGTGACCATCGCCGGAACCACCACCGAACGCGTGGTCAGGACGGTGATGGCCGCGCGCAACGTGTCGGCGCGCGCCAAGTCCGCCAGATCCAATGCCGAATCCCTGTCCATGGTGCTGTCGCACCAGGCCGATGCCTTCGTACTCGACGATGCACTGCTGGCCGGCTTGCTGGCAGTGTCGCCGGATGCCGCCAAGCTGAGGCTGCTGGACGAGAGTTTCGGTTTTGAACCCTATGGCATCGCCCTGCGCAAGGACGATCCGGAATTCAAGCAGCTGGTGGATGACACCCTGCGGGCAATGATGAAAAGCGGCGAAGTGGAACGGATCTATACCAAGTGGTTCATGTCGCCGATTCCGCCGAACAACATCAATCTGCAAATTCCCATGAGCAACCTGCTGCGGGAATTGCTGGCGAACCCCAACGACACCGGCATCTGAGGATTCTCACCGGGCCGAAGGCCTGCCGTGGGGTCGGCTCGATCTGCTTTCGATGGCCTTGCATCCATGACGCGTTCTCCAGGCGCACGTCCTCGCCGTGCCGCCAACGCCAACTTTCAGCGGTAGCTCGGCGGCTCCATTGTGTGCTTTGCCGCCACATGCCCGTTACAAGCCTTTTGGCGGCTCCCAGATCCGAAACCTGCCCTTCGAGATTCGGGGTGGCGGCCGGAACCTGGGCTAGCAGCCTGTCGGACTTGAGTTCGGCCGACGGCTTGATTTCACGATCCGGGATGAATGCGCACGTTTTCGGCTGAAATCGGGTCGTTTTGCCATGAAATGGTAATGCTCCTGTCCTATTGCTCTACTGCGGACGCAATACGGCCATGCGCTTCAAATTCCACGCGAGGCACACCAGCGTCCATTCGGTCTGGACATTCTCCAGACCGCGCAGCAGAAACTGACGAAAGCCCATCACCGACTTGATGATGCCGAACACCGGTTCCACGGTTTGCTTGCGTAGCGCATAGGCCGCACGGCCGGACTTGGATTTGAGCGCATGCTTCATCGCATCGACGGGCGACGCGTCCCCGGCCAGCGGCGCCGGCTCGGTGAAACGCTCGCGCCACTGCGGGTGGTGCTCATCACGCTTGACCGCAATCAGCGGCGTTATCTTCGCCTCGACGCAGGCCGTGACGTTCTTCTGGCTGAAGTAACCCGTATCCGCGAGGAGCGTGTCCGGTTGATTCAGTCCTGCGGGATTCGCTTGCATCTTTGCCACCATCGGCTCCACCTGTTCCTTGTCGTTGGTGGCTTGAGTGACGTGCGGGACGAGGATCAGCATCGATTCGGTATCGACCACCGCCTGGGCGTTGTAGCACTGCTCGAAACCGCCGCCGGCCACCTTCATGATCCGCGACTCTTCGTCCGTCAGGTTGATCTGGTCGTCCGCGCGCGGGCCGGACGCGGGCGGCGTCGGGGGCTTGCCGCCGGGCTTCTTGCCTGTCGCCGCTTCCTTCTCGGCGCGCGCCGCCATCTTCGCCGCGTATTCTGCTTGTTCCTGTTCGTGCCGCTCCTTCGCCCGCGCCTCGATCTTGGCCTTGGCGACAGCAATCGCCGCCAGGCGATCCTCGCGCCGCTTGATCTCGTCGGGCAGGCTCACCCCATCGGGCACCGATGACTGATCCGCCGCCTCCGCCAAGGCCAGCAGTTCCTGCACCTCCGCCTTCAGGTGCGCTTCGATCATCGAAGCGTGCCCGTACGACAGCGCGCTGTGGCGGCTGGCGTTGGCGTGAATCTTGGTGCCGTCCAGGCTGACGGTCCCGAAACGCGACAGTTGGTTCTCCCGCGCCACTTGCAGCACTTGCACAAAGGCAGACTGAAATTCCTGGCCAAAGCGCTTCCGGAAGGTCGCCAGGGTGTCGTGATCTGGATGCCGGTTGCAGGCGATATACCGGAAGGCCAACGAATCAAAGGTCGCCCGCTCGATCTTGCGGCTGGAGAATGTCCCCGTGGCGTAGCCATAGATCAACAGCGACAGCAGTGTCGCCGGGTGATACGCCTCGCTGCCACGTCCGGCATAGGCCCGTTCCAGTTCCGACAGGTCCAGTCCTTCCACTACATCGACGACGTAGCGCGCCAGATGCGCCTCTGGCAACCACTCCTGTACCGAGGGCGGCAGCAGGTAGTCGGTGTCTCGATCGATGGGGTGAAAGGCCATAACAATGTCCGTCTGATTCAATGGCTATGATTATAGCATAATATGGGTTAAGTCCGACAGGCTGCTAGGGCAGGCCTTGCGTGCGCAGAATTTTAATCGGCTGCTCCAACCCTTGGCAGCCGTTCGACATGCAGAACTTTTTGCGGTCGGCCTCAGGCTAGCCTTGTCATCGTAAATCGGGCTATTCAACATGATTGGCGAATGGATAATCCAGTTCAGGTTGCCTCCCGCGTTCTGCATCAGCCTGGGATGATGCGCGGGTTCATGCGGTCGCGCTGCCTCTTTCGAGCAGACGCCTGTGCTGGCGCATCGCCGCCGCATCGAGCAGCATGCGACCGGCCCAGCGGTAGACGTTGAATTCCGCGACCAGGCCGCGCATCAGGCGCATGCGGTCGCGCTGTTCGGCGAGCGGCATGGTCAGCGCCAGGTGCAGCGCCGCCGCACATTCGTCGGTATCGTAGGGATTGACGATCAGCGCCTCCGGCAGTTCGCGGGCGGCGCCGGTGAATTGCGACAGGATCAGCACGCCGCGATCGTCGTCGCGCGCCGCGACGAACTCCTTGGCCACCAGGTTCATGCCGTCGTGCAGGCTGCTGACGAAGCAGCAGTCGGCGGCACGATAGTACTCATAGACCTGCTGGGCATCGTGGTGCTCGACTTTGAGGATGATCGGCAACGGCAGATCACGCCCGCCGCGGCCGAAACGCTCGTTGATGCGCACCGCCAGCGCCCTTACCTGGGCCTCGTGGCTTTGGTACTCGTCGATGCTGGAACGCGTCGGTGCGGCGATCTGGATCAGGGTGAACTTGCCTATCCATTGCGGATTGAGTTCGAGCAGGCGCTCGACGGCGCGGAAACGTTCGAGGATGCCCTTGGTGTAGTCGAGCCGATCGACGCCGATGCAGATCCTGTGCCCGGCTGGCAGGGCATTCAGTACGCGAATGTCGGCGGCGCACTGTTCGACCGGCTTCTCCAGCAAGCCCGCGACGGGCGGCCAGTCCACCGAGATCGGGTAGCGCCGCACCGCCGTAGACTTGCCGCCGAGCGACACCGTGAAGTTCTCCCGATCGACCCGCGCCTCCATGAATCGATCCACGGTATCGACGAAGTTGTTGCAGTGGAACTGGGTGTGAAAGCCGAGAATGCTGCTGCCGAGCATCCCGGCAAGAATTTCCTGGCGCCAGGGACAGATGGCGAAGGATTCCGGGTTCGGCCACGGGATGTGCCAGAAGGTGATCACCGTGGCATCCGGCATTTCTTCGCGGATCATGCGCGGCAGCAGGGCCAGGTGGTAGTCCTGCACCAGTACGATCGGATTCCTGGTGCGCGCCTCGCTGGCCACCGTCTTGGCGAATTTGCGGTTGACCGCGACATAATGCGCCCAGTCCGAAGAACGGAATATCGGGCGCACATGCGCGATGTGGCACAGCGGCCACAGTCCTTCGTTGGCAAAACCGTAGTAGTAGCCGGCCTCCTCCTCCGCGCTGAGCCACACCCGGCGAATGTTGTAAGCGGGCTTTTCCGGAGGAACCCCGACGCGATCGTGACGGTCCACCACGTCACGGTCGGCCGAGCCGCTGCCATGGGCGATCCAGGTGCCCGAGCAGGCGCGCATGATCGGCTCCAGCGCCGTCACCAGGCCGCTGGCCGGCCGCTGCACCTCGATCCGGTTCCCTCGCCGCTGATGGACGTAGGGCTCGCGATTGGACACCACGATGACGTCATCGCCGCGCAATTCGCTGTGCAGGATCGCCCTCAGGGTTTCGGGGGTCCAGTTCATCTGCGATTCGTCGCGCGCCCGGTATTCGAATTCGAGCTCGCGCACCAGGCGTTGCAGGTCGCGGGCGATCGGCCGGAATTCGGGCATGCCCATTTTCGCGGCGGCGGCCGGATCGCGCAGCAGGCCTTCGCCGCGCAGCAGCGAACGCATCCCGGCCAGCCAGCCGCGCCAGGACAGCTGGGCGATGATCACCGTGATCAGCGACACCACCGCGGCCAGCGCCATGAAGAAATAGAACACATAACGCTTGGTTTCCTCGCTGCGGCGGGTGACGAAGCTCATGTCATGGACCAGGACCAGTTTGCCGGCCGGACCCAGCTCGGTGGTCATCGGCTTGACCGCGACGTGCAAGGGGCCGCGCTTGCTCGACAGCAAATGGTCGCCGACCTGTTCCCAGCGAGTCAGATCGCTGCAGCGGATTTCAGCCGGCAGGGCGCGGCTGGCCAGCGCTTTGGATTGATCCGAGGCGCAGTAGCCAACCGCGTAGAGCCGCTCGTCTTGCGTGATACTGGCAAAAAATGCGCCGATCTTGGCCTTCCTGCCGGCGGCGAGCTGCTCCTGCAAGGGTTCCTGGATGGCGTTGGCGATCAGCGAAGCGTGAATTTCGAGGTCGCGCACAAACCACTTCAGGGTGAGCTGGTCGACTAGGGGCGCCACAGCGTACGCGATGCCGGCCAGCGCCAGTAGCAAGGGAAGAATGAAACGAAGGGAAAGTCGCATGGGTTGATCCTTTCATCCGGCGAGTCCGAGTTGGCCACGTCATCGGCGGAAGTTCCGGACGAATCGGTTGTCGGCCGGCGTCATGCCAGCACCGACTTTCACCAACTCGCCTTGCGTTGAAAAAAAGCAGGCGGCAGCGGGTCACCCCCGCTCCGCCCGAAACTCTCCTCCTCAGGAGATCAGTTCACGTTTAACGGTCTTGAACGCTAAGGTGCAGAACAAAACTGCAGTTCAACCCTCGGCTACGGGCCGAGCACCGCACGGCGAATTTCGCGCAGTTTTGACTTGACGATGTGGGCGTTGTCGGTACCGATGCGCAGCATGATCCTCTGACCGGCAGACCGTCGTTCCAGATCAGGATCCGCATACTCGTAGTGTATCTTGATCGACGCCAGTTTCGGTGGTTCGGCAAGCTCGGGGGCCGCCAGAAGGTCGTCAATCGCGACGATCAGCCTGTCATTGAAATAGCCCTGCGGATAGCCAAGCTCGACATAGGCCTGCTGGAATAGCGGATAGAAGCGCTGATAAATCTCGACCAGAACCTCGGCATTGATCAACTGCGTCAGCGTGACGTATTTGGCATAGCGCCTGGAATTGGACGGCGCAAGGGTGATCACCTCGCCTGTGGTAACGGTCTCCAGCCATGAACCCACAGGGCGTACCGGCCACATATTCACTGGTGTCTCCTTGCGCGGCAGGTTATCCACCGTGGCGACGATGCGTCGAACAATGCGGTCGGCAAGAAAGAATTGGCGCCATGCTTTGTCGCCAACCACGGCAGAAAACGCCCGGGCCAGCGCTTTGTCGCTGGCTTCCAGTGATGGCAACGTTTGCTCGACCGGCGCCACCCCAATTGGATGCTGGATTGCAGGTGGCACTGGTGGCTCGGGCGAAGTGGGGATAGCGACAGGCGGCATCATCGCCTCCGGTTCGGTACGCTGCTGCCACCAGAGGTAGCCGGCGACGAGAATCACAACCAGTAGCGCCAAACCGCCCGCAATTTGTTTTGAATTCATCATCCCGTGCCTTTCGTATCTGATAGAGCCACTGGCAACACCGATGCCCAACTTGGCAAGCACCTTGCTTGAGCTTCAGTGCGTGACTACAGCAAGCCTGCTCGGCTGGACAGCGATACCCGACGCGCCAAAACTAGGATTTGCTCGGAGACTCGCGGTCGACGGACCGTTGTGATGGCGCCTCCTGCTCCAGTCGCGCGACGAGTGCGCGGGCGCGTTCGAGAAACAGCGCGCGATGTGCTGCTGCGATCTTTTTGCCAGGCAAAAACTTCTCGTTCAAAGGATTGACGAACTTGCCACTGTGTTTCACGCGGTAGTCGAGATGCGGGCCGGTAGAAAGTCCGGTCGAGCCGACGTAGCCGATTACCTGTTTCTGCCCGACGTGTACGCCGCGACGTATGCCGCGTCCGATTCGAGACAGGTGGTTATAGTAGGTCTGATATCCGGTGCGATGGCGCAGTTGCACTTGGATGCCGTTACCTCGGTTACGGCCAGCGAATAGCACCACGCCATCGGCGACAGCCCATACCGGGGTTCCGGTCGGTGCGGCGTAATCGATCGCCAAGTGGGGGCGTGTCCCACCGAGGATTGGATGCGGACGCCGATACGTAAAGCCGGAACTGATGCGCGTGAACTGCAGCGGCGAGCGCAGGAACATCTTTTTCAGCGAGCCACCTTCGGCGTCGTAATACGCCAGTTGGTCTGAAGCACGGCCTGGAGCAGCAAAGCCAACGCCCGTCAGCGTCAGGCCATCGCTTATGTATTGGGCGGCGAGAATGCGACCGAAATCGACTGGCACGCCGTCCGCGTAGCGCGTTTCGACGAGCAAGCGGAAGCGGTCGCCCGGCTGCGTATCGGCAGTGAAATCGAACTCGGACTCGAATATTTGCACCAGATCGAGCAGGACAGACGGCGCTACGTCACCGTTTTCGACTGTGTCCCATAGCGAGTGTCGCACTTCGCCCTGGCGTACTTCAATGCGTACTTCGGGTTCGATCTCGGTGCGGGCAACCTCCCATTTGCCGTCGCTATCGATAGCTTCGAAACGCAACCAGGCATTCGGCGCAAACGCGAGCATCACCGGGCGGCCGTCATCCGCGCGCGCCAACTCCAATTCATCGCCAGGCTGCAAGAGTCGCAGATTGGCGCCGGCCGCCCGTAGAGCTCCGGTTATTTCGTGCGCTGCAGCCGACGACACATCGTGCCGTAGCAGCGCGGCGACCATGGTGTCGCGCTTTCGCAGCTTGATCGTGTCCGTCTGCAGTGCAGGGATGGCCGTCGGAGTAGCCGGCTC
>JAXMJU010000052.1:0-5743 GCA_034376265.1 Sulfuritalea sp.
GGGCTTCACCAATACCAATCCCGACGTGCAGGACGTCTACCTGGAACAGATCAAGCCCGACGATGCGACGCGCTATCGCACGCCGCAGGGCTGGGCGGCGTTCCAGTCCTACAGCGAGACCATCCGCGTCAAGGGCGGGCCCGACGTCACCCTGAGCACGCGGGCAACCCGCCATGGCCCGGTGATTTCGGACGCCGGCACGCCGGTCGTCGCCGGATTGACGGGACAGGCGGGCGGCCCGGCTTACGCCCTGGCCCTGCGCTGGACGGCGCTCGATGCCGATGCCGCCAGCATCGATGGCGGGCTGGCGATCGGTGTGGCCGGATCGGTGGCCGAGTTCATCACGGCAGCGGAGAAGTACAAGGCGCCGATGCAGAACATGGTGGTGGCCGACGTCGCCGGCAGCATCGGCTTCATCGCCGCCGGGCGCGTGCCGCTGCGCCGCGCCGACAACGATTTGCATGGACAGGTGCCGGCGCCGGGCTGGGAGGCGCGCTACGACTGGACCGGCTTCCTCGATCCGGGCCTGACGCCGCGCGAGATCGACCCGCCGCGCGGCTGGATCGCCACCGCCAATCACCGTGTCGCCAGCGCCAACTATCCGCATTACATCACCAGCGAATGGGCCTTGCCTTACCGCCAGCAGCGCATCGAGACCCTGCTCGCGGCGCAGCCGAAACACGACAAGGAAAGCCTGCGCCGCATCCAGGCCGATGTGCTTTCACCGGCGGCGCAGCGCCTGCTGCCCTGGCTGAAAAAGGCGCAGCCGACGCATGCGCTGGGGTCTGCCGCCATGCAGCGCCTGGCCGGCTTCGCGGGCGAAATGCGCGCGCTCGATGTCGCACCGACCATCTTTGCCGCCTGGGCGCGCGAGCTGACGCGCGCGGTGTTCGCCGACGAAATGGGCGGCGACGACATGTATTTGCGCCAGGTCGGCCGCGCCGATTTCCGTGCCGCGCTGGAAGGCGTGCTCGAACGCGACGACGCCTGGTGGTGCGACGACAAAGCGACGCCGGCCGCGGAAACCTGCGCCGGCCTGGTCAGCCGTTCGCTCGACCGCGCCCTCGACGAGTTGCAGCAACGCCTGGGGCCGGACATGGCGCGCTGGCACTGGGGCGTGGTGCATCTGGCGCGCGCCGAGCATCGGCCGTTCTCCAAGGTCAAGGCGCTGGCGCCGTGGTTCGAACTGCGCGTCGCTACCGGGGGCGACAACTACACGGTGAATGTCGGCCGCTACCACCTGAAGGGCGCCGAACCCTATCTCAACGAGCACGCCGCGAGCCTGCGCGCCATCTACGACCTGGGCAATCCGGCAAACTCCGGCGTGATGCATTCGAGCGGGCAGTCCGGCCTGGTGCTCTCGCCCGACTTCCGGCGCCTGCTCGAATCCTGGCAGGCGGTGCGCGATCTGCCGCTGTGGGGCGGCGGCGGCAAGAAGCTGGTGCTGCAGGGCCGCCCTGCGGCAAAATGAACCCTTTACCGAAGAACACCAAGGAGGCCGCACCATGAACGCACCCGAACAATCCACATTGCCCATCCTGATGCGCGACGACAAGGATGGCGTCGCGACCCTGACATTGAACCGGCCGACCCAGTTCAATTCGCTGTCGGAAGAAATGCTGGCCGAGCTGCAGGCGGCGCTCGATGCCATCGCCGCCGACAAGTCGGTACGCGCCGTGGTGATCGCCGGCGCCGGCAAGGCCTTCTGCGCCGGCCACGACCTCAAGCAGATGCGCGCCAATCACAGCAAGGCCTACATGCAGAAGCTGTTCAAGCAATGCGGCAAGGTCATGACTACCGTCGTCGAAATGCCGCAGCCGGTGATCGCGCGCATCCACGGCATCGCCACGGCGGCCGGCTGCCAGCTGGTCGCCATGTGCGATCTGGCGGTGGCCGCGGAGGGCGCGAAATTCGCCGTGTCCGGCATCAATGTCGGCCTCTTCTGCTCCACGCCCTCGGTCGCGCTGGGGCGCGCCATGGGCCGCAAGCAGGCCATGGAAATGCTGCTCACCGGGGATTTCATCGACGCCGCCGAAGCGCAGCGGCGCGGCCTGATCAACCGCGTGGTGCCGCTCGACCAACTCGACGCCGAAGTCAAAAAGCTGACCGATTCGATCTGCGCCAAGTCGGCTGTGGCCGTCGGCATGGGCAAGCAGATGTTCTACAAGCAACTCGAAATGGGCCTCGACGGCGCCTACCAGCTCGCCTCGGAAACCATGGCCTGCAACATGATGGCCGACGATGCCGCCGAAGGCATCGATGCCTTCATGCAGAAGCGCAAGCCCGAATGGAAGGGCTGCTGAAGAGTTGGCGCTGGCGACACGGCGTTGCGTGAGGCTTAGGGGGAGCTGTAACTCTCGCCCGGCGTTGGCGGGCCGAGTACGGCCAAATGCAGCCGCTGCTGCTTCATCGAGATGTCTGCTGCTACGTCCGCCGTCGCCTGACGAACAGACATAATGCCTACGATCATCAAACAGACCCAAGTGAAACCGCTGCATGCATATCTTTGTTGATGAATCGGGGACCTTCACACAATCGGGCAATCTCGACTCTTGGTGTGTCGTTGCTGCTTACATAGCGGTAGAACATAAGAGACGTGATATCCATGAGCTTATGTGTCGAGTAAGAGCGATTGGAAATCACGGGGCTGAGACCAAATTAAAGCATCTCTCCGAAGATCAATATATTTGGTTCCTCACTGAACTCCGGAAGCTGGGAGGTTTGGCGTTCGCGGTAGCGGTCGACGTCGGACTGCATCGACCAGAGGCAGTTGCGCTACACAGAGATGGACAGGCCGATAAAGTTGTTGAACACCGAGACAAGATGATTCATGAATCTGCACGTCGAGGACTTACGTAAATACGGGACAGACCACGATTATCTGCCGTCAAGCTTGCTCAGCAGGTCTTTCAGTCGCTGCTGTAGCCATGGAATGTTCCCAGTCGCGGTTCCCCATACCAGTGCATCATCGACAACCGCATAAGCATGTGCCAGCAAGTTGCGAAAATCGACAATACGCCTCAGGTTTGGAATCTGCTCAGCCAGTTCCGGATCAAGTTTTGCCAACTGGTTGCACGCTTCACCGAGAATCTCGAACTGACGTTCCACTGCAGACTTCAGAAGCGCATTGTTGCGATAGCCTTCCAGGGAACATTCGCCGAGAAATTCGCCAATCAATCCGGCTGCTATAGAGGCATCGTGGAGATAGACTCGCGCGTCATGCTGCATAGATCGACGCTCGGTCTGATTCAATCGACTGCTTTACATAGGGATTGCGTACCGCCGAGGCCATGACCAGATCAATCGGACAGGCCAGCAACTCAGACAGTTTTTCCCGTAAACCAAAATAGACGTCAAACAGGCTGGAAGAAGCAACTTGGTCGAATTCGACCAGCAGATCGATGTCGCTGGTGCCTTGATGATAATCCCCACGTGCGGCAGAGCCGAACACATCCAGCCGTTTCACTTGGTAGTGACGACACAACTCGGCAATTTTCTGGCGGCGCGATTCGATCAGATTCAACATTTCAATGAGGGCAAAAGTCGGCGCTGGCGGGACGGTACTTGCCGCAATCATACCCCGCCCGGAATTCTGTTGTTTCAGGTGGGAATCCGCGCCAGACCGCAAATATTCCGCCTGGCCGGCCGACTGTGTAGCGATCACGCCCGATATGACACACTGCAATCTGTGCGAAGGACCTGATGGATTGCTTCTGCATCGCACCCGCTTATTGGCACGTTCGTCACCAAATACCGACACCCAAGAATGGAAACCATGGAGCCACATCCAGCGCTTGATCAATCAATCCGATTGCTGTCCATCGTGGATCGGCTGGTTGCCGAAGTGCGGCCGGCCGGGCGTGCCGCTGCCGCGCTGGACAGCAGGCTGGACAAGGATCTCGGGCTGGATAGCCTGGCGCGCGTGGAGCTGCTGGCGCGCATCGAGCAGGCCTTCGGCGTGCGCCTCGGCGACGAGGTGCTGGGCGCGGCGGAAACCCCGCGCGACCTGCTCGCCGCCTTGTCCTCGGGCGCGCCCGGCGGGTCCGGCGCCGGCGTGGAGCACCAGCGCTGGGAAGCCCCCGCGGCGGCCGAGGAAGGCCGGCCGGACAGCGCCGCGACGCTGGTCGAGGTCCTGCAATGGCATGCGCTGCGGCATCCGCAGCGGCCGCATGTGCTGTTCCAGAGCAGCGCGAGCGAAACCGAAACCATGGACTACGGACAACTGCTGGCGGCGGCGCGTGAAGTGGCGGCCGGCCTGCGCCAGCGCGGCATCGCGCCGGGCCAATGCGTGGCCCTGATGCTGCCGACCGGGCTGGAATTCTTCCACAGCTTTTACGGCATCCTGCTCGCCGGCGCGGTGCCGGTGCCGATCTACCCGCCGACGCGGCCCGGCCAGATCGAGGACCACCTGCGCCGCCAGGCCGGCATCCTGCAGAACTGCGAGGCCGCGGCGCTGATCACCTTCGACGCCGCACGCATGGTGGCGCGCATCCTGTCCGGGCTGGTGAGCAGCCTGCGCGAGGTGACGACGCCCGCGGAACTGCGCGCTGCGGGCAGGGCGGCGACGCCTGCGGCGGATCACCGCGCGCGCGCCGACGACATCGCGCTGCTGCAATACACCTCCGGCTCCACCGGCAGTCCCAAGGGCGTCACGCTGGATCATGCCAACCTGCTGGCCAATATCCGCGCCTGGGGCCGGGCCGTGGCGCTGACGCCGGCCGATGTGGTGGTCAGCTGGCTGCCGCTGTATCACGACATGGGCCTGATTGGCGCCTGGCTCGGCAGCCTTTACCACGCCTGCCCGCTGGTGCTGATGTCGCCGCTGGATTTCCTGGCGCGCCCGGAACGCTGGCTGTGGGCCATCCATGAGCATCGCGGCACGGTGACCGCGGCGCCCAATTTCGCCTTCGAGCTTTGCCTGCGGCATTTCGATGCGGCGCGGCTGCAGGGGCTCGACCTCGGCTCCTGGCGTTATGCCGCGAACGGCGCCGAACCGGTCGCCGCCGAGACGCTGACGCGCTTTGCCGCGGCGCTGGCGCCTTACGGCCTGCGTGCCGAGGCGCTGGCGCCGGTGTATGGCCTGGCCGAATGCACGGTCGGTCTTGCGGTGTCGCCGCCGGGGCGCGGCCCGCGCATCGACCGGGTGCAGCGCGCGGCGCTGGCGGAAGGCTGCGCGCTGGCGGTGCCGGCTGAAGACGTCCATGCCCTGAACATGGTCGCCTGCGGCCTGCCGCTGCCGGGCCACGAGGTGCGCATCGTCGATGCCGCCGGCCATGAACTGCCGCCGCGCCGCGTCGGCCGCCTGGAGTTTCGCGGACCGTCGGCGACGCGCGGCTATTACCGCAATGCCGAGGCCAGCGCCGGGCTGATCCGCGACGGCTGGCTCGATTCGGGCGATCTGGCCTATCTGGCCGAGGGCGACATCGTCATCACCGGGCGCATCAAGGACACCATCATCCGCGGCGGACGCAATCTCTATCCCTATGAACTGGAGGAGGCCGTCGGCGCCATCCCCGGCGTGCGCCGCGGCTGCGTTGCGGTGTTCGGCGTGGCCGCGGCCGGGCAGGGCACCGAGAAACTGGTGGTGGTGGCCGAAAGCCGCGAGATCGACACGACGGCGCGGCAGGAACTGGTCCGCCGCATCAATGCGCTGACCGTCGACCTGCTCGGCACGCCGCCCGACGACGTGGTGCTGGCGCCGCCCCATGCCGTGCTGAAAACCTCCAGCGGCAAGATCCGCCGC
>JAXMJU010000053.1:0-6197 GCA_034376265.1 Sulfuritalea sp.
GACCGACCGGCAGGGCCGTGCGCAGCGGCCGGATTCAGGTCGCCGCCGATATCGCCACCGACGCCAACTTCGCCCCCTGGCGTTCGCCGGCGCTGGCGTTCGGTTACCGCTCGAGCGTCGCCCTGCCGCTCAAGGCGGATCGGCAGGTGATCGGCACGCTCAACATCTATGCGGCCGAGGCCGGGGTGTTCGGCGAGGAGGAACTCGGTCTGCTCGCCGAACTCGCCGCCGACCTTGCCTTCGGCATCGTCACGGTGCGTGGCCGCGCCGCGCAGCGCGACAGCGCAATCAAGCTCGAACATGCCCTGGAGGACACGATCCAGGCCATCGCCACGACGATCGAGGCGCGCGATCCCTACACGGCGGGGCACCAGCAGCGGGTCAGCCTGCTAGCGACCGCGATCGCCCGCGAAATGCGGGTTGACGATGCTGTCGTGGCCGGTGTCCAGCGCGGCGCGGTGATTCACGACATCGGCAAGGTCTATGTTCCGGCGGAGATTCTGAACCGGCCCGGAAAACTCAGCGAGATCGAGTTCTCGCTGATCAGGACCCATTCCCAGGTCGGCTACGACATCATCAAGGACATCGATTTTCCGTGGCCCATCGCCAAGATCATTCTCCAGCACCACGAGCGGATGGATGGCAGCGGCTATCCGCAGGGACTGAAGGGTGAGGAGATCCTGCTGGAGGCGAGAATCATCGCCGTGGCCGACGTCGTCGAGGCCATGATGAACCACCGCCCCTACCGCGCCGCCCTGGGCCTCGACGCGGCCATCACGGAAATCGAAAGCTGCGCCGGCGGGCAGTTCGATCCGGAGGTGGTCGCGGCCTGCGTCCGGGTGATGCGCAGGGGCAAGCTGTTTACCTGACGGCAAGCGCCGCGGGGGCGCCGGCGCTATTCCTCGCTGGCTGCCGCAGTGGGCAGCTTCCCGCGCCAGACCGGATCGTCCAGCAGCAAGGCTGCCGCCGCCGCCCGCGCCGACAAGGGCCTGGAAAAATAGTGCCCCTGAACATGGGGACAGTCCATGGACTTGAGCAACTGCACCTCTTCGGCCGTTTCGGGCCCTTCCGCGATGACGTCCATTTTCAGGGACTGCGCCAGGCTCAGGATGGCGCGCACGATGGCCACGGCCTCGGCCGACTTGCCCATGTTGCGGATGAAGGACTGGTCGATCTTCAGGGTATCGACCGGAAAGCGATGCAGGTAGCTGAGCGAGGAATAGCCGGTGCCGAAATCGTCCATGCTGATGCGCACCCCGATGCCCTTCAACTGCCGCAGTTTCTCGGACGCCGCCTTGACATCGGCCATGAGTATGCTTTCGGTGATTTCGAGTTTCAGGTTGGCCGCCGGCAGCCCGGTCCGGCGCAGCGTGTCCGCGACTTGCGCCACCAGGTCGTTATTGCCGAACAGCTGCCGGCTTGAGAGATTCACGCTGATGGTGACGTGACCCAGGCCCGGCCCCAGGCTGCGCCAGCTTGCCAGTTGCCGGCAGGCCTCGAACAACACCCATTGGCCGATGGCCACGATCAGGCCGATTTCCTCGGCCAGGGGAATGAACTCGGCGGGCGAAACCGGGCCGAGCCCGACGTGATTCCAGCGAATCAGCGCCTCGAAGCCGACCAGTTGCCCCGACCCGAGTGCGATCACCGGTTGGTATTCGAGATGGAAGGCCTGCTGCTCGACCGCCCGCCGCAAGTCGGCTTCCATTTTCAATTCGGCCACCGCCCGGGAGTGCATCGCCGCATCGAACAGCGAATAGCAGGCCTTGCCCTGCGCCTTGGCGCGATACATGGCGGTATCCGCATCGCGCAGCAGTTCTTCGGGCTGGGTGTAATGCGGCGAGCTGATGGCGACGCCGATGCTGCCGGACATCGACAGGACGTGCCCGTCGATGGTCAGCGACTTCTCCAGGTCGGCCTGCACCCGTTCGGCGACGCGGATTGCATCGGACTCGCCGGAAATGTCGTCCAGCAGCAGGATGAACTCGTCGCCGCCGAGCCGCGCCAGCGTGTCCTCGGGCCGGCAGCACAGCGCCAGGCGTCGCCCGCACTCGATCAGAAAGCGGTCGCCCACCATGTGCCCGAGGCTGTCATTGACGTTCTTGAAGCGATCGAGATCGATGAACAGCACGGCGAACATGTGCTCCGGATGCCGCTGCGCCCGGTCCAGGGCGCGCCGCAGGGACTCCATCAGCAGGGCGCGATTGGGCAGCCCGGTCAGCGAATCGTGCAGTGCGTCGTGCAGCAGTTGCTGCGCGGCAAGCTTGCGTTCGTTGATGTCGGTCTGCGACCCGGCCAGCCGCCAGGTCATGCCATGCGCATCGCGCACGGCGATGCCGCGGCACAGCATCCAGCGATGGCTGCCGTCCTTGTGCAGGATGCGGTACTCGGCCACCAGGTGGTCGGTCTGCCCGGCCACGCAACGCTCCAGCCGCTCGCGGAACTCGGCCAGGTCGTCGCCATGGATGCGTCGCAGCCACTCCTCCTCGGTCGCAGCAACTTCCTGCTCGGCGAAACCGAGCATGGCTTTCCAGCGCGGCGAAAAATACACCTGGCGCTGGAGCAGATGCCAGTCCCACAGGCCGTCATTGGAACCCGCGGCGGCCAGGGCATAGCGCTCCTCGCTGGCGCGCAAGGCCTTTTCGGCCTGTTTGCGTTCCAGGGCATAGCGCATCGCGCGCTGCAGCAGGTTGCTGTCGACATGCCCCTTGACCAGGTAGTCCTGGGCGCCGGTCTTGACCGCGCTGAGGGCCAGGATCTCGTCGTCGGTACCGGTCAGCACGATGATCGGCACCTGGGGCGCGCGGGCGAACACGCTGCTGAACGTGTCGAGACCCAGGCTATCCGGCAGGGACAAATCCAGCAGCACCATGCCGATGTCGCCCTGGTCCAGGAAATCCAGTCCGGAGGACAGGCGATCCGCCTGGCGCCAGAGGCGGAACTGATCCTGGCTGCTTTCCGCCAGCATCTCCTGGATCAGGCGCGCATCGCCGGGATTGTCCTCGACCAGCAGCACGTTGGCGGCGTGGTTCACTGGACTACCCTCCCCCAGCCCCCTCGCCAGGCGAGGGGGGTGACACAAGGTGTCTCATGGCGCCACCTGCGGCGGCAGGGTCACGATCGACAGGTAGAAGGAGTCGATGCCCCTGACCACCTCGGCGAACTTGTTGAAGTCGACGGGCTTGGTGATGAAGCAGCTGGCTTGCAGCAGATACGATTTCTGCACGTCTTGCTCGGCCGCCGAGGTGGTCAGCACCACCACCGGAATGTGCTTGAGGCGGACGTCGGACTTGACCGCGGCGAGGACTTCGCGCCCGTCCATGCGCGGCAGGTTCAGGTCGAGCAGGATCAGGTCGGGCAGCGGCCGGTCGCGGTAGGCTCCCTCCTGGCGCAGGTACGCCAGCGCCTCGACGCCGTCCCTGACGACGTCCATCGGGTTGTCCACCCTGCCGTCCTTGAAGGCTTCCACGGTCAGGCGCACGTCGCCCGGATTATCTTCGACCAGCAGGATCCTGATCGGATGAGTGCAAGGATTCATGATGGGTCTCTTCTCTGTCGGGCAGGGTGAAGCAGAAGCTGGAACCTTCTCCGGGTTCGGAACTCACCCAGATGCGTCCGCCGTGACGCTCGACTATCCGCTTGCAGATGGCCAGTCCGATACCGGTTCCCGGATAGTCCGCCGCCGTGTGCAGACGCTGGAATATCACGAAGATTCTTTCGGCGTATTGCGCATCGATGCCGATCCCCTGGTCCGCCACCTCGATCTGCCATGCACCGCCCTCGCGCCGTGCTGCGACGTGGATCGCCGGCGGCACTGCGCGGCGGAACTTTATGGCGTTGCTGACGAGGTTCTGCAGCAGGAGTTCCATCTGGGTCGCGTCGGCCCAGACGGTGGGCAGTTCATCGACGCGGATCACCGCGCGGCTTTCGTCGATGCCGGCTTTCAGGTTCGTCCGCACGCGCTGCATCACCGTCGCCAGCGACGTCGGCTCCGGTTTTCCGCCGCGTGTGCCGACGCGGGAAAACGCCAGCAGATCGTTGATCAGCCTTTGCATGCGCAGGGCGCCGTCCACGATGTAGTTCAGGAAATCATCGGCATCCGCGTCGATGCGGCCGCGATAGCGCTTGACCAGCAACTGCGTGTAGCTGGCGACCATGCGCAGCGGTTCCTGCAGGTCGTGCGAGGCGACGTAGGCGAACTGCTCCAGGTCGGCATTGGAGCGGGCCAGTTCCCTGGCTTGCTGCGCCAGGCGGCGGTTGGAGTCGCGCAATTCGGCGGTGCGCTCCCTGACCCGGATTTCCAGCTCGTCGTGAGCGCGCTGCAAGGCGGCCGCCGCGGCCTTGCGCGCGGTGACGTCGCGCAGGATGACGGTGAACACCAGGCCCGTGTCCAGCACCAGCTTGGCAATCGAGGCTTCGGCCGGAAACTCGCTACCGTCCTTGCGGCAACCGTAGATTTCGCGGCGCTCGGCCATGACGCGGGCCGCATCCGACGCCACGGCAAAGCCCTGAATCAGGCCACGGTGATTGTTCCGGAACCGATCCGGCAACAGGATTTCGAGCGGCCGGCCGAGCACCTCTTCGACCTTGTAGCCGAAAATGCGCTCGGCGCCGCGGTTGAACAGGGTGATCGTCTGCGCGGCGTTCACCGTGATGATGGCGTCATCGGCGATGTCGAGGATTTCGGCAAAGTGCGGATCGGCTGTCGCGGTGCCGCACGGACTTGGCTCGTCGCTCGGCGCAACGGCTGGCCTGCCGCTCGCCGTCGCTGCCACGCCGCTAGCGCCTTTCTCGCCGCCAAGGTCCGTTTTCAAGGCCCGCTCCATCACCCTGCCATGAAAACCACAATGCACCTGATGACCGCCAATATCAACCACAAGCACATCAGGGTGGAATCGCCGCCACCACCCGGACCGGCAGCCCGCAGGCGCCGCTGGTCTGCTGCGCTAGCTGCGCGTCAGGATCGCCTTCAGCCGGTTCGGCGTGCGCACCAGGTCGGCCAGCGTGTATTCGTCGAGCGTCGTATACAGAGTCTCGAAGGCGCGTGACAGCACCGCCGCCAGCCGGCAGACCGGCGCGATGCGGCAGCTTGCGGGCTCGTCCGCCAGGCATTCGACAATCGGCGCCTTACCCTCGCTGGCGCGCACGATCTGCCCCAGGCGGATTTCCTCGGGCGGGTGCGCCAGGCGGATGCCGCCGCCCTTGCCGCGCACCGATTCGATGACTCCGGCGCGCGCCAACTGATGCACCACCTTCATCAGATGGTTCTCGGAAATCTCGTAGGCCGCGGCAATCTCCGGAATCGTGGCCAGCCGCTCGCGACTGAGCGCGAGGAACATCAGCACGCGCAGGGTGTAATCTGAAAAAGTAGTCAGTCTCATGACATCGGGTCCGCGCTTATAAGCGGCATTCATTATATTGCTTTTAAAAAAACACGGTGTTAGGATTAAGCTGTATTTAATTTACTGCTTTGGAACAGACCATGGTCACCGACATAGACACAGCCAACCCCAAACCCGATGAAGCCGCGATCCGGGCGCTGCTGCGCCGGGTGATCGACCCCGAGATCGGCATGAACATCGTCGATCTCGGCCTGCTGTATCGCGTCGATGCCGGGCCGCAAGGCGTCCTGATCGAAATGACCATGACTTCGCCGGCCTGCCCGATGGGCGAAATGATCCTCGACGAGGTCAAGGACGTGCTCGCCCGTGCGCTGCCTGAAACTTGCGCGACGGATGTCCGCCTGGTCTGGGAACCGCCCTGGACGCCCGAGATGATGGACGCGGCGGCCAAGCAGCATTTCGGCTGGGAGCCCTAGATTCCGCAGCCCCCGATCCTCGCTTACACCCTCAACCCGCAACATTCAACAGGAGCAAGTCCATGAGCAGCACACCGAACTTCAAATCCACCGTCGATGTCCGCAGCATCGCCCCGCGCGAGCGCCACCCGCTGATTTTCGGCACTTTCGATGCACTCGCCGCCGGCGAGTCGCTGCTGCTGGTCAACGACCATGATCCGAAGCCGCTGTTCTACCAGTTCCAGGCCGAATCGAAGGGCGAGTTCACCTGGGACTATCTGGAGTCCGGCCCCGAAGTCTGGCAGGTGAAGATCGGCAAACCCGCGGCCGGCGCCGCGCCGGTGGCGGTCGGCGGCTGCGGCTGCGCGCACTGACGACAACGGCGATGGCTGACCTACGC
>JAXMJU010000054.1:0-4260 GCA_034376265.1 Sulfuritalea sp.
CTGGCCACCCGCGCCAGATCGCCTTCCTTGAAGCCGCGCCGCTCGAGGTCGGCCGGGTTCAGCAGCAGGCGCGGCGCCGGCTCGTGGGCGCTCAGGCGCACCGCGCGCCCGCTGCGGCTCATGCCGTGCCACTGGTCGCGCAGGCGGCCGGTGGTGAGGCGCAACGGAAAGCGCGCATCCGGCGCTTCGGCGGTGAGATTGAAAGTCAGCGGTACGAAGCAGGCGCGGCCGTCGTCCGTGGCGAAGCGGTGATCGGCATAGAGGCGTTCCTGCCCGGCCGTGGCGCCGTCGGGACAGGGCCACTGCTGCGGGCCGCGCTGCTCCAGCACGGCATGGCTCAAGCCGCCGATGTCGAGGTCGCGGCCGCGCGTGGTGGCGACGTGTTCGGCGAATACCTGGGCCGTATCGGTGAAGCCAAAGAGTCGGTTCGCCGTGTCGCCAGCGCCAACTCTTGCACCCAGCCGCCGCGCGAAATCGGCGGCGATTTTCCAGTCGGCGCGGGCTTCGCCGGGAGGCGCCACTGCCGCGTGTACCCGCGAAATGCGGCGCTCGGAATTGGTCACCGTGCCGTCCTTCTCGCCCCAGCTCGCGGCCGGCAGCAGCAGGTCGGCGTAGGCCGCGGTTTCGATGTCGGCATAGGCGTCCTGGACCACGACGAATTCGGCTTGCTGCAGCGCCTCGCGCACGCGGGTCTGGTCGGGCAGCGAATGCGCGGGGTTGGTGCAGGCGATCCACACCGCCTTGATCGTGCCCTCGCGCAGTGCGTCGAACAGCTCCACCGCGGTCTTGCCCGGCGCCGCAGGAATCGAGGGGACGCCCCACAGCGCGGCGAGTTCCGCGCGGTCGGCGGCGTCGGCCAGATTGCGATGCCCCGGCAGCAGGTTGGCCATCGCGCCGACCTCGCGCCCGCCCATGGCATTGGGCTGGCCGGTCAGCGAGAACGGCCCCATGCCGGGCCGGCCGATCTTGCCGGTGGCCAGGTGCAGGTGAATCAGCGCGGCATTGTTGGCGGTGCCGTGCGTGGACTGGTTGAGGCCCTGGCACCACATCGACAAGGGCGCCGCGGCCTCCCCGAACCAACGCGCCGCAGTGACGATGTCGTCGGCCGGCACTCCGCAACTGGCGGCGGCCGCGGCCGGCGTCAGTTCGCGCACTTGCGCCCGCAGCGCAGGAAAGCCGTTGGTATGGGCGGCGATGAAGGCTTCGTCGACCAGGCCTTCCCACAGCATCACATGCAGCATCGCGCTGTAGAGGATGGTGTCGCTGCCCGGCGTGATCGCCAGGTGCAGGTCGGCCATCGCCGCGGTGTCGGTGCGACGCGGATCGACGACGACGATCTTGAGGTCCGGGTTGGCCGCCTTGGCGTCCTCGATGCGGCGGAACAGCACCGGATGCGCCCAGGCCGTGTTGCTGCCGGCGAGCAGGAACAGGTCGGCCAGGGCGATGTCCGCGTAACTGCAGGGCACCGCGTCGGAACCGAGCGTCGCCTTGTAGCCGGCCACGGCGGAGGACATGCACAGCCGCGAATTCGAGTCGATGTTGTTGGTGCCGACCATGGCGCGGGCGAGCTTGTTGAAGACGTAGTAGTCCTCGGTCAGCAGCTGGCCGGAAACGTAGAAGGCCACGGCGTCCGGGCCGTGCTCGTTGATGAGCGCGGCGAAGCGCTCGGCCGCCGCGTCGAGCGCCGTGCCCCAGCTCACCGGGCGGCGCACCTCGTCGCGCGCGGCGCGGTATTCGGGTACCAGGGCGCGGCCGGTGAGCCCCGTCAAGCCGGCGGTCAGGTGCAGGCTGGCGCCCTTGCTGCACAGGCGGCCGAAGTTGGCCGGATGATCCGGGTCGCCGCGCACATCGACGATTTTCGCCGTTGCACCAGCGCCGACTGTTTCGATGATCACGCCGCAGCCGGTGCCGCAATAGGGGCAGGTGCTCCGCGTTGCGCTCACGATGGATACCGTGCTTCGCAACAAGCGGCGGCGGAACCCCCCGCCCGGCGGGGGGACGAAAGGGGGGTGCGCATTCTTGCCGCACGCGGCCCGCGCGCTATATGCGGGCCGCAGCCCGTGCCGCAATAGGGGCAGGTACTCCGCGTCTC
Organism: Sulfuritalea sp.; assembly: GCA_034376265.1. GTDB lineage: Bacteria > Pseudomonadota > Gammaproteobacteria > Burkholderiales > Rhodocyclaceae > Sulfuritalea. Next base: position 2,093 of record JAXMJU010000054.1, read on the forward strand.
GCGCCGCGGGGGATCGGCGGCGCCGATCGCCGTTTCCGGACTCATCAGAGGGCGAGGAAAACCTCGCCGTCCTCCACCCGCGTCTCGTAGCGCCGGGCGCAGCCATGGTCGGGCGCACAGACCTCGCCGCTGGCGAGTTCGAGGATCCGGCCGTGCAGCGGACAGGTCACGCGATGGCCATGAACGATGCCCTGCGACAGCGGGCCGCCCTTGTGCGGACAAACATCGTGCAGCGCAAATACCTGGTCGTCGGCGGCGCGGAATACCGCTATGCGGTTGTCCTGATGCGACACGACGCAACTGCCACGTCGCGGGATCTCGTCGAGGCGGCAGACTTTGGCCCAGGTGGACATGTGGTTTTCCCTTGATAGCGGCCGATACCGGCAGCGGCACGAATGCGTCGCCGGCTACATCTTAAACAGATCGCCGCGAGCGAGCAAAGTTCAATCGCCGGCTTCAATCGCCGGCTTGATATCCGTTGGTGCGCCAGCGCCACGGCGTCGGCAGCGGGCGCGGCGGCTCAACGCAGGCTCAATGCGTATCGGGTATCACGCCGAGCTGCGGAGTGAAGGCGATGTGCGCGTTCTCGTGCGAACCGAGCAGATTCTTGAGATTCCACTGGCGCTGGACGACGCGGGTCTGCTGGATGCGGATATTGGCATGGGTGATGGCGGTGCGCGGAAAGCCGGGGAATACTAGGCCAGCCAGGGCGGCCGCGCGGTAGGCAGCGATACCAAAGGTAAGATCTCGCTGACGTCGTATTTCGTCGCCATGCCCTTGGCCCTGCTCGGTTACGCCTGGCTCACCGCGGCGCTGCTGATGGCTGTGTCCCTGATCTGGTTCATTCCGGATCGGAGAATCGAGAAAGTTCCGGCGCATTGACCAATAGTGGAGACCAACTGCGCATGCAGTTGGTCTTTTCATTTGAAGAGCCGCGTACTTGCGCGGACGTCCGCAGGTCTGTCCATGACAGCGCGCGGCATGGTCGATCATATCGCTCAGCCCGGACGCCGCACCGCGCGAATCTTGCCGCTACCCCCGCCACCGCAAAAGAACTGGTCCTTACCATCCGATTCGAGGCCGGAAATTCCTGCGCCGGCCGGCATGGCTACGCGTTCGAACACCTCGCCCGTTTGCGGATCGATGTGGCGCAGCTCGCTTTCTTCGCCTTCCCACGTGCCATGCCACAGCTCGCCGTCGAGCCAGGTGACGCCGGTGACAAAACGGCTGGAATCGATGGTGTGCAGGATCGCACCCGTCTCCGGATCGACCTGATGGATCTGGCGGCCACGATGTTGCCCCACCCAGAGCGTGCCTTCGGCCCAGGCCAGCCCGGAATCGCCTCCCTTGCCCGATGCCGGAATCGCCGACAGCACTTCACCGCTGCGCGGATCGATTTTCAGGATGCGGTCTTCCACGATCTGGTACAGGTAGCGACCATCAAAGGCGGTGCCGGCATGGCAGGCGACATCGATCGCGCGCACGACCTCTCCTGTTGCCGGGTCGAGGGCGTTGAGCTTTCCGGCAGCAAACCAGATGCGTTCGCCGTCGTATGTCACCCCGCCGATGGGATCCCCACCTGCGAAGGGGCCGTATTCGCGCAGGATTTGAGCGTCATGATTTTTCATGTCTCCATCCTAATCGGCTGGACGTGCATCGCGGAGTAACAAAATTGACGGGAATCCCGGCACCGATGGCGTCACCCAGCGGCGCGACGGTCCCCGTCCGACGAATCGTACCTTACCCGCTTCCGCCAACTCGCCCAGCGCGCGTTGTATCGTGCGCGGGCTGGCGCCAAGCGCGATCGCCAGTGCCGACGTGGACCAGGCTTCGCCGTCGGCGAGCAAGGCCAGCACTTCGCCATGTTCTTCCACCGGGGGCGCCAGCACGGCCACGTCACGGCCATCATATGGGATGAATGCGAAGCCTTCGGCAGTCGCCTTGATGGCGCCGAACTGCCGAACTTCCCTGCGCAGCCGTCCGATTTCGACGCGCAACCGGGCGCGGTAGGATTCATCGGCTTCCTTCCCACGGAAAGCGCCCGCGACCAGCGCCTGACGCGACACGTCGCCCGGCCAGCCCTCGGCCAGCATGCGGACAAGCGCGAACAGGACAGGACGCGTCCTGAGCGGCACCACCGCCTCCCCTGCGCGCACCGAGTGGCGGCA
>JAXMJU010000055.1:0-8205 GCA_034376265.1 Sulfuritalea sp.
GATCTGCACCCAGACTTCGCGGCCGGGGGCGAGGTCGAGGCGCTGCGCCGAGCGCCGCGTCAGGCGCGCCAGCAAGGCGGTGGCGCCGACGCGCAGCTGCACCAGAATGGCCGAGGGATGATCCTCGGCGGCGTGGGCAACGACCGTGGCGGGCAGCAGGTTCAGGATGCTGACGTCGTCGTGGCGGCTGTTGGCGAGCGACACGTCGCGCGCCAGGATGCGCACCCGCACCTGGCGCCCCACGGCGACGCCGCTGTCGCGCACCCAGAGTTCGCCGCCGTCGAACTCGACGCGCGCCAGATGCCACTCGGCATCGCGCTCGACCACGGTCGCGGCGAACACCGCGCCGGCATCCTCGCCGAGGCGGATCGGCAGGTCGATGCGCGCCAGGGTTTCGGCGAGCGGGCCGTGCACCACGGCGCGGCCGCCTTCCATGACGACCAGGTGATCGGCGAGGCGGGCCACTTCGTCGGCGGCATGGCTGACATAGATCACGGGAATATCCAGTTCGTCGCGCAGGCGTTCCAGATAAGGCAGGATTTCCTGCTTGCGCGCATGGTCGAGCGCGGCCAGCGGCTCGTCCAGCAGCAGCAGGCGCGGTGCGGACAGCAGGGCGCGGGCGATCGCCACGCGCTGCTGCTCGCCGCCGGAAAGCCGCTCGGGCAGGCGTTCGAGCAGGGGGCCGAGGCCCAGCAGCTCGACGATGGATTCGCGGCTGAGGGTGGCCGCGGCCCGGCTGCGGCACCGGCCGTAATCGAGATTGCGGCCGACGTCGAGATGGGCGAACAGGCGCGCGTCCTGGAACACGTAGCCGAGCGGGCGCCGATGCGTCGGCAGGAAGACGCCGCCCTCCTGCCAGATTTCGCCATTGATCGCGAGCCGGCCGGCGCCGCGCTCCAGCCCGGCGATGCAGCGCAGCAGCGTGGTCTTGCCGCAGCCGGACTGGCCGAACAGGGCCGTGACGCCGCGCCCCGGCAAGTCGAGGTCGACATCGAGGCTGAAGCCGGGCCAGGCCAGCTCGAACTGCGCCGCGATGCTCATCGGGTTTTGCGTCCGGTGAGCGTGTACAAGGCCAGCAGCACGAGGAAGGAGAAGGCCATCATGCCGCCGGCCAGCCAGTGCGCCTGGCCGTATTCCAGCGCCTCGACGTGGTCGTAGATCAGCACCGAGACGACGCGGGTCTGGTCCGGAATATTGCCGCCTATCATCAGAACCACGCCGAATTCGCCGACGGTGTGGGCGAAGCCGAGGATCGTCGCGGTGAGGAAGCCGGGCTTCGCCAGCGGCAGGGCGACGCTGAAAAAGGCATCGAGCGGCGTGGCGCGCAAGGTGGCCGCGGCTTCCAGCGGACACTCGCCGATGGCCTCGAAGGCGTTCTGGATCGGCTGCACGACGAAGGGCATGGAATAGAACACCGAAGCGACGACGAGGCCCCAGAAGGTGAAGGGCAAGAGGCCGATGCCGGCCCATTGCGTGAACTGCCCGACCACGCCGTCGGGGCCCATCAGCAGCAGCAGGTAAAAGCCGATCACGGTCGGCGGCAGCACGATGGGCAGCGCCACCACGGCGCCCACCGGGCCCTTCCACCAGGAACGGGTGCGCGCCAGCCACCAGGCGATCGGCGTGCCGATCAGCAGCAACAGCACGGTGGTGACGGTCGCCAGCTTGAAGGTGAGCCAGATTGCGGCGAAGTCGGCGGCGTGGTTGCCAGAACTGAGCATGGGGCGAATGCTACCGCGACATCGCCTGCCGGTGCGGCGTCAGATCTCGTAGCCGAAGGATTTGATGATCGCCTGCGCCTTGTCGCCCCTGAGGTACTTGAGCCATGCCACGGCGGCCGGCTTGCCCTTGCCGAGCAGCACGGCATCCTGTTTTATCGGGCGGTGCAGCTTCGCCGGCACAAGCCAGGCCGAGCCGGCGCCGAGCCGGCCGTCCTGCATCAGCTGCGAGAGGGCGACGAAACCCAGCTCCGCATTGCCCGTGGCGACGAACTGGTGGGCCTGGGCTATGTTCTCGGCCTGGACGAACCGGGGCCGCACGGCGTCGAGGAGTTTCAGCGCGGTCAGCACCTCGACGGCGGCCGCGCCATAGGGCGCGAGCCGGGGATTGGCGATGGCGAGGTGCCTGAAATCGCCTTGCGTCAGCACCTTGCCCTGGTCATCGACGTAGCCTGCCTGCGCCGACCACAACAGCAACCGGCCCGTGGCATAGGTGAAGCGGCTGCCCGCGACGGCCGCGCCTTCCTGCTCGAGCCGGGCCGGAGTCTCGTCGTCGGCGGCGAGCAGCACATCGAAGGGTGCGCCGTTCCTGATCTGCGCATAGAACTTGCCGGTGCCGCCGAAGGCCAGCTGTGCCTTGTGTCCGGTATCTTTTTCGAAGGCGGCGGCGATGAGTTTTGCCGGCGCGGCGAAATTGGCGGCGACGGCAACCTGCACCTCGCCGGCGCAAGCGGCGCGGCCGAGGCAGGCGAGGAGCAGCAGGAATAGCGCGATGGGTTTCATGTTTCGGGGCTGAAGCAGAGCGAATAATCGCAGCAATTCGCACAACTGGGGGACTTGCAGATCAGCACTTCGGCTTGCTCGCAGAGCTGGCGGTAGAAGAACTTCTTCCACTTCATGTCGCCGGCATTCTTCGTCTTGAGCGCCGTGAAGCGCGTCTGCATCAGGGCATTGAGCTCGGTCCGGCTGGGCAGGCCGAGATCCTGCCAGAGATGCTGGTCGGCCATGCTCGCGGTGGCGACGGCGTGGGCCAGCCAGCGGGTATCGGGTGCGTCGGTGGTCCGGTGCGCGAGCAGCAGTGCGACCAGCTCGTCGAACTCGTCCGGCGCTGGACGGGCTTCGGCCTCGGCCTGCTCGCGCCAGATGTGCAGCAGCGGGCGCAAAGGCGCCGCGCCGGGGAAGTAGCTCACCAGCACCGCGTCGAGTTCGCGTGCGCCGAGGCCGGCGACCGGCGCGCGCCAAGGCCCGCGCCGGCGCGGCGCCAGCGCGATGGTGCCGGCCAGCGCCTGGGTCTCGGGCAGGTCCGGGTAACTGGCGAAGGCCAGCAGGTGCGGGCGCAGGTCGGTGGCGTTCATGCCGATCGGTATTGCATGAACAATGCCAGGCGCCAAAACCGCACTGCTGCGCGGGATCGGCAAGCGCATGTAGCAAATCCGACAAAACAATGTGCGGCCTGCCGCAACGCCGTGTCGCCAGCGCCAACTCTTCAGCGCCGTCAAGGGCTTGCGCACTGGCATGGGGCTTGCGAATCCTTGCGCAACCCTACGAGGCCCCCGATGAAAGCCGCCGAAATCGCCGAACTGCTGAACGAGCCTGCCTGCGCCCACAACAAGAAGGAGAAGTCCGGCTGCGCCAAGACCAAGCCCGGCGCCACGGCCGGCGGCTGTTCCTTCGACGGCGCGCAGATCGCGCTGTTGCCGATCGCCGACGTCGCCCACATCGTGCATGGCCCGATCGCCTGCGCCGGGTCGAGCTGGGACAACCGCGGCACGCGTTCCAGCGGGCCGACGCTCTACCGCATCGGCATGACCACCGACCTCACCGAGCAGGATATCGTCATGGGTCGCGGCGAGAAGCGGCTGTTCCACGCGATCAAGCAGGCCATCGACGACTACGCGCCGAAAGCCGTGTTCCTCTACTCGACCTGTGTCCCGGCGCTGATCGGCGACGACCTCGGCGCGGTGGCCAAGGCCGCCACCGAACTGTGGGGCGTTCCCGTGGTGCCGGTCGATTGCGCCGGCTTCTACGGCACCAAGAACCTCGGCAACCGCATCGCCGGCGAAGCCATGTTCAGGCACGTCATCGGCACCCGCGAACCGGAGCCGGTGCCGGAAAGCGCCAAGCGTCCCGGCATCACCGTGCATGACGTGAACCTGATCGGCGAATACAACATCGCCGGCGAGTTCTGGCATGTCGCACCCTTGTTCGATGAGCTGGGCCTGCGCATCCTCTGTTCGCTCTCGGGCGATGGGCGCTTCCACGAAGTGCAGACCATGCACCGCGCCCAGGCCTCGATGGTGGTCTGCGCCAAGGCTCTGCTGAATGTCGCGCGCAAACTTGAAACCGACTACGGCGTGCCCTTCTTCGAGGGCAGCTTCTACGGCATCACCGACACCTCGCAGGCCTTCCGCGACTTCGCCCGCCTGCTCGGCGACGCCGACCTGACGGCGCGCACCGAAGCGATGATCGTGCGCGAGGAAGCGAAAATTCGCGCCGCGCTGGAACCCTGGGCCGCGCGCCTCAAGGGCAAGCGCGTGCTGCTCTACACGGGCGGCGTCAAGTCCTGGTCGGTGGTCTCCGCGCTGCAGGATCTGGGCATGAACGTGGTCGCCACCGGCACCAACAAATCCACCGAGGAAGACAAGGCGCGCATCCGCGAAATCATGGGCGAGGACGCGAAAATGATCACCGACGGCAGCCCCAGGGCACTGCTGCAGGCCTACAAGGATTACAACGCCGACATCCTGATCGCCGGCGGGCGCAATCTGTACACGGCGCTCAAGGCGCGCATTCCCTTCCTCGACATCAACCAGGAACGCGAGTTCGGCTACGCCGGCTACGAAGGCATGCTGGAACTGGTGCGCCAGCTCGCGCTGACGCTCGAAGCCCCGGTGTGGGACAAGGTGCGCAAACCCGCTCCGTGGGCGGCGCAGAAGGCGGCGGGGGAGCCGCTGACGGCTTGAGAAATGCGCCGGCTTCGCGTCGGCGTGTCACGTCGCCCAGACAAGCGGCCAGTTGCCGCACAGTGTCGCCCTTCCCAGCTCAATGGCTGGCGTATATGCTTGACGTATCCCATTTATTTCGAGCTGCTCCATGGCCTACGCACGCGTCTTCCAATCCGGTAATAGTCAGGCCGTTCGCCTGCCCAGGGAATTCCGTCTGAATGTGAAACAGGTGGAGATTTTCCGGCGCGGCAAGAAACTCGTTTTGCGCGAGTACCCGGAAGTTGGCGGCGCCGTTTTCCATACCCTTGCCAGCCTGCGGGGAGACTTCATGGCCGAAGGCAGGAAGGATGCGCCGCCCCAAGAGCGCGAGAGCTTTTGATGCGATCACGTTATCTGCTGGACACCAGCATCTGCATCTACATCGCCAGGCACAATCGGCCCATGGCATAGGCAAAAGGAACAGACCACGGTTTCTTGCGTGTATGCTGACGCCGTATGTTTTCGATGCGCTGTTTGTCACGGAAATTTGCGATGCTCAGGAAGCGCACGCTTAGGACGAGAAGTCCGGCAGGCAGAGGTTTCCAAGGCATCTCACTTCGCCAAGTCAGGGAGCACACGGCTAAGTTAGGGCGCAAGCTGCCTTCCTGTATCAAAGATAGGTTTCTCATGCCACTGGATCTTCGTACCGCCATTGCATTTGCTCAATCGCCCTCACCATGGGGATTGGGAAACGAAGTCTTGTACGACCTATGCAGAAGACATCCTTTGCACACCGATGTGCCTTCTGTTATCGCTAAGATTTGGCTTATCGGTAGGGCGTATGCCGCAGCAATTGAGCGCAGGCGCAACAAAAGTGACCAGAACGACGACTTCTACGTTCAAAAAGTTGCGTTAAAGGGGCCGTGGTCGGATTAAATCTTCACACTCCGCTGTCGCCGTCCCACCAGCACCGACTTTCTTCGAGCAGCCCTCGCCGCGCAAACCAGTCCGACCCCGACCGTTCGCAGCGCTTGGCGATCACGGATTTTCCTGGCGGTCAGCGAGTTGGCGGCTGGGTTGGCCTTGACCCAGCAAGCGGCTCAACAGCCGGAAGTTCTGCTTCTCGTGGCGTACCCGCCCGGCGACGATTGCAGGGTCTATGCCCAGTCGGTCGGCAAAGGCCTGGGCCGTCGAAGCCGTCGGGTTGGCGTCGGTCGCGAAGGCCGCCCACTCAGACTGTGGCAGCAGCGCTTCCTGTGCCATTGCGTCGGCTTCCGCTTCCTGCCGGTCGGCCTTGTCCGGGCTATCCAGATCGTCGGCAAAGAAAGGGTGGCCTTCGTCCAGATGGCGGGCGACGTGGGCAAGCTCGTGCAGGAGCACAAACCAGAAGTTGTCCAGCCGGTCATGGCGCAATGTGAGGGCAACTATGGGGCGCCCCTGATCGAGCATGGCGGCACCATCGAGGTAGGTGCCCTTGAAATGCAGCTCGATCACCAGCGCGATGCCTGCGCGTGCCAGGTATTCGCGCGCCAGCTTGGGGCCTTCCTGAAACGAGGACAAGCGCGCGAGTTCGCGCAGCCAGCGTGCCGTGACCACGCCTTTCCTGTAGTCCCGCGAAAGATCGATGGCGCGCGCCTTCTTGAGCACGCACAGCCTCCAGGCAAGTAGCGCTGCTTCATCCATTCGCCTTTCGCCGCGCTGGTGCAGCGGGGCGCGCATCAGGATCGGTTCCGCCGGGTTGGGTGACAGGCCACGCAGAAACTTGCGCATTAGGTCTTCCGCATAGTCCTTGAGCCGGGTCGCATTGCCGGTGAAGCTGCCGAAGCAGCCACGGTCGAGCATTTCCTTGAGCGGGAATCGCGCGTAGTCGATGTCGGGCGCTTCGAGCACGCTTTCGGTGGACTCGGCGCCGCCGATCAGGACGTCGGCCGGAATGCCCAGGCCTTGATGCAGGCGGCGAATCATGGTCAGCGAGAGCGGACGCTTGCGCGCCAGCACTTCCGACACCTTGGGCGCGGAACCGATGTAGGGGATCAAGTCCTTGCGCGTCAGGCCGGCCTGGTCGAGGCGGAACAGGATGGCCTCGATCGGATCGGGCACGACAGGCGGCACGATCTTGCGTTCGTAGTCTTCGATGACCAGCGCCAACAGATCCAGCTCGTTTTCGTTTGCGCTTCCCGCATCGGGGTTGGCCGCCATCAAAGCCGAGAGGCGCGCCATGGCTGAGCCGTAGTCGGTCTCGTTCTTGATGAGCTTCAGCTTCATTCTTCTCTCCTGCCCCTGATTCGCCCCGAGGCGCGGGATGCCCTCAAAACTTCTTCTTGTCGTACTCGGCATGCGTGCCGATCCATTCAACAACTACCAAACCACCCAGAAACCGAACCTGGACTAGCAGCCGATACCGGTTGCCCTTGACGTTGAAAATCACCCGGTTGTCGGCCAGAAAATCAGCACTGCCGTAACGCTGCTTGATGTCCTGGGATGTTTGCCACTGGCTGCGTTCGACTTCGTCCCGCCAAGCATCCAGCGGCCCTCGGGAATCGGCATGGGATTGCTTGAACCGTTCAAGAAGTGGCAGGCCGAGAATTCGCATTGGAAAACGGGAGATGGTTGCCGACAGTCTATGTTCCCAAAAAGGGAAATGCAAGAATATTCCCTGATATTGTGGAAACGCATTGGCGGCCTTGAGGTGTTTCTGCTGCGTCGTTCGGTAAGGACTTGTCGCCTTTGCAACAATGGTCTGATCTAATTCATATATAACAGTCACTTAGGAAACGGCACGAAGCTTGCGAGGTCTTGGGCAATTCAATTTGCCGAGCCTCTGCCATGGCCGAAATCCTCAAACGCAGCAAGCCGCTGGCGGTGAATCCGCTCAAGGCCAGTCAGCCGATAGGTGCGGCGCTGGCCTTCCTCGGCTTGAAAAATGCCATCCCCATGCTGCACGGCTCGCAGGGCTGCACGGCCTTCGGCAAGGTGTTCTTCGTGCGCCATTTCCGCGAGCCGATTCCGCTGCAGACCACGGCCATGGATCAGGTGTCCTCGATCATGAGCGCCGACGAGAATGTCATCGAAGGCCTGCGCGTGATCTGCGAAAAGAACGCGCCCGACGTGATCGGCCTGCCGACCACGGGCTTGTCGGAGACCCAGGGCGTGGACATCAAGCGCCTGGTGCGCGAGTTCCGCGATAAGCATCCGCAGTTCGCCGCGACCGCTGTGGTGCCGGTGACCACGCCGGATTTTTCCGGCTGCCTCGAATCGGGCTTTGCGCTGGCCATGGAAGCCATCATTGACGTGATGGTGCCGAACACTGGAGAGTTGGCCAGCCCTCATCCCGACCTTCTCCCAGGGGGAGAAGGAGCAATTACCTCCCCTCTCCCTCAGGGAGAGGGATCGAGGGAGAGGGGCGTGGCACGCCGAAAAAAGCAGGTCAACGTGTTCTGCGCCTCGATGCTGACCCCGGGCGCCACCGAGGCGATCCGCGACTGGATCGAGGCCTTCGGCCTGCGCCCGGTGCTGCTGCCCGATATCGGCGATTCGCTCGACGGCCACCTGGTCGATGCCGA
>JAXMJU010000056.1:0-4061 GCA_034376265.1 Sulfuritalea sp.
CTGCAATTTTTTTCATTTTCATTCCGATCTCTCCCAAGGGTTATTCAGTTAACTTCAACAAGTTGCAGTTGTAAGCTAAAGTGATTCAGCAAGTCCAGACCAGGAGCGCGACGGCCTGCGCTACTGTTGCATTCATGCTACATAAACAGGCTGACGTCGGCTTTTTGCGCGACAGGCAGGAAGGTTGCGGCGCCGGCAAAGTCAAGCCCGCCGATGAAGTCGTCATGGCTGAAGCCGAACAGGTCGACGGTCATCTGGCAGGCGATGAACTTGACGTCGGCTTCCAGCGCTAGGCCGCGCAGTTCCTCGATGGTGGCGACGCCGTTGTTCTTGATGGTCTGCTGCATCAGCATCGTGGCGACGTTCTCGAAACCCGGTACGCCGGCCTGAATGATGTTGGGGATGTTCCAGTTGATGCCCTTGAACCACTCCGGACCGAAAGGCATTTTCATCGGCATGCCGGGATTGCCCAGCGGGCTCACCTTGAGGTCCGAGACGTCCTTCTTCAGCAGGTTCAGGCCATAGAAGGTGAAGAAAATAGACACGTCCCAGCCCAGCGCAGCGGCCGTCGAGCCGAGAATGAAAGGTGGATAGGCCCAGTCCAGCGTGCCGCGGGTGGCGATGATGGCCATCGACGGGGTTCTCGATTCCTCCCGCTGACGCAGCGCTTCCTCGATCTTTTGCGGCAGCAACTCTTCCAGGCGACGATTGACGAGTTCGTCGATATTGGCAATTTCGGGGATGGCACCCATGTATTTCCTCCTGGTCGAGATGACCAACATGTTTGATGATTAAATAAATCGCACTGCAGCAACCAGACGATTTTTTTTATGCAGTTATAGCGAACGATAATTCGACGGGTACTGACAATCGGCCTTGATATGATGGTGACATGCGATCGGTGCAACCAAGCCCGCCCGTGGGCGGGTCTGGCAGTTCAAGCATGGCAGCCTACTTGCGCTTCATGAAGAATTCGAATTCCTTGTCCTTCTCGGCGCTGGCCAGCAGTTCATTGCCGGTCTGCTTGGCGAACGCGGCGAAATCCTTCACCGAACCGGGATCGGTGGCGATGATGCGCAGCACCTGACCCGATTGCAGTTCGGCCAGCGACTTCTTGGCACGCAGGATGGGGAGCGGGCAGTTCAGGCCGCGGGCGTCGAGTTCCTTGTCGAAGTTCATGTTTTCTTCCTCTCTCTTGACTTGGTTATGGTGGTACGGACTTGGTACTTTAGCGATTGATAATATACGTAAAGTCCCTTTGCAACAACAGGTCTTAGGCGATGGACTGGTAATACAGGTTCTGCGGATGATTGGCCTGGGCGAAGAAGAACCAGCGCTCGGCCAGCAGGCCGAAATACTGGATGACGAAGGCCGCTACCAGCAGTCCCGTGGTGCCTTGCATGCCGGACACCAGCAACAGCAGCGGCAATGGAAACACGGCGAGCATGAAGAACCACTTTATGCCGCGCAGCACAGCAACCGGCTGGCCATGAAAAAACTCGCGCGTGTTAAAACTGCCGCCCATGAAACCCTGCGTCTTTTGCGCTATCCGCGGATGCTTGATGCCGATTGCGGTCTGCAGTGTCGACTTCGGCTTCAATCGCGCATTGCGATAGAGCGAGGCACTGCGGCCGACCAGACCGAGCAGGGTGATGATCGCGGCCCAGCCCGCCAGGAAACTCACCAGTTCCGGCGCGGTGAAGGCGGCAAACGCAGCAGCCAGAGAAAAGCCCGAGGCGCCGCCGAGCAGGACGTAATTGATAACCGTCAGCGGTGAATGCCACTCGGCGAGAAACTTCAGGCAGGCATAGATCATCGCGGTGCAGAGGAACAGGGCAAACGCGAGTACTGTTCCAGCCACGCCGAGAATCGCCGTGGGATCGAGCGGCAATTCGCCGGGCAGTGTCATCAGCAGCGGATGCCAATCCAGCCAGTGCGCCAGGCCATACAGGAACACCACGCCCATGAAGGCCGGCAGCACGATCACCTCGCGCGACAGCCAGGAGGTCCGCCACTTGGTCGCGGTGCGCCAGGCACGCTCGGGGTGACCCAGATGGAAGAACGAAGCGACGAGGCCGGCAACCAGCAGTACCAGCGCCAGGAGGCTGCCCTGACCGTAGAAGGCATGGGCATCCGGTTGCGGCAGCAGCTTGAAGGCGGCATAGGTCTGCGCGGTGAACAGCGCAAGAAACAGCCCCTGGGCGGCGCCAATCAGGGTGGTCAGGAATATGACGGAAAAAGCCGGATGCATTTGGTGTTCGCTTACCAGGTGGTGACGTCGTCGAGCGTCGGCTCGTCCATGGCCGGCCGCGGCAACTGGCGATCGACCTTGAGCGGGTTGTCGGCGCGCTCGAGCTCGTCATCGTGGATCTTGATGCGAGTCTTGCGCCGTGGCAGATAGTGATTGGCGGGGTGCGTGCCCCACTCCGGCATCAGCGGATAGCCACCGCTTTCGCGGATCGCGATCGATACCGCCGACTCGGGGTCGTGGATGTCGCCGTACAGCCGTGCCGAGGTCGGACAGGCCTTGACGCAGGCCGGCTTGCGATCGTCCTCCACCATGGTCATGTCGTAGATGCGGTCGACGCACAGCGTGCATTTCTTCATCACCTGCTGCTGCTCGTCGAGCTCGCGCGCACCGTAGGGGCAGGCCCAGGAGCAGTACTTGCAGCCGATGCACTTGTCGTAATCGACGAGAACGATGCCGTCTTCCTTGCGCTTGTAGGAAGCCCCGGTCGGGCACACCGGCACACAGGGCGGATCCTCGCAATGCAGGCACGACTTGGGGAAATGCACCGTCTCGGTGTTGGGGAACTCGCCGATTTCGAAGGTCTGCACGCGGTTGAAGAAGGTTCCCGTCGGATCGGCGCCGTAAGGGTTCTGATCGACCATCGGCCCGGCGCTGCCCGAAGTGTTCCACTCCTTGCAGGAGGTCACGCAGGCCTGGCAGCCGACGCAGACATTGAGGTCTATCACCAACGCGAGTTGGGTCATCGCGAGCGTTCCTTGCCGGACAGCGGAGTCATTTCGGCTTGACTCCGAGGAAGGCCAGGATGCTGCTGCGTGTCTTCATTCCCGGGTAAGGCTTCATCGGCTCGAACTGCGGCGACGTAGTTTGCAAACTCGGCGCCGTCTCGCCAGCGCCAACTTTTGTAATTCTCACCCGCACGTCGTACCACGCCGCCTGTCCGGTAATCGGATCGGAGTTGGAAATGCGCTGTTGACTTGCCGACCCAGCCCCTGCGGGAAGTTCCTCGGAAATCAGGTGATTGAGCAGAAAACCCTTCTGCGATTCGTTGGCATCGGGCGTCAGGTTCCAGGCCCCTGCGGCCTTGCCGATCGCATTCCAGGTCCACACGGTACCGGGCTCCACCGCTTCCGAGTGACGCGCCATGCAGCGCACCTTGCCCCACTGCGACTCGACCCAGATCCAGTCGCCGTCGGCGATGCCCTGCTGACGCGCGGTCAAGGTATTGACGTAGAGGTAGTTGTGGGTATGGATCTGCCGCAACCAGGCATTCTGCGAATCCCAGGAGTGATACATCGCCATCGGCCGCTGCGTCACGGCGGCGAGCGGGTACTTGTGCTTGTCGGTGACCTGCGCTTCGAGCGAATCGTAGTAGAAGGGCAGCGGATCGAAATAGGTTTCAATGCGCTTCTTCAAATGCTCCGGCGGCTTGCGCGTCAGGCCCTTGCCCTGGGCTGCCGTGCGGAAGCGCTGCAGGACTTCCGAGTACAGGTGGATCAGGATCGGCTCGGCATAACGCGTGATGCGATTGCGTTGCGACCATTCGAGATAGCCCTTGTTCCAGTTGCGCATGTACTGGTAGGACTTGGGCAACTCGTAGTGGAACACGCAGTTGTTCTTCTGATACATCTCCCACTGGTTCGGGTTGGGCTCGCCGCGCAGGAACTTTTCGCCGCCCTTGCCGCGCCATCCGGCAAGAAAGCCGATGCCGGAGCCCGGCTCGGTCTCGTAGTTGACGATGAAATCGGGGTAGTCGCGGAACTTGCGCTCACCGGTCGGCGTGACGAAAGCCGGCAGCTTGAGGCGCGTGCCG
>JAXMJU010000057.1:0-12586 GCA_034376265.1 Sulfuritalea sp.
TGAGGCACCAGCCCGAGGCCTTGGCCTGGTATGAAAAGGCCGCCGGCACGGCGCTTTCCGAGGAACAGCAGGCCTGGCGCGTGCGCGCCGCGTTGCGCGCGCCTGACTGGAGCGCGGTGCGGCGCGCGATTACGGCCATGCCGCCGCCGCTCGCCGCCCAGCCGGAATGGACTTATTGGCAGGGCCGCGCCCTGGCCGCCGGCAACCAGCTCGACGCCGCGCGCCTGAACTACCTCAAGATCGGCGGCCAGCCGAATTTCTACGGCAATCTTGCCGACGAGGAACTCGGCCGCGCGATCGAAGTACCGCCCCATGCGGAGGCGCCCAGCGCCGGGGAGCTGGCCCTCGCCGCGGCCAATCCCGGCCTGCAGCGTGCGTTGGCGCTGTTCCGTCTCGACATGCGGATCGAAGGCGTGCGCGAATGGGTCTGGGCGCTGCGCGGCATGGACGACCGGGCCCTGCTCGCGGCGGCCGAATTCGCCCGGAAGAACGAGATCTGGGATCGCGCCATCAACACCGCCGACCGCACGCGGACGCAGCACAATTTCAGCCTGCGCTACGTCGCGCCCTTCAGCGACCGTGTGCTGCCCAAGGCCGATGAACTTGCGCTCGACAACGGCTGGGTGTATGGCCTGATGCGGCAGGAATCGCGTTTCGTGATGAACGCCAGATCCTCGGTCGGGGCCAAGGGCCTCATGCAGTTGATGCCGGCGACCGCGGAATGGGTGGCGAAGAAAATCAAGCTGGGCAATTTCCATCCGCGGCGTGTTGCCGAAATGGAGACCAATGTCACGCTCGGCACCCATTACCTGAAGATGGTGCTGGAATCGCTCGACAACCATCCGGTGCTGGCCTCCGCCGCCTACAACGCCGGCCCCAGCCGCGCCCGCCGCTGGCGCGCGGGCCGGCCCATGGAAGGCGCGATCTACGCCGAGACCATCCCGTTTGCGGAAACCCGCGATTACGTGAAAAAGGTCATGAGCAACTCCGTGTATTACAACACCCTGTTCGAAGGCCGGCCGCAGTCGCTGAAGGCCACGCTGGGCGTGATCGGCGCGCGCGGCCAGGGTGAGAACGGGGTGGAGCAGCTGCCGTGAGCAACATCCTGCTGATCGGCGGCACGGGTTTTCTCGGTTCGGCCGTGGTGCGCGAACTGGCGCGCCGTCCCGCCAGCGCCAACTTTCAATTCACGCTGCCGACGCGGCGTCGGGACAAGGCCAAGCATCTGCTGGTGCTGCCCACCGCCGACGTGGTCGATGCCGATGTGCATGATCCGGCGACGCTGGCGCGGCTGATGCAAGCTCAGGATGCGGTGATCAGCCTGGTCGGCGTATTGAAGGGCGGTGAAGGCCAACCGTATGGCTCCGGCTTCGCCCACGCCCACGTCGAACTGCCGCGGAAGATCGCCGCCGCGGCCAGGGCGGCCGGCGTGCGCCGGGTGCTGCATGTCTCTGCGCTGCAAGCCGCGGCCGATGCGCCTTCCGGCTATTTGCGCTCCAAGGCCGCGGGCGAGGCGGTGTTGCGCGAAGCCGGACTGGACCTGACGATCTTCCGGCCCTCGGTGATCTTCGGCCCGGGCGACGCCTTCCTCAAGCTGTTCGCACGCATGGCCAGGATCGCGCCGTTTTTCCCGTTGGCCGGCGCCGACGCGCGTTTCCAGCCGGTGTGGGTGGAGGACGTCGCCGCCACGATAGCCGACAGCCTGCAGCGCGCCGAGAGCATCGGCGCCAGCTACGATCTGTGCGGCCCGCGGCAGTACAGCCTGCGGCAACTGGTCAAGTATGCGGCCGCGGCCGGCGGCCATCCGCGGCTGGTGATCGGCCTGCCGCCGGCCGTCGCCTGGCTGCAGGCGTGGGCCATGGAGTTCATCCCCAACGGTCCGATGACGCGCGACAACATCCGCTCGATGCGCGTCGCCAGCGTCTGCGACAGCGGCTGCAGCCTGCCCTTCGGCCGTGTCGCGACGCCGCTCGAACTCGTTGCACCCACTTATTTGCGTGGCTGACGGTACCCGCCCATGAAGATCTACGCCGTGGGCGGCGCGGTGCGCGACGAACTGCTCGGCCTGGCCGTCAAGGATCGCGACTGGGTGGTGGTCGGCGCCACGCCGCAAGACATGCTGGCGCAGGGTTATCTCGCGGTCGGCCGCGATTTCCCGGTCTTCCTCCATCCGCAGACGCACGAGGAATACGCGCTGGCGCGCACCGAGCGCAAGACCGGACCGGGCTACACCGGCTTTGCCTTCCATGCCGCGCCGGGCGTGACCCTGGAGCAGGATCTGATCCGGCGCGACCTGACCATCAACGCCATTGCCAGGGACGAAGCGGGCGCCATCATCGATCCGCATGGCGGCCGCGCCGACCTCGCCGCGCGGGTTTTGCGCCACGTCTCGCCGGCCTTTGCCGAAGACCCGGTGCGCATCCTGCGTGTGGCGCGCTTCGCGGCGCGCTTTGCCGATTTCACCATCGCCGCGGAAACCATGGCGCTGATGCGCGGCATGGTCGCCGCCGGCGAAGTCGATGCGCTGGTGCCCGAGCGGGTCTGGCAGGAACTCGCGCGCGGCCTGATGGAAGCGCGGCCCTCGCGCATGTTCGAGGTACTGCGCGAATGCAATGCGCTGGTCCGCCTGCTGCCCGAGCTCGATGCGCTGTGGGGCGTGCCGCAGCGCGCCGACTACCATCCCGAAATCGATACCGGCGTGCATGTGATGCTGGTGATCGACATGGCGGCGCGGCTCGGCGCCGCCTTGCCGGCGCGCTTCGCCGCCTTGACCCACGATCTGGGCAAGGGGCTGACGCCGGCCGAGATCCTGCCGCGGCATTACGGTCACGAAGCCAAAAGCGTGGCCCTGCTCGAAGCGGTCTGCGAACGCCTGCGCGTGCCGGTGGAATGCCGCGAGGTGGCGCGCCTGGCAGCGCGCTTCCACGGCGACATGCATCGCGTTGCCGAGCTGCGGCCGGAAACCCGCTTGACGGTACTCGAACGCTGCGATGCCCTGCGCCGACCCGAGCGCTTCGAGCTGATCCTGCTCGCCTGTGAAGCGGATTACCGCGGTCGGCTGGGCTGGCAGGAACGCGAATACGCGCCGGCCGCCGCCTGGCGCGCGGCATTGACGGCGGTGCGCAGCGTGGATGCGGGGGCGATCGCGCGGGCGACCACCGCTCAACGCGAAGGCCGGGCCGACCCGCAGGCCATCGCCCGCAACGTCAGCGCGGCACGCGTCGAGGTTTTGCGGGAACTCAAAGCAGCCAGCCGATAAGCGCGGCGATCAGCGAAAACACGATCACCGAGGCGAAGGGGAAGGCATACTCCCTGCCGCGCAGCCGGAAGCGCAAATCGCCCGGCAGCCGCCCCGGTTGCGGCAGGCGCGGTTGCAGCAGGCCGATCACGAAAACCGTGGCAACCAGGACAATCAGCCATTTCAGCATGGGGGGCGCACGGTAGAATTCATGGGAACCCCAATCTTATCCCACCAAGAGATGCCGCCTGCCAGCATCCGCAACCGATGAATCCACCCCGTTTCGCGCAGCACGAAGTCCTCGCCCGCATCCCGCCCGGCCAGGCGCAGCCGACACCGCTGCTGTTCGTCCACGGCGCCTACACCGCCGCCTGGTGCTGGGAGGAGCATTTCCTGCCCTTCTTTGCCGAAGCCGGCTACGCCGCCTATGCCGTGAGCCTTTCCGGCCACGGCGGCTCGCCGGGGCGCAAGCATCTCGACAGTTTTTCGATCGCCGACTATGTGCGCGACGTCGAGGCCGTGGTCGCTGCACTGCCGGCCCCGCCGGTGCTGATCGGGCATTCGATGGGCGGCTTCGTGGTGCAGAAGTATCTCGAAGACCATCTGGCGCCCGGCGCCGTGCTGATGTGCGCGGTGCCGCCGCAGGGCCTGATGTCGGCCGCAATGGGCATGATGTTTTCCAAGCCGGGCATGATGCAGGACTTGAACAGCCTGTTGAGCGGCGGCAAGGCCTCGCTGGAAACCCTGCGCGAGGCGCTGTTCGCCCAGCCGGTGTCGCTCGACGACCTGAAGCGCTTTTACAAGGGCTCGCAATCCGAATCGCATCGCGCGCTGTGGGACATGTCGCTGTTCGGCATGCCGCGCACCGGGCGCATCAAGCGCACGCCGCTGCTGGTGCAGGGCGCGGAGTTCGATCACCTGATTCCGGCTTCGCTGGTGGAAATGACGGCGCGCTCCTACGACGTCGATGCCCATATTTTCCCCGGCATGGGCCACGGCCTGATGCTGGAGCGCGACTGGAAAAAGCCGGCGCAGCAGATTCTCGACTGGCTCAAGGAGATCGAACAATGATCATTACCTTTCAATCGCCGGCATCGGGCGACGTCATCATGTTCGGCGACGTGGCCCAGCGCATGATGAAAATCATGGGCAAGGAAGCCAGCGACAAGGGCATCGTCACCGTCGAGCAACTGCCCGACGCGATCGCCCGGCTCAAGGCCGCGATCGAGGAAGACAAGCGGCAGCGCGCCGGCCTGCAGGACGAAGACCTGCCGCGCACCGAGCCCGACCACAGCGGCCACGCCCAGAGTTCGCGGCCCTACGTCACCCTGACCCAGCGCGCCGTGCCGCTGCTGGAACTGCTGGAGTGGTCCCTTAAAAAGCAGAAACCGGTGGTCTGGGGCGTCTGATGCGTCATTCCGGCGCAGGCCGGAATCCAGCAGCGTGATCTGGACCCCGGATCAAGTCCGGGGTGACGGCGGAATGACCACTCCGCTCAGTGCGGCTTGTCGCGCCCGATGAAGGAAATCGGGAACACCGCTTCCGGCCCCGCGCCCTTGGCCGCCTGCGACTCGTAGTCCGGCATCTGCTCGCCGATGCCGGCGGCTTGGGTCAGCTTGCCCAGCAGCACCTGCAGCTGGTCGGTGAGCCAGTCTTCCTCGCAGCGCGTCGGCACGAACAGCAGTTCGCGCACGCGGTCGGGAATCTCGTCGTTGGGGATGATGTCGTTGGCGGCATAGGCTGCGGAAAAGAACGGCCCGGCGATGAAGCGCAGGGTCCAGCCCTCATCTTCGTCGGGCAGCAGCAGGAAGACGCGGGCGCCTTCGGCCTGGGCGTTTTCGTCGTCGCCATCGTCGCCGAACACCGGCATCGCGGCAAAGGCGGCTTTTCTGCGTTGTTTGACGAAGACCACGGCTTCATTGAAGCTGAGGCGGTTCAGCGCGTTTTCTGACATTTGTTTCTCCTGGGGATTTACAACAAGGGTGCGAGCCATTTTTCGGCTTCTGGAATGGGATAGTTGGCGCGTCCGGCCCAATCTTCAAGCTGGTCGCGATCGATTTTCGTGATGGCGAAATAATGCGCCTCCGGGTGAGCCAGATAGAAGCCGGCAACCGAGGCCGCGGGCGTCATGGCAAAGCTTTCGGTCAGCTGCATGCCGGCATTGGCCGGCGCATCGAGCAGGGCGAACAGGCCGGCCTTGGACGTATGGTCGGGGCAGGCCGGGTAGCCGGGCGCCGGGCGGATCCCTTCGTATTGCTCGGCGATCAGCGCCGCGCGGTCCAGCGATTCGCTGCCGGCATAGCCCCAGTAGTGGGTGCGTACTTCGCGGTGCAGCCATTCGGCGGCGGCTTCCGCCAGGCGGTCGGCGAGGGTTTTGAGCATGATCGCGCGGTAGTCGTCGTGCTGCGCCTCGAACTCGGCGAGCTTGGTCTCGATGCCGATGCCCGCCGTGACGGCGAAGGCGCCGGCGTAGTCGCCGCTCGGCGCGACGAAATCGGCGAGGCTCTGCTGCGGTTTGCCGGCCGGCCGTTCCTGCTGCTGGCGCAGGCCGTGCCAGGTGAAGTCCGGTTTGTCGTCGGCGATGAAAGTGATGTCCTCGTTCTCGCGCTTCACCGGGAACAGCCCGAACACGGCGTTGGCGCGGATCCACTTTTCGGCGATGAGCTGGGCCAGCATCGCCTGGCCGTCCTTGAACACGTTGCGCGCGGCCTCGCCGACCACGGCGTCGTCGAGGATTTTCGGATACGAGCCGGCCAGGTCCCAGGTCTGGAAGAAAGGCCCCCAGTCGATGTACTGCGCCAGCACGGCGAGATCGAGGTCGTTGAGCACGGTGACGCCGAGCCGTTTCGGCTTGACCGGCGCGTACTCCAATTTGGCGCGATTGGCGCGCGCCGTGGCGAGCGTCACCAGCGGCACACCCTTCTTGTTCGCATGCTGGCCGCGGACTTTTTCGTAATCGGCGGCGACTTCATCGACATAGGCATCGCGCATGTCGAGCGAGAGCAGCTTGGTGACGACGCCGACGGCGCGCGAGGCATCCGGCACATAGACCACGGGCCCCGCGTAGTTCGGCGCGATCTTGATCGCGGTGTGGGCACGCGAGGTCGTCGCGCCGCCGATCAGCAGCGGCTGGGTGAAACCTTGGCGCTGCATTTCACTGGCGATGTGGCTCATCTCCTCCAGCGAGGGCGTGATCAGGCCGGAGAGACCGATGGCCTGTGCGCCGTGTTCCTTCGCCGCGTGCAGGATCTTGTCGGCGGCGACCATGACGCCGAGGTCGATCACCTCGTAGCCGTTGCAGCCGAGCACCACGCCGACGATGTTCTTGCCGATGTCATGGACGTCGCCCTTGACCGTGGCGACCACGATACGGCCCTTGGAGGTCGAGCCGGTGCGCTTCTTCTCTTCCTCGATGTAGGGAATCAGGTGGGCCACGGCCTGCTTCATCACGCGCGCCGACTTGACCACCTGCGGCAGGAACATCTTGCCGGCGCCGAACAGGTCGCCGACCACGTTCATGCCGTTCATCAGCGGGCCTTCGATCACCGACAGCGGCGGCTTGCCCTCCGCGAAAAGCGCGGCGCGGCATTCCTCGGTGTCGGCCACGACGAATTCGGTGATGCCCTTGACCATCGCATGTTCGAGACGCTTGTCCACCGGCCAATCGCGCCAGGCCAGGTCCACCACCTGCTCCCGGGCCTGCCCCTTGACCCGCGTCGCCAGTTCGATCAGCGTGTCGCCAGCGCCAACTCTTCGGTTCAATACGACGTCTTCCACCGCCTCGCGCAGCTCGGGCGCGAGGTCGTCATAGACGCCGAGCTGGCCGGCATTGACGATGGCCATGGTGAGCCCGGCCCTGACCGCGTGGTAGAGGAAGACGGTGTGGATGGCTTCCCGCATCGCGTCGTTGCCGCGGAAGGAAAAGGACACGTTGGATACGCCGCCCGAGGTCCGCGCCTGCGGCAGATTTTCCTTGATCCAGGCCAGCGCGTTGATGAAGTCCACCGCGTAGTTATCGTGCTCGGGAATGCCGGTGGCAATGGCGAAAATGTTCGGATCGAAGATGATGTCCTCGGCCGGGAAACCGTCGGCCAGCAGCACTTCATAGGCGCGCTGGCAGATGCCGATCTTGCGCTGGTAGGTGTCGGCCTGGCCCTGTTCGTCGAAGGCCATGACCACCACCGCCGCGCCGTAGCGCCGGGCGAGGCGCGCCTGTTCGAGGAACTTCGCCTCGCCTTCCTTCATCGAAATGGAGTTGACGATGCCCTTGCCCTGGATGCACTTCAAGCCGGCCTCGATCACGTCCCACTTCGAGCTGTCGAGCATCAGCGGCACCTTGCAGATGTCCGGCTCGGAGCCGACCAAGTGCAGGAAGCGCACCATCGCCGCCTGCGAATCCAGCATGGCTTCGTCCATGTTGATGTCGACCACCTGCGCGCCGTTCTCGACCTGCTGGCGGGCCACTGCCAGTGCATCGTCGAAGCGGCCCTCGAGGATCATGCGGGCGAAGGCCTTCGAGCCGGTGACGTTGGTGCGTTCGCCGACGTTGACGAACAGGCTGTCGTCGCCGACGTTGAAGGCTTCGAGGCCGGCCAGGCGCAGCTTCCTTTCGATCTGCGGGATCGCGCGCGGCTGCATGCCGGCCAGCGCCTGCGCGATGGCGCGGATATGGTCGGGCGAGGTGCCGCAGCAGCCGCCGGCGATGTTGATGATGCCGGCGGCGCCCCATTCGCGGATCTCGTCGGCCAGTGCCTGCGGCGTTTCGTCGTAGCCGCCGAAGGCATTCGGCAGGCCGGCGTTGGGATGGGCCGAGATGTAGCAGTCGCAGAGCCTGGACAGTTCCTCGACGTACTGGCGCAGTTCCCCGGCACCGAGCGCGCAGTTGAGGCCAAAGCTCAAGGGCCGCGCGTGGCGCAGCGAGTTCCAGAAGGCCTCCGCGGTCTGTCCCGACAGCGTGCGCCCGGAGGCGTCGGTGATGGTGCCGGAGATCATCAGCGGCCAGCGCCGGCCGGCCTCGTCGAAGAACTTCTCGATGGCGAACAGCGCCGCCTTGGCGTTCAGCGTGTCGAACACGGTTTCGACCAGCAGGATGTCGGCACCGCCGGAGGTCAGGCCGCGCGCGGCCTCGACGTAATCCGCGACCAGCGCATCGAAAGTGATGTTGCGCGCGCCGGGGTCATTGACGTCGGGCGACAGCGAGGCAGTGCGCGAAGTCGGGCCCAGCACGCCGGCGACGAAGCGCGGCTTGTCCGGCGTCGAGAACTTGTCGGCGGTTTCGCGCGCCAGCCGCGCCGCGGCAACGTTCAATTCATATGCCAGTTCCGCCAGCCCGTATTCGCCCTGCGACACCCGCGTCGCATTGAAGCTGTTGGTTTCGATGATGTCGGCGCCGGCTGCGAGGTAGTCGGCATGGATGGCGCCGATCACCTCGGGTCGCGTGATGCACAGCAGGTCGTTGTTGCCCTTTAGGTCCTTGCCGTGCGCGGCAAAACGCGAGCCCCGATAGTCGGCCTCGACCAGTCCGTGGCGCTGCACCATGGTGCCCATGGCGCCATCGAGAATCAGCAGGCGTTGCGCCAGCAGTGTGCGCAATTCGGCGCTGCGGTCGGGTTGTGGTCGGGCGGCGGCGGTCGTGGAATTCAAGCGGCTGGCGGTCATGCGTCTCTCCAATCCATGACCGGGGCGGGAGCCTTGCTGCATGACGGCTCACCTTGTGCCCCGGCGGATTTCTCCAAGGGTGGGTGAGCGCCGTTGTGATCAGGTTCCGAGCCTAGGGTCGCGGCCCATGTATCTGTGGCCATCCACCTTGCAGCGCTCCTCGGAAGCGAAGGCGGATTATAGCGCCGTCCCGTGGGCGCCGAAAGTCAGCACGGCGCCGCGCAGGCCTCCACCGGCAGACCGCGCTTGAGCCAGCCCGGGCCAGCGGCGTACGGATGTCCACCAATCTATACCGGAGCGGCCTTGAGCGTTTGCCGTGCTGGGCTAGAATCAAAGCTCACCGATAGGAGTTGCCATGGAACACCTGACCCCCAAGGAAGCCGCGCAGTTTCTTCACGACAACCCCAGCGCCCTGTTCGTCGATTGCCGCAGCGAAATGGAATTCTTCTTCGTCGGTCATCCGGCCGGCGTCAGCCATGTGTCATGGAACGACGGGCCCGACTGGGAGGTCAATCCCCACTTTGTCGGCGAGGTGCGCAAGCTCGCCGGACATTCGGGCGACCGGCCCGTGGTGCTGATCTGCCGCAGCGGCAACCGCTCGGTCGATGCCGGCCATGCGCTCGAAGCGGCCGGCTTCACGCGGGTGTTCAATGTCCTGCACGGCTTCGAAGGCGAACTCGACGACACCCACCATCGCGGCTCGATGAGCGGTTGGCGCTTCGAAGGCCTGCCCTGGGAGCAGTGCTGAGGCTGTAGAAAGTTGGCGCTTGCCGGCCCGCGAAGCGGAATTCCCGGCAGACAGAGTCCGGGACGGCGTTAATCCGGCAAGCACAGATCCGTAATCACCGCCGCCAGAAAGCGCGCCGCTTCGCCGCCGGTGACGACGCGGTGGTCGAAGGTCAGGCTCAGGGGCAGCACGCGATGCACGGCGGGCAGGCCGGCGACGGGCAGCACCTGTTCGTGGATGCGGCCGGCGCCGAGGATCGCGACGGTGGGCGGCACCACGATGGGCGCCGCGTACTTGCCGCCGAGCATGCCGAAATTCGACAAGGTGATGGTGTTGCCGCGCAACTCTTCGGCCGGAATCTTGCGCGCGGCAACGTCGGCGCGCATGCGGTCGAGGCCGCGGCGCAGGTCGGCCGCATCGCGCCGGGCGACATCGCGCAGCACCGGGACGAACAGGCCTTCCGGTAGATCAACGGCGATACCGACATCGATCTTGCCGAGCACGCGTCGCGCCATGCTGTGGCTTTCATACCAGGCATTGAGTCCGGGTTCCGCCCGGCAGCCCGCCACCAGCGCCCGGATCAGGCGCATCGTGATGTCGCTGCCCGGCTGCCAGGCATGGATGTCGGCGTCGTCGATGACGGTTGCCGCGGCCACTTCGCTTTGCGCCAGCGTCATGTTCTGCGCCATTGCGCGGCGCACGCCGCGCAGGATTTCCGGCGGTCCCAGTTCGGCCAGTATCTTCGCCACGCGCTGGACGTCGCCGGCGCTGATCACGCCCTCGGCTCCGGACGGCGTCACCATCGCCAGCTCGACGTTCAACTGCCGCGCCAGCGCGCGCACCGCCGGCGTGGCCTTGATCGCCGCGCCGCCAGCGCCAACTTTCGATGGCGCTTCCGGCTGCAACTGCTGGCCCACCTGCACTTCGCCGACCACCGCGCCGGCATCGTCGCCGGCACCCTCGAAGCCGACCAGCGGCGCACCGACATGGCCGATCTGCCCCGCGGCGACAAACAGCTTCTCGATGCGCCCGGCATAAGGCGAGGGGATCTCGACGATCGCCTTGGCGGTTTCCACCGACAAGAGCGGCTGGTCGACCGCGACCTGGTCGCCGGCCTGGACATGCCATTCGACGATCTCGGCGTCCTGCAGGCCTTCACCCAGGTCGGGCAGCTTGAAGATTTTCATGTTGCCTCCGCAGGGCCGCCCCAAGGGGGCAACGAGTCAATGTCATGGAGCGGGCGCCGCCCGCGAACCGCAGTTACCCCCTTCCACGGGAAGGGGGTCAGGGGGAAGGTCATCATGTCCCCTCCAGAGTTTTCCGGACCGCCGCGACGATGCGCGCTACGCTCGGCAGGTACTGGTATTCGAGCCGCGCCAGCGGAACCACGATGTCGTAGCCGGTGACGCGCTGCAGCGGCGCCAGCAGCGAATAGATGCCGTGCTCGGCCAGGTTCGCGGCGATCTCGGCGCCGAGGCCGCCGCTCCGCGCCGCCTCATGCACGATCACGCAGCGCCCGGTGCGCGCCACCGAATCGAGGATGGTCGCCATGTCGAGCGGCTTCAAGGTCGCCACGTCGATCACCTCGGCGCTGATGCCTTCCGCCGCCAGCGCCTCGGCGGCGGCCTGGGTTTCCTGCAGCATCGCGCCCCAGCTGACCAGCGTCACGTCGCTGCCGGCGCGCAGCGTGAAGCAGACATCGAGCGGCAGCGCCGCGCCGTCGTCGGCGATTTCCTGCTTGAACAGGCGATAGAGCCGCGTCGGTTCGAGGAAGATCACCGGGTCGGGATCGCGCAGCGCCGCCAGCAACAGGCCGTAGGCGCGCGAAGGCGAGGAGGGCATCAGCACGCGCAGGCCGGGTATATGGGCGAACAGCGCCTCGGGGCTTTCCGAGTGGTGCTCGGGGGCGTGGATGCCGGCGCCGCAGGGCGAGCGCAACACCATGGGGCAAGTCAGCCGGCCGCGCGTGCGGTGCCGCAGGCGCGAGGCGTGGTTGATGATGTGGTCCAGCGTCGGATAGATGAAGCCGGAGAACTGGATCTCGGCCACCGGCTTCAAGCCCATCGCCGCCATGCCGATCGCGGTGCCGGCAATCGCCGTTTCGGCCAGCGCGGTATCGATCACCCGTGCCGCGCCGAAGCGTTGCTGCAGGCCGACCGTGGCGCGGAAGACGCCGCCATTGACGCCGATGTCCTCGCCGAGCAGGACCACCGCCGGGTCGTGCTCCATTTCCCAGGCCAGCGCGCGATTGACGGCTTCAACCAGATTCAGCTCAGCCATGGCCGCCTCCCTCGTGCGGCGCAAAGCGCAGCGCCATTTCGCGCTGCTCCTGCAAGGCGGCCGGCAGCGTGGCATAAAGGTGATCGAACATCGCCGCGGTGCTTGGCGCCGGGGTGGCGAGGTAGGCCTCGACCGCGGCATTGAGCGCCTCGCTGCATTCCCTGACCAGTTGCTCTTCCTGCTCCGGCCCCCAGGCCTGCAGGCGCAGCAGGTAATTGCGTAGCCGCCGGATCGGCTCGAAAGCCCACTGCGCCTCGACCTCGGCCGGGTCGCGGTAGCGCGTCGCGTCGTCGGCCGTGGTGTGGTCGCCGAGACGGTAGCTGATCGCCTCGATCAAACTCGGGCCGCCGCCGGCGCGCGCCTTGGCGATTGCCTGTTGCGCCAGATGATGCACGGCGACGATGTCGTTGCCATCCACCTGGCAGCCCTCGATGCCGGCGGCGATGGCCTTTTGCGCCAGCGTCGGCGCGGCCGACTGCTGGCTGCGCGGCACCGAAATCGCCCACTGGTTGTTGTTCACCACCACCACCAGCGGCGCCTGCCAGACCGCGGCGAGATTCAGCGCCTCGTAGAAGTCGCCCTTCGAGGTGCCGCCGTCGCCGAGGATGCAGACCGCCACGCGCGGCTCATTGCGCAGCTTGAAGGCATAGGCGCAGCCCGCGGCATGGCAGACCTGGGTGGCG
>JAXMJU010000058.1:0-10606 GCA_034376265.1 Sulfuritalea sp.
GATCGGGGCCTTATTGAGGTCTTTCTTGTCGGGCCAGTACAAATAGATGGTGGCGCTCTGGTTGAACAGCGATGCGGTGGCCGACAACCACCCCTTTTCCTTAATCTGGCCTTGAACATCGGCCAGTGTTGTCACCACGCCCGCGACTTCCGGCGGCAAGTGATTGCGGAACTCTTCGATCGTCGCGGCTCTTGCTGTCGCCACGTTCATCCAGGCCAGGGCCAATACCAGCACGAACTTGGCCCAATGCGAAGCGTTCTTCATGACTTACCTCCGGGGTTATTTTTCTCAATCTTCGCGACTCAAGGCGTAACGGATTCACTGCGGCTAGAAATAGAGCAGTTCCTTCATGTCCTGGAAGAAACCGCGCAATTGCGAAGGCTCGCTCCAGTGCTGTAGGGCCAGATCGCCGCTGCGGAATTGCAGGAACAGTTTGTTGCCGAACGAGTGCCTGTAGGTTCCCTCGAGATTGCCGGGAGCGCTATCGGGTTTGGCCTTCATCGTTTTTTCGATCAGTGGCCGATAGATGCTTTTGTCGCCGTTCAAGGTGTCGATGTGCCCGATGGTGCCTGCCATGATTTCGCGATCGTAGACGGGAACGCGGGGCGTGATCAGCACCAGCACCGAACGGGTGAAGTTCTGGGTCGTTTTTGTGCCGAACAGATATTGCAGCACCGGAATATCCTTCAGCACCGGGACACCGTCCGAATTGCGCTGTATCTCCTGCTCGGACAGCCCGGAAAGGATGAGCGTCTGCCCCAGCTTCAGCACCACGTTGGCCGAAACGGCGTTGCGGGAAGTCTGCAGGGTATGGCCGAACAGCACCGCCTGGTCGACCTGCTCGACAAACGAGCGCGCCGCCCGGACGGCAAGCAACACGGTGTCGCCATCGGCAAAGGTGGGCGTCACCGACAGGCTGACGCCCACGGGCCTGTCGGTGACATAGCTCGATCCGCCCCCCTGACCTTGTATGCCCAAGCTCACATTGCTGCCGGCAAAGAAGGTGGAGGGCATGCGGTCGAGGGCGACCAGGGACGGGTTGGCAAGCACCTCCGTCCTTGAGTCGGTGGCGTTGGCGATGTTCAGGCTATAGGCGATTCCGTCGGCCGGCAGTCCTCTGCTTCTCGATTCCGTTATGGTGACTTCGCGGGAGTCCGGGTTTCCAGTGCGTTGCGTGAGCACGTCCTGAACCAGGCGGCTTCGATTGAATACGTAGGTCAGCCCTTCCAGCAGATTGACGCCGTGGCTGCTGGACGCAGTGTTTTCGGTGCGAATGAAGGCGATGTCGAGAACAAGCATGCGGGGATTGCCCGCCCCTTGGCAGGGACCGGGCAAACTGGGCAGTACGACGGTGTCATCGATGCTGCTGCTGGAGCCGCCGGAGATTGACTGCGGCTGGTTACTGCCGGCTCCCCCACAATCGAACCAGGCCCGCAACGGAGCGCCGCCGGGTGTCGCGAGTTCCGCGCCGCCGGAGCCGGAGCCGCCCGATGCCGAGGACTGCGGCGGGCCGAGTTGAGCAATGGTCGTGTTCGCCGAATCTCCGCCACCCTGAACCGCGGGCAGGGCCGTATGCCACGAACGCCACTGATCGATCCGGGCACCGAGCCGGGCACGGGCGCCGGGGTTTCGTTCAAGCACGGCGTAGCGGGCGGCGGCATCTCGCGCCTTGGCCGGATCGCCCGCCGCGGCATGGATCATCGCCGCGGCACGCATGACCTCTGCATTGTCCGGCAACAAAGGCGCGGCTTTCTCAATGGCCGCGCGCGCGCCGGACAAGTCGCGCGCATAGTAAGCCGCCGCGGCAAGTCCGAGGTAGCCGTCGCCTCTCTGCGTCTCGATATCGGTCGAATGGCGGAAAGCCTCCGCCGACTTTTCGTAACGCCTGGCCTCAAACTCCAGCCGCCCCAACTGCAGCGCCGCGTAATAATGCGCGGGATCGTAATTCAGCGCCAGTTCGTAGCCGGTGACCGCCAATTCCCGTTTGGCCTCGTCGCCGCGCAGGTAAAGCAGGTGATAGGTCAGGCCGTTGAGAAAATGCAGTTGCGCGTTGTCCGGTGAAAACTTCAGGCCTGCGTTGAAAATGCGCGAAGCGTCCTCGTAGCGGTATTGACCGAGCTTCTCCAAGCCTTCATTCGCAAGCACGCGCGCAACGCGTAGGTCGCTCTTTGGCGCCTCGCTGAACGCGTTTTCTCCGGTCGTCGGCGCATGAAACGCGCTACAGCCACACGTCGAGAGCAGGAAAATCGGTACCCACAGTGGCTTAAGGCATCCCGCCAAGGTTCTTGTGCTTCTTGATCGAAGCATAAATCGTCTCCAGATATCATCGACTGCCGAAGGCTGTTCCGGCCCAGCGTCCATCGCCGATTCATGTTTTGTATCGATGGTCGCCGAGGGAAGGAAAATCAATGCGCCGCGTAAGGCTGGATCGCCCCGGGCGATGCAGGCGGATTGAATCCGAGTCGGCTCCCAGCGGTCGTGCAATTGCTCCTATGCCCATTGCAGACTCCGCCTTCGCGAGGAAGCGACCGAGATATAGATCAGGAATCAGCACATTACCACGTATAACTACGCTGGAATTAGGGACATTGCCATATATCAGGCGTGTCATGCCAATTCCCGACACGTGCGGATTTTGCGGTACCGAGGTCTAATGATGCTGCGGCGCGGAGTCCAATAAGGCGTCGGGATAGACATGGGTGCGCACACTCGTGGAGCGCGGGTTGTGGCTGGTCGCCTTCTGTTCGATGGAAATCGCGGGGCTCAGGCCTTCGATCAGGTCCACGTCGGGCTTTTCCATCAACTGCAGAAACTGCCGCGCATAGGCCGAAAGCGATTCGACGTAACGGCGCTGGCCCTCGGCATACAGCGTGTCGAAAGCCAGCGAGGACTTGCCCGAGCCGGAGAGGCCGGTGATCACCGTCAGCCGGTTGCGTGGCAGGTCGAGGTTGATGTTCTTGAGGTTGTGCGTTCGCGCGCCGCGAATCTTGATGTGTTCCATGGTGCATGCTGCGATGTTGGGGGGGCCGGAGAATATACCCCGGCGCGGATTCGATCGCCACCGCACCCCAGACCCTGACGCGGCAAGGGGTGCCGTGCCGGACTCTGTCTGCCGGGGATTCCGCTTTATGTCCCGAACGGACGGCATTCCCTTGTGGGACGCTGGCCGGCAAGCGCCAACTCGCGGCTGAACGCCAAGTCAGTGGTTTCTGACCCGGAATCTCGAAACCGTCTTGAGGGCAAGAGCCTGTTTGCCCTGGCTCGTGTTGTCATAATTCCATTCTTTGCCGGTAAAAAATGGCATAAAATTGAAAGCGTTATGAGCACGCCGGTGCGGCGGGCGACGGCATATCGGAGAACGGCATGCAACTCACCGCAAAACTCAAGGAGCAAGTCATTAAGGCGGTACGGACTTCCATGCGTATCGAGGGCTACGTTCCAGCGCGGTCGCGGGAAGTCAAGGCACAGGTCAAGGCCCTCATGGAAAAGTGGCGTGTCCAAGTATCGATTCCAGGAAAGTGACATCTACCTTCCGGGTACGGATATTCCCGTCAACCGGCTGGGCCTTGAAGATGCAGACCTACTCAGGGCAGTAGAGGAGTCCCTGCTCCAGCAAGCCTATCAAGCCTTTATTGTCGAACTCTCGCCGGAAATTCGTTTCGACGAAGCCTATTTCCGCGCGCTGCACCAGCGCAGCTTTTCCACGCTCTACGATTGGGCAGGGTTGTATCGCTCGGTCGACATGGCGAAGGGCGGCTCCCTGTTTTGTCGCGCGGCCTATCTCGAACAAGAATCCGGGCGAATATTTCGTCAGCTCGAAGCAGAAGGCTTTCTGAAGGACGCGCGGGATTGGCCAAAGCCTCGCTTCGCCGAGCGCCTTGCCTACTACCAGGGCGAACTTGTTGCCCTGCACCCCTTTCTCGAACTGAACGGCCGCGTCACGCGCCTTTTCATCGACCTCATCGCCATCTTCAACGGCTACGGCCCAATCGACTACAGTCATGCCCTGGAGGATGGCGAACCCAACGCCTATATCCGCGCCTCCATCGCCTGCGTGCAGCAAGCGGATATCGATGCGCTGCAGCAGGTCATCCTTGACGGTCTTTGCAAAGTCGACGACATGTCATGAGATTCGTCCTTCAGTGCCGCTCCGCGATTAATCCCAAAATCGGCGATTGGCGCCGCACCCGGCGTCAGCGATGCGCCCCGAAGGCCCGTTGAATTTCCTATCCCTTCCTTTATCTTTCTTCTTATCCTTTTCCGGCACGTCAAGCGGGATCGGGCGACAAGGGGTTACTATCTCCCCGGGACCATGCGGCATAAGCCGGGGCTGCGGAACGGGATGCAAAAGGCAAGGCAGGGGTGCCGCGAGTCAGCGTCGTGCCGGAAAAGCCGGCCGGCATCATGACTTCAGGCGGTGGCAGGTCTAGCAGCCTGTCGGACTTAACGAAAAATTAATGCAAAAATCATTTATTGATCAATATGTGAACAAGTCCGTGCCGTTTACAGTGATCCTGAGCAATTTTAGAGACTCTCTTGTTGTAGTTTTCAACGTGGCGCACTTGCCGCTCTTAAGTCCGACAGGCTGCTAGCGCTTGCGCTCTTCCTCCTTGAGGCGCTTGATCTCCAGTTCATGCCGGCCTCGTTCCTTGCGCAGGGTCTTGAGGTCCATGTTCTCGTAGGCCTTCCACTCTTCGCGCCGCTCGAACATTCTGGCGTTTTCGGATGCCGCCTGCCCGTCCGTTCGCGGCGGATTGGCGGCCGGACACGCCGGGCCGGGGCAGTTCCACCAGAAGCCGCCGCCGGTGGCCGCATTCGCCTGCAGGACCGGTCCAAGCAAGACAAGCAGCAGTCCATATCTGGTCATTTGCGTATCTCCTCGCGCAAGGCGCGCAGAATATCTATTTGCCATTGCTGCCACTCCTTGATGTCCGGGAGCTTGTCGATGGTCAGTTCGGATTGCCGGTAGTCCCAGGCGCGGAATTCGACGACGATGCCGGAAACCTTCGGGCTGTAATACAAGTGGACGGAGTCGAGTGACGAAAACAGCTTGTCGCGGGCATTGGAGCGCTCGAACACCACCCTTTTGAAGTTGTCGCGTTCTTCCGCTGTCGGCTCCGTGGGCGTGGCGTCGAAATGCCTGCGCAAGCGCATCAGCCTGGACCAGTTCTCGACATAGCGCGAGAATTCGACCGCAACGTTGTCGGCGGTCTTGGCCTGCCTTTCCAGGAAGAACCGATTGGTCGCCAGATCGGAATTGTAGGCGGCGAGGACAATGCCGGCGACCAGGCCGAGCAGGGCCGTTATCGCCGGCGGGATCCACTGCTGCAGGTGGGCTGCAAGAATGGATTTTCCTTCCGGTTTGCTTGTCTGTTCGGCCATCGTCGCCTCCATCGCGTGAACGGTCACAAGGTATGCAGCGGATTCCCTTGCGCCGGGTTCCAGCCGGGTCACCGCAGTCTGGCGTGCTTCAGCGGGCGCCGGATAGGATTCCCATCGGTTCGATCTTTCGCCGCATGGCTCGCCGATGCTGTCCCGACGATGCGAACGCGAGCGCCGGCGCCGCCTTGGTCTTGCCCAGGATGCGGGCCATGGTTGCCTGTACCGTCGCCGTATCGTCGTCGAAATCGCCGTGGCGCATCGCGCGCGAGGCCGTCGCCGAATTGTCCGGAGAATTGTTGGGCGTCACTATCCATTCGGCATTGGCGGAAGCGAGCATCTGCTGCAGGGCCTTGTCCGCCGAAACGAACTTCTGCATGCCGAGGATGGGTTCGCCTTGCGGATGTATCAGCGGCACGCGCATGGATTCCTCGAAGGCATTCGACACGAGGTAGAGCAGCGACTTGTTGTAGATGCCGGCGCAGTTGTCGTTCTGCTCGGTCTGGTCGTCGAGCGTGAACAGGGCGAAGCGGGAAATGCCAGGGAGCGATGGCAGCCACGATTCCTTGAACAGGGCGGTCGATATGGCCGGCGCCCAAAGCGTGGCCGATGCGAGCTTCAGTCCGTGCCCGGTCTGGCCGTCCATCGGGCCGCCCTTGATGATGCCGCTGCCGGTCAGGTACTGGACCACCGGGGCGTGGAAAATGCTGCCCGCGCTGTGACCGACGACATGGAACTCGTATGAGCCGTCCTGCGCGGCCAGTTGGGCCAGTTCGTCGAGCGCCAGGCGCGCACCGCCGTGCGCCGAGGTGGTCGCCCGCATGGCGTTTTCCTTCATTTCGTTCCACATGGCGCGGCCGCCGGCCAGTCTTGCGACGGGTTCCAGTGCGTCGTCGAGGCGATCGAGCAGGAAGTCCTTGGCGGCGTCGAGGAATCCCTCTGGCCGGCGCCGGCTGACGGCATCTTCGAGGATATTCCTGATCGTGTTCCACGCATCGCTGTGCCAGATGAAGGCCAGGGGATAGCATTCCGCATCAAGCATGGGTTTGCGGTAATCGACAATCCGCTGCAGGGCGGCATCTTCGCCCACCAGGCCGCCATGGGCGTAGAGCACGATGCGCTTCTTCTTCCAGTTGCGGGTGATGCGCGGGATATCCTTGCGGACGATTTCGCGCACCTGGTCGGCCGAGGTGCCGATGTCGCCGCCGGGTTCTAGCGCGCCGTCGTTGCCCAGGCTGACGACATGGGGTCGCAGTTCGTTGTACGAATAGGCTTTGGCCCTGACCGTGCCGGCAAAAACCTTGCGGCCGGTGGAACTGCGGGTCGGCATTTCGATCGGCACGGCAAGCCTCGCGACCCACGCATCCGTGCCGTTCTTCAGCCAGTCCGCATAGCTGATATGGCCGAAGCCGCGGTGTCCCCATTTCGGGCCCCAGGAGTTCTGCAGCCAGAATCCGAGCCCGTCGTAGGCGACGATGGCATAGGCGTGACCACCGAGGTTGTCGTCGGCCAAGGCGATGCGGCCATCCGTGCCGACGCGATCCCAGCCGGAATGCACGCTGCTGCTGACATAGAGCACGCCGACTTCGGTGATCGCCGCATGCATTGCCACCAGGTCGCGGTGGTTGACGCGGAAATAGGCGCCCAGCGGTCGCTGCGCAGCATTGTTGGTGATTTTCTCGGAAAGCGCAGTGGAGCCCGTTGCCTTCCATAGGTCGAGATCGCAAACCCCGTGCTTGTGCCAGCCCTTCATGGCGCCGCGGCAGCTCGATCCTTCGTAGTCTTCGCCCGGCCAGTCATCGTAGCGGCGGGCCATGTCGTACAGCATGTAGGGACTGATGACGTGCGTGTCGGGCACGCGCTTGCGGGTGCGCAGCAGGTAGTTCACCACGGTGGCGAGGCCGAAGCCGGTGCAGGCGCCCTCGCGTCCCTGGTCGAGGACCGGTACCGCGGCCTTGCGATAGTCGCCGAGATCGCGATAGGAGGGTACCTCGATCAGCGTCGGGGTATACATCAGATCCCTGAAATCGAGCAGGTCCGGACGTACCTGCAATTGGCGTTCGCGCATTGCGATCCGGGTGGCGTTCGTCGATCCTCGTGCCATGATCCGTTCTCCTCCTGATTGAAGCCGGCGGCGCGGTTCGGCGGGAGCGACATGCCAAGTGGAAGCCGCCGGCGTCTACAAGCGATTATGTGTATGGAATTAGGCGCCACGTTTGGCATAATTGCAAGCGGCATCGTTGCTGCAAGGCAGCAACGCCTTGGCGTTGTAGGATCGATATGCGCTTCCAGTCCGCGGACCAGGGTCGGCGCTGGCGACGCGGCGATCCTGCCCGCGCGAACGACTGCCGGCGCGGCGGGCCTCAGGCCAGCAGTTCACGCAGGCGGTTTTAAGCACCTTGCCGGTATTGCTCTTGGGCAGCGCGGAGACCGCCACATGGCACTTGGGCAGCTTGACGCGGGCGATGCTGCCGAGGCACAGCGCATTGAGTTCGGCGCTGTTGGGCGAGGGCTCGGGGGCAAGAGCTGCTTGTTGCGACGCAGCAAACGGATGGCGGCGGGCAAGCCGCGGCCGCTACGGCCGGGTTCGGCAAGTGACGCCCTCAGCCTATTCGTGCTCTAATGCGCGGTTTCGCGCTGCCGCCCCCTCGTGGCTGCCCGCCGCTGCATTTGTTCACTGCCGACAATCCACGATCTTCCGCAATACCGACCGAGCCCCATGCTTTCCCCCACTCCAGACGCCATGAGCCGCGACGAAAAGCGCGCCGGCGTTTCCCTCGCTTCGATCTTCGCGCTGCGCATGCTCGGTTTGTTCCTGATCCTGCCGGTGTTCGCGATCCATGCCCAGACCATCCCCGGCGGCGACGACCTGACCCTGGTCGGCATCGCGCTGGGGGCTTACGGCCTGACCCAGGCGATGTTCCAGATTCCCTTCGGCATGGCGGCCGACCACTTCGGGCGCAAGCGGGTGATCGTCCTCGGTCTGCTGCTGTTTGCCGTCGGATCGGCGGTTGCTGCGCTGGCGGGAGATATCTGGTGGACCATTTTCGGTCGAGTATTGCAGGGCGCCGGGGCGATTTCGGCCGCCGTCACCGCGCTCGCCGCCGATCTGACGCGCGACCAGCATCGGACCAAGGTCATGGCCATGATCGGCTCGTCGATCGGATTGGTGTTCGCCCTGTCGCTGGTCGCCGCGCCGGCGCTGTACGCCGCGATCGGCATGAGCGGGATTTTCTGGCTGACCGCGATTCTGGCGGTTGCCGCCATTGGCCTGGTCACCCATGTCGTGCCACCGGCGCCGCCGCTGCCGCCCGGACCCAAGCCGGCGTTTCGCGACGTGTTGTTCGATACGCAGCTGTTGCGGCTCAACTTCGGGATTTTTACGCTGCACATGGTGCAGATGGCGATGTTCGTCGTGGTTCCCGGCCTGCTGATCCGCTACGGCGATCTGCCCCTGGCTTCGCACTGGAAGATCTACCTGCCGGCGGTGCTGGCCTCCTTCGTCCTGATGGTGCCGGCGATCATCGTCGCCGAGAAGCGCAACAAGGTGCAGGCGGTGTTCGTCACGGCGATCGGCCTGCTGCTCGCGACGCTGCTCGGGATGTGGCTGGGCAGCACGAGTTTCATGGTGGTGGCGGGCGGCCTGCTGAGTTTCTTCGTCGCCTTCAATATTCTCGAAGCCATGTTGCCCTCGCTGATTTCGCGCATCGCGCCGCCGAACGCCAAGGGCGCGGCGCTGGGCGTTTACAACACCACCCAGGCGCTCGGCCTGTTCGTCGGCGGCGCCATGGGCGGCTGGCTGGTGAAGAATTTCGATGCGGGCGCCGTATTCATCGGCGGCGCCGCGATGGTCGCGCTCTGGCTGGCGGCGGCCGCCACCATGCCGCCGGTGCCGTTGCGCCGGACGGGCGCGACAGCTCAATCCACGCATGGCATACTTGAAGCAAAAACCTGAGGAGGAATAGGCATGGCGTCAGTCAACAAGGTCATCATCGTCGGCAATCTGGGTGCCGATCCGGAAATGCGCTACTTGCCGAGCGGCGAAGCGGTCGCCAACTTGCGCGTGGCCACCACGGATGCGTGGAAGGACAAGGACGGCAACAAGCAGGAAGCGACCGAATGGCATCGCGTCAGTTTTTTCGGCAGGCAGGCCGAAGTGTGCGGCCAGTACCTGAAGAAAGGTTCGCAGATCTATGTCGAGGGCTCGATCCGCACCCGCAAGTGGCAGGACAAAGAGGGCCAGGATCGCTATACCACCGAAATTCGCGGCGACCGCATGCAGATGCTCGGCGGCCGCCAGGGTATGGGCGATGCGCCGCCGCGCGACAGCGCCGGCGCAGCGGCCGGCGGCGGCAGTCGTCCGGCAGCGGCGCCGCAGCCGGCCGGCGGCAGCTTCAATGATTTCGAGGACGACATCCCGTTCTGACCCGGGCTGCTACGCGGCGGCAGGGGTTCAGGGATTCTTGTTCGGCGCTCGCGGCAAGGCTCTTGCCTCCCGCACCAACTCGCCGCAATCGCTATCCTTTCCCGGACCGGCATCGATCAGGGGAATCAGCGTCAGCAGTGGATTGACCAGGCCGAGCCCGATCGCGCCGAGCGCACGCGCGGCAACGCGCCCCTTGTCGACCGCCACCGTCGGCCGGGCAAAGCTGCCGCGCAGGTAGATCGGGCTGCGCAAGGCCACCGGGCTGGTGTATTTGGTTTTCTGGTTGAGCGTCAGGTCGAGTTTTTCCTCGCCCAGATCGATGCTGCCGGTGCCGACGATGGTGGTGACCTCGGTGTCGAAGACCAGCGCGTTGGCCCGCATGTTGCCTTGCTTGACGTCGAAGCCGGCCACCGCGCAACGCAGGGTGACGAGTCGATCGCCGGTCAAGCTCAGCTCAAGTATTTCCCAGAGGTGAAGGCCGGCTTTTTCCATCATCAATTTGCTGACCTTGCCGCCGGCGATCACCAGATCGACCTTGCCCGCGGAACTCGCCAGCATTTGCCGCACCGAACTGCCCTTTCCCCTCAGGTCGAAGTCGCCGTTGAGCTGGCCGATGCTGGCCTTGCCCAGTTCCGACGTCGGGAACAGCTTGGCCAACTGGATTTTTCTCGCCTTGATTCTGGCCTGGGCCTGGATCGGGTCGCTGCGTCCGTCCAGTGAAATCACGGCATTCAACTGGCCGTCGGCGACGCCGAAATCCAGCGGATCGAGCGTCAGCACGGAGTCGCGCAGGCTCAGATG
>JAXMJU010000059.1:0-21069 GCA_034376265.1 Sulfuritalea sp.
CGGCGGTGACGTATTCAGCGTCGAAGTCAATGCCAACGGCGTTGCCGACAACCGCAACATCGTCCTGCTCGGCGGCCTGCAGACCCGCAATACCCTGGGCGCCGAGTCCGGCTCGGCGCCGACCGCGACCTATCAGGCCGCCTATGCCCAGATCGTCAGCGCGGTCGGCAGCAAGACCAACGAAGTCCAGGCTATCGGAGCCGCCCAGCAAGGCCTGGTCGACCATGCCACGCAGGCCCTGGAGTCGCTTGCCGGCGTCAATCTGGACGAAGAGGCGGCCAAGTTGCTGCGCTATCAGCAGGCCTACCAAGCGTCGGCGAAAGTGCTCGAAATCGCCACCAGGATATTCGATGAAATTCTCGCCCTCGGCCGCTAAGCCGGCCTTTACCGCAGGAGAGTCCGATGCGCGTCAGTAGCAGCATGATCTTCGATGCCGGCATTGCCAGCATCAACCGGCAAACGGGCTCCCTGCTCAAGGTCCAGCAGCAGGTCGCCAGCGGCCGCCGGATTCTGACACCCAGCGACGACCCGGTCGCCGCCGCGCGTGCTCTGGAGGTGACCCAGGCCAGCGACATCGTTGCCCAGTTCAAGCAGAACCACGACTACGCCTTGTTCTCGCTAGGCATGGAGGAAGTGCAACTGGGGGCCGCCACCGAGGTGGTTGCCCGGGCGCGTGAACTGGCCGTTCAAAGCGGCAATGCGACGCTGACCGACAGCGCGCGCGCCGGCATCGCCGTCGAGCTGCGCGCACGCTTCGACGAACTGCTCGGCATCGCCAATTCCAGCAACGGCGCCGGCAACCATTTGTTCGCGGGTTTCATGAGTTCGACCGCGCCTTTCGGCGGCACGGTGGACAATATTCTGGCCGGCAACGAAATCGTCTATCAGGGCGACGACGGCCAGCGCAAGCTGCAGGTCTCGCCGACCCGCGTGATCGAGATGAGCGACGCCGGCAGCGATGTTTTTCGGCGCATCGCCAGCGGCAACGGCTATTTCGCCACCGACTATGCGGCGGGCAACAGCGGCAGCGGAGTCATCAACTCCGGCGCGGTCACCAATCCCGCTGCCTGGAATTCGTCGAGTGCGCAGCAGGTCGCGATCAACTTCACGGTGAGCGGGGGCGTCACCAGCTATGACCTGGTCGACAGCGTAAGCGGCAACTCGCTGCTGACCGGTACCGCCGCGCCCGCTGCGCCGGGCAACCTGCGTGTATTCCAGGCCGGCCAGCCGATCGTGCTCAGCGCGCAAGGCGGCGAAGCGCCCTTCGATCTTGGCGCCAGCGTCACGATCACCGGCGCGGCGGCTGACGGCGACAGTTTCACGCTTGCGCCTAGCGGCTCGCAAAGCGTCTTCGCCACGCTGGCGAATCTGATCGGCGCGCTGGAGGCGCCGGCCGGAACGCCGGCGGCCAAGGCCAAATTGACGTCCGAAATCGGGTTTGCCATGACCAATCTTGCCCATGCCGCCGACAGGATCATCGAGACTCGCGCCCTGGTGGGCTCGCGCATGAACGAACTGGAGTCGCTGGGCAGTCTGAACGAAGACCTCGGCCTGCAATACCAGCAGACCTTGTCCACCTTGCAGGACGTCGACTACGCCAAGGCGGTTTCCGATCTCTCGCGCAAGCAATTCGAGCTGGAAGCCGCCCAGCAATCGTTCTTCAAGATTTCGCAACTCTCGCTGTTCAATTTCCTGTGATGCCACCGAACCGCCAGCGCCAACTCCTTCCCGCCGCTGCCATCGCCATCGCGCTGGCCGGCTGCGGTTCGCTCAACTCGCTGGACGGAAATTTCCCGGCGCAGGGGCCGATCATTCCGGACACCTCGCTGAACCTGACGAGGTCGCTGCAGATACCGCTGGACAAGGTTGTCGCCTGGGGCTTGTATGCCGGCGCCGCCTGGCTGATTCTCGATCCCCTGGCGCCCAACTGGGAGATCGAGCAGGCAAGCTTTCCGGATCGCCATTACCACCTGTCCCTGAAAATGAAGCGGCTTTATTCGGGCGGTGCGGGCGAAGCGCGGGTCGTGTTCCACCAGCGTGCCAAGGAACTGATGCGCCAGAACGGCTACGATACTTATGCCGTCGTCGAATACACGGAAGGCCTCGAATCATCGCTACTCGGGTCGCAGCGCGTGGCGCAAGGGGTGATTCAGCTCACGCGCCGCTGACCGGCTGGCGGGCTATCCGGCCGCCGCGCGCAGCAGCATTCCCAGCGCCTCGAAGCCGCGATTGAACACGCCTTCCATGGCGGCCCCCAGATAGGGCAGCGACAGCATCAGGACGAAGAAGCCGAGCGCCAGGGTCACCGGAAAGCCGACCGCAAACAGGTTCAGTGTCGGCGCGACGCGCGCCAGCACTCCCAGGGAAATATTGGTCACCAGCAGCGCCGTGATCAGCGGCAATGCAAGCAGCACCCCCAGACTGAACATCATCGCCGCCGAGTTCAGCAGCGAGGACAGCGCCGCCGCGTGGAAAGGCGCAAGGCTGACTGGCAGCAGGATGAAGCTTTCGGCGAGCACGCTGAGCAGCAGCAGATGGCCGTTCATGGCGAGAAAGATCATGGCCGTCAGGAAGCCGAGAAACTGGGTCATCACCGGCGTCAGGCCGCTGCTGCTCGGATCGAAAAATGTGGCGAAGGAAAGGCCCATCTGCAGCCCGATCAGCTCTCCGGTGACGTCCAGGGCCGCCATGGCGATGCGCAGGGCGAAGCCCATCATGACGCCAATCAGCAACTGTTCGGCGATCACCAGCAGGCCCAGCCACGACCCGGGGGCCAGCGGCGGGGGCGGTGGCAGCGCCGGCGAGAGGGCCAGGGTGATGACCAGGCCCATGACCAGGCGCACGCGCATCGGCAGCGCCGCATTGTTGAACACCGGTGCCGCCGCGAGCAGGCCGAGTATCCGCGTCAGGGGAAAGACGAACAAGCTGAGCCAGGCATCGAGCTGTGCCGAGCTGAGGGTAATCACTAGCCGATCAGTCCCGGAATCGATTCGTAGAGGCGGCGCATGTAGTCGGTCAGCATGGTCAGCATCCACGGTCCGGCCAGGATCAGCGTGACAAAGATGGCCAGCAGTTTGGGCACGAAGGAAAGCGTGGCTTCGTTGATCTGGGTGGCCGCCTGGAAGATGCTGACGATGAGTCCGGTCACCAGGGCGGCCGCGAACAGGGGCGCCGAAACCAGCAGGGTCAGCTCGACCGCGCTGCGTCCGATTTCGATGACGGTGGTCGGAGTCATGCGCCGAAACTCAGGACCAGCGACCCGATCAGCAGGTTCCAGCCGTCGACCAGCACGAACAGCATGACCTTGAAGGGCAGAGCGACGATCACCGGCGACATCATCATCATGCCCATGGACATCAGCACCGAGGCCACGATCATGTCGATGATCAGGAAGGGGATGAATATGATGAAGCCGATCTGGAAGGCGGTCTTGAGTTCCGAGGTGACGAAGGCGGGAATCAGCACGCGCATCGGGATTTCGTCGGCGCTTGGTGGCACCGGCTGTTTCGCGATCTTGGTGAAGGTGGCGAGATCGGTGTCGCGCACCTGCTTCATCATGAAGGCGCGCAGGGGTACGGCGCCCTTTTCGAGCGCCTGCTGAAAGCTGATCTTGTTTTCCGACAGCGGCAGATAAGCCTCGGCGTAGATGCGATCGCCGACCGGGGCCATGATGAAAAACGTCAGGAACAGCGCGAGCCCGACCAGCACCTGGTTCGGCGGTGAGGTCTGGGTGCCCATCGCATGGCGCAGCAGGGAAAAGACGATGATGATGCGGGTGAAGCTCGTCATCATGAGCACCAGCGCCGGCAGAAAGCTGAGACTGGTGAGCAGCAGCAGGGTCTGGATCGAGAGCGACCACTGGACGCCGCCGCCCGCCGCCGGGGTACTGGTGACCGCCGGCAAGGCCTGGGCCAAGGCCAGTGTCGGCGAAAGCAGCGCAGCGGCGAGAAGGAGCAGGCGGCTGTACATGGTCAGGGCTTGCGCATCAGTCCTTGCAGCCAGCCCGGCATCGCCTCGGCCGCGGCGGGCGGCGTGGCGAGCGGCTGGCGGGGAATTTCCGCAAGGGCGGTGACGCGACCCGGAGCAACGCCGAGCACCAGCCAGGTGCTGCCCACTTCGACGATCACCACACGTTCGCGTCCGCCCACCGCCGTGGCGGCGACCACCCGCATCAGGCCGGCCGCCGATCCGCGTTGCAGCGTCAGCTTCTTCAGCAGCCAGAGGCTGCCGATCAGCAGTGCCAGGATGCCCGCCACGCCGAGCAGCATCTGCAGCAGGCCGCCGCCGCTTACCGACGGCAAGGGCGGCGCCGCTTGCGCCGACGCATCGGCGGCGGCCAGGAAAAGCGTGATGGTGGGAACGACGAGTTTGCGCATGCACATCCGGAAACGCGAGGCCGCATCGTGGCGCGGCAAGGAGTGGATGCGAGGATAAGCCGGACGTGTTTCGAAGGAGGCGGAAAGGAAAGGGGCGAAGCGCCGACTTATCAGCGGTTCAGTTTGCGGATGCGTTCCTGCGGCGTGATGATGTCGGTCAGGCGGATGCCGAACTTGTCATTGACCACGACAACCTCGCCCTGGGCGATCAGTGTGCCGTTGATCAGCACGTCCATCGGTTCTCCGGCCAGACCCTCGAGTTCGACCACGGAGCCGTGGGCCAGTTGCAGCAGATTGCGGATCGATATCTTGGTACGTCCCAGTTCCACGGTGAGCGCGACCGGAATGTCCATGATCATGTCGAAGCCCCGCGGTGCCTGAGGACTGCCGCCGGTTTCGGAAAACTGCTCAAAAATCTGCGCCGGCTGGATGGTCGGGGCGGCCTGGGCGCCGGCGGCGCCCTGCTCGTTCATGGCGCTGGCCCAGTCGTCGTCCGAGATCTGCGGTTCGGCGCCGGCCGACGCGGTAGTTGGGTTCATTTCAGGCTCCTGATGTCGTCGCGGCAAGGACGATGCCGAGCATGATAATCATGTTTGCTCTTCCGCGAGGAAACGTCCGACTTTCAGGGCGTACTGACCGTTCTGGATGCCATAGCGGGATTCGATCAAAGGCACGCCATCGACGGTGGCCTGGATCGTATCGTCGATCGTCAGCGGAATCACGTCGCCGACTTTCATGTTGATGATTTCGCCGAGCTTGATTGTCGTGTGCCCGAGATTGGCCACCAGTTCGACTTCGGCCGCCTGCAATTGGCGGGTGAGCATGCTGGTCCAGCGATTGTCCGACGACGTCTGCTCGCTGTGCATCGTGCTGTGGAGCACATCGCGGATCGGTTCGACCATCGAATAGGGCAGGCAGATGTGCAGTTCCGAGCTGTTTCCGGCAAATTCGAGGTTGAAGCTGATGGAGATCACGACTTCCGACGGCGTCGCGATGTTGGCGAACTGGGTGTTCATTTCCGAGCGCACGAACTCGAAGGTCAAGGGAAACACCGGTTGCCACGCCTTCTGGTATTCGACGAAAACCACGCCGAGCAAGCCCTGGATGATGCGTTGCTCGGTCGGGGTGAAATCGCGTCCTTCGATGCGGGTGTGGAAGCGTCCGTCGCCGCCGAACATGTTGTCCACGACAAGAAATACCAGGTTCGGATCGAGCACGATCAGCCCGGTGCCGCGCAAGGGTTTGGCCTGGATCAGGTTGAGGTTGGTCG
This sequence comes from Sulfuritalea sp., assembly GCA_034376265.1. Classification (GTDB taxonomy): domain Bacteria; phylum Pseudomonadota; class Gammaproteobacteria; order Burkholderiales; family Rhodocyclaceae; genus Sulfuritalea. The sequence goes on from JAXMJU010000059.1 coordinate 5,647, forward strand.
GCACCACCAGGTTGCGGATGAACTCGCTGTATTTCTGCACCTTGATCGGGGCCACCGAGACCTCGACGCCCTTGTGCATGTAGTTGAACAAGCCGATGCGCAGATAGCGGGCGAAGCGCTCGTTGATGAGTTCCATCGTCGGCATGCGGCCGCGCACGATGCGCTCCTGGCGCCCCAGGTCGTACGGCCGGACGCCGCCGACGTCTTCTATTTCCGCGGGTGCGTCGTCTGCTTCGCCGGCCACTCCCTTGAGCAGGGCGTCGACTTCTTCCTGGGAGAGAAAATCCTGGGCCATGGGCTTCAGCGTCCCGCAGGGACGAGGAATTACTGGATGATGAAGCTTGAGAATAGCACGGATTGCACCGGGTCATCGGGGTTCGCGGCCTCTGCGGGCGCCGCATCGGCGCCGGTTTTGGGCGTTTCCGGGGGGCCGACGATGACCAGATTCGCGACGTCCCGCAACTCGTTGGCGAGGCGCTGCACGCCCGTCGCCGAGTTGAGCTCGGAGGCTTTCTTGCTCATCAAGGCCAGGGTGATGCGATGCTTCAGTTCGGGCTCGTACTGCTTCAACAATTCCTGCTCTTGCTGATCGCTCAGCTTCATTTGCACCTCGGCCTGCAGGTAGGCTTCCTGCAACTCGGTTTGCAGCTTGACGGTGAACGCCTTGTCGAATTTGTAGAAGACGGGCGGGGTGTGGTCGGTCTTCTTTCTCGGCACCTCGTGTTTTGCGGCCTCGCTGCCGTTTTCGCTTTCCGCCGGGGCCGGCTTCGGCAGCAGGAAGAACGCTGCGGCGCCCCCCAGCACCAGGCATACCACGCCGACGAGGCCGAACAACAGCCATTTGCCCCGGCTCTTTTTGGGAGGGGCTTCGACGGCGTCCGCTTCAGGCTTCTTTGCATCTGGCATTTATGGTCTCCACAGTGATTCTTTGATTATTCGCTATGCGCTGGGCGCATCGGTCGGCGGCGTCATTCTACGGTGGATTGCACGTCATGCCGGCGCGCGCATGCCGGCCAAGCCCGTTTCCGGGCTAGGCGAAGAGGTCCACCATGCCGCGGCCGCCGCTGCCGCGCCAGACCGGCGCGATGTCCATTTCGGCGCCGGGCAGGGTGGCAAGCTGCGCATTGCCTCGATCTCCCGGCAGATGTTGCTGCCCCGGCTGCATGAACTTCGGATCATGACGGGAATCGGTGCCGACGTGGGTATGCGCGAGCGTGATGCCGGCATCGGCGAGCACCTCGCGCAAGCGCACCAGTGAATTCTCCAGCGTCTCGCGCACGGCGGCGTGGGGCGAGGCGAAGCTGGCGCTGAGCTGGTCGCCCTCGAAGCGCATGGTGACTTCGATGCGGCCGAGCTGGGGCGGGTTCAGCACCAGATCCGCCTGCTGGCGGTTGTTGCCAACCATCCAGTTCAGCTTCTGGCCCACCTCGTCCTGCCAGCCGGCGCGACCAAGATGGGTAGCCACCGGCAGATCCGCAATGCGCGTGGTCGAAGTCCGGGCTTCGCTTGCCTGGACGCCGAACGCAGCGGGATTGTTGGCGACGCGTTCGATCACGGCCCTGAAGTCGCCTGGCTCATGTTCCAGGCTTGCCGCATGGGTGCCGGTCCGACCGGGCTCGGCAGTAATTGCCGCATCAACGGCAAGCTTGTCCGGGCGCCGCGCATTCTCCGCGGCAGGTATGACCGCGCTGCGGCCCGCCTGCTGCTGTCCTTTGCGCGCATCGCGCGCGTCGACGACGGGCCGGCCGGGTGCCGACAAAGTTGGCGCTGGCGCCACGGCGCGCGCCGTCTCGCCAGCGATCGCCGGCGCGGCCGGCAGCACGTTGGCGGCCACGGCGAGCGGCAGCGCTGCGGGTTCGAGCTGCGAGGCTGCCAGCAGCGCCGGGTCGGTTTCGGCCTTGGATTCAGCTTCGGCGTCGGAGTTGGCCGACGCTGCAACTGCCGCCGCCAGCGCGGGTTCCGCTGCCGCGACAGGCGGTGCATCCGGCACCGGCAGCGGGAACAGGCTGCCGGGTAGTGCAGCGGGATCCGCGATCGTCGATGCCGCTGCCGTATTCGGCAAGGGCAATTCCCCGGCGAGCATCTTGCCAGTGCGAGCCACCGCCTTGCTACCCAGGGACTTCAGCACATCGGCAAACGTGGCGGGAACTCCCGCCGGGGTTTCCGCGCTGTTGAATTCCCCGGCGGGCGATCCGTCACCGCGCCCCACAGCTTGGGTCGAGGGGGTTGCAGAGGGTATCGCCTTCAATATGTCAGCCATATGCATTTCCTTCCGGACTGGAGTGTCGCGCAATGGTTACGCAAGGCCTATGCCATAGGCCGGGGACGAGGCTAGACGGCCGGGATGGCCGTGGAAAACAGCTGGAAAAGATTCTGTCCCGCGCCGTTTTCGGCATGGCGGCGGGCGCCATGTTCGTCGCTCGCTTTTTGTTCGCCGCGCGCTTCCTCACCGGCGGCGCGGGCGCGATGCCGGTCGGCAAGAGTATTGAAGGCGCGGACTTTTCCGTGCTTGCCCATCCAGTCCTGCTGTCCGGCCAGGGTCCGTTGCTGGGTCGCCGCCACCGATTGGGCGGCGGGGACGATCGCGTCGTCGATGCGCGCCAGGAAGCGGCTGTAATTGCTCCATTCGTTCGGGCCTATGCCGTTTGCGGCGGCGGCCATGAAGCGCGTGTGATACTCCTCGCGGTACTGCACCAGCAACGCCAGGCGCTTGGTGGCTTCCTGCTCGCCGGCAATCAGTTCGCCCAGCTCGCGCGCGGCCTGGTCAAGACGCATTTGCGAAAGATCGAGGAGCGGCTGCAGGGGGAAGACGGGGGGCATGATGGTGGTCGCTCAGTGAAATGGAATTCAGGAGGCAAACAGTTCGGCCAGCCGCAGCCGCGAACTTTGGCTGTCGGCACGTTCGTTGATGGATTGCTGAAGAAAGGCTTCCAGGCGTGGATACAACGCGATCGCCCGGTCCAGCAGGGCGTCCGAGCCGGGCGCGTAGGCACCGACGGCAATCAGGTCGCGGCCCCGCTGGTAGCGCGAATACAGCTGCTTGAACTGGCGCGCGAGTTCGATCTGTTCCGGCGCGATGATCTGGTTCATCACGCGCGAAATCGACTGCTCGATGTCGATTGCCGGATAGTGCCCGGCATCGGCCAGCTGGCGGCTGAGCACGATGTGCCCGTCGAGAATGGCCCGTGCCGAGTCGGCAATCGGATCCTGCGGATCGTCGCCCTCGGTGAGCACCGTGTAGAAGGCCGTGATCGAACCGCCGCCGACCGGACCGTTGCCGGCACGTTCGACCAACTGCGGCAAGCGGGCAAATACCGAGGGAGGGTAGCCGCGGGTGACCGGCGGCTCGCCGACAGCCAGGGCGATTTCGCGCTGTGCCATGGCATAGCGCGTCAATGAATCCATGATCAACAGGACGTGCCGGCCTTCGTCGCGGAAGTTTTCGGCGATCGCCGTCGCGTAGGCGGCACCCTGCAAACGCAGGAGCGGGCTGACGTCGGCCGGCGCGGCGACCACGACGGAGCGCGCGCGGCCATCCTGGCCGAGGTTCTGTTCGAGAAACTCCTGTACTTCACGGCCGCGTTCGCCGATCAGTCCGACCACGATGCGATCGGCTTCGGTGTAGCGCGCCATCATGCCCAGCAGCACGCTCTTACCGACGCCGGAACCGGAAAACAGGCCGAGACGCTGGCCGCGACCGACGGTCAGCAGGCCGTTGATGGCGCGGATGCCGACGTCCATGCTGTGACGGATGGGTTCGCGTTGCAGCGGATTGAGCGGGCGGCTGGCCAGCGAGTGGCGCCGGGCAGTGACCAGCGGGCCGAGATCGTCGAGCGGTCGGCCGTTGCCATCGACCACCCGTCCCAGCAGCTCGTCGCCGACCGGCAGGTGTTTGGTGCGATCCTGCACGCGACGCATCGCCAGCGGCCGCTGGCCGAGCACCGGCGCCGAACTGGGCGGTTCCTGGGGCAGCACCAGGGCTCCCGGTGCCAGTCCATAGACATCTTCGGCCGGCATCATGAACAGGCGATCGCCGGCAAAACCGACGACTTCGGCTTCGACCGTGCCCGCGTTGGGCATCTCGATGCGCACCACGGCGCCCAGGGGCAGTTTCAATCCCGTGGCTTCCATCACCAGGCCGTTGATGCGGGTGAGTCTGCCGCCGATCTGGTGGGCCTGCGCGCCGGCGACCTGGACTCGGCATTGATCGAGATATTGAGTCAGGCCTTGCGTGTTCATGCGTGCTCCATGTCGTCTGCGACGAGCCAGGGCGTGTGTTGGTCGAGTGCGCCAATCACCCGCTGCCAGCGCGTGGCGAGGCGGGCATCGAGTTGTGTGCCGCCCGTTTCTATAACGACATCGCCGCGTCCAAGTTGAGGGTCTTCCTGGATGCGATGTCCGGCGCGTCCCAACTGCTCGCCGGCCTGACTGCGCACCAGCGCGGCGTCTTCGGCATTGAGATGTATCGTTCCGTGCTGCGCGGGCAGATGGGTCAAGGCTTCGCGCACCGCCTCGAGCACGACTTGCGGCCGCGCCGCGATTGTCTGGTGGATCACGCGGCGCGACACTTCGAGGGCCAGCGCCAGGATTTCGTTGGCGGTGGCGCGTTCGAGGTCGGCGACGCCTTCGTCGAATCGGGAAATCGCCCGCGCCAGCTGCATGGCCAGTATGCGTCCGTCGGCTTCGGCCGTTTCGCGGCCGGCTTTGAGGCCGTCGACGCGGCCCGAGTCGAAGCCGGTCTTGTAGCCTTCCTGGCGGGCGGCTTCGCGTAGCGCGGCTGCTTCCTGGGGGCTGCAAGCCAGCCCGGCGCCGGTGGTCTGCGTCCCCCTGGCGGGCATCCTGGCATTGCTTCCGATGCCGCCGACGGCATTGTTGAAGTTGGTCAGGGCCATGGGCTGCCAGGTCGGCTCGGGAGATTTTTTTGTTGGTGGCGAAAAAATTTTGATTTATCCCGGAACGTGGCAGGTGGGTGGTTATATCCGTCTTGCTGCGATGGATAATCTCAAAAAGGCCGCCGCGTGTTTATCCGTGAATTACGCGGCAAACTGCGGTATCTACGTAGGCGTTTAGTAATAGACCTGAGGCCGGATTCGTGAGCGCAGGGAAATGCGTCGCGCTAGTGGGACGCTCGCTGCACGCCGGGACCGGAGCGCACGGGCGTGTGCCGCGAACGCCGCCGCACGGGAGCGGCGGCGCGGGTTTCGTCAAGGCGCTGGAATGGCCGGCGCAGGCCGGTCGGCATGCGGCCTGGCTGGGAAGTCGCCGGCGACCTGGCGGGTCGCGCGGCTAGAGAGTCAGTTCCAGTCCTTCGCGGGCCAGCAGTATTTCCAGGCCGCCGGCAGTGGGCGAGGTGTGGCCCGTATGTTCGAGCGCCGCCGCGAACGCCTGCTCCAGCGCGTCATCGCTGCGCGTCGGTTCGTGGTGGGTGCACACCAGGGTCTTCACGCCGATGCGCGAGGCCCAGGCGATGCTGCCTTCGAGGGTGCCATGGCCCCAGCCGATCCGGGTCGGATACTCGGCCGCGGTATAGGAGCAGTCGGCGATCATGATGTCCAGGCCCGCCAGGGCCTGGTCGAGCTGCGCCTGCTGCTGGTCGATCATCTGCTGGAACTCGGCGTAGCCTTCGTCGGCCGGATCGTAGATGTTGGGCCAGGGTTCGTGGTCGCCGGTAAAGAACACCGACTTGCCGTTGCAGTCGACCCGATAGCCGAAATTCACCACCGGGTGGTTGAGCAGCAGCGGCGTGACGCTGGCATTGCCGACTTGCACGGTTTCGCCGACCCGCAGGGTGCGGTACTCGATGCCGGCCTTCATCTCCGCTTCGCGTACCGGGAAGTAGCTGTACTGCAGTTGCACTTCCATGACCTGCTCGATGCCGCGTCCGGCAACCACGTCGTAGCCGCCGTGGATGCGGATCGAGTTGCCGGGAATGTACAGCGGCGTAAAAAATGGCAAGCCCTGGATGTGGTCCCAGTGCGTATGCGTCATGTAGATGCTGGCCTGCACCGGCATCTGCTTCAGGAGTTCCTGGGCCAGCGGGAAGATCCCGGTGCCGGCGTCGAAAATCAGCAGCGCGCCATCGTCGCTGCGCACTTCGATGCAGGTCGTGTTGCCGCCATAGCGGATGGTGTGCGGGCCGGGCGCCGGAATCGAACCGCGCACGCCCCAGAAGCGCACTTTCACGACGGCGCTTTCAATGTTCGCCGGCCAGTTGGGCGAACATCATGGCTTCCGCGACGATCTTTTCCAGGGAACCCGGCGCCAGCCGCGCCAGGAGATCCTCCGGGTCGGCGCCAAAACGTTCCGGGGCCGCCGGGGCTTCCGCCTCGCGCCAGGGGTTGCCGCTGTCGCCGATTTCGCGAAAGCGCACCAGTTGGTCCGCCGTGCGCACGCAATCGAGCATGGCCGACGGCGCGGCGGCGGGCTGGTGATGGTCGCGGATGCAGTCGATCAGGTGCGCCGGAAAGGTCCAGCGCTTGGCCAGGCGGGCGCCAACCACGCCGTGATCGACGCCGATCACTTTGCGTTCGGCTTCATGCAGGGGCAGCGAATGTTCCTTGGCGTAAGCCAGCGCGTCGTGGAACTCCGTCGACAGGAACTGCACGAACACCACCTTGCCGAAGTCGTGCAGCAGCCCGGCGATGTAGCAGTCGCCCGGATCCGCTTCGTCGTCGGCGAACTGGATTGCCAACTGGCGGGCGACACCGGCGACCACCAGCGAGTGCAGCAGGTAGCGCTGGATGTCGAAGCCGGCGGCATTCATGCGCGGCAGTATGCCGGCGGCGGCAAAACCCAGCGCCAGGTTCTTGATCGTGTTGATGCCGAGATAGACCACGGACTGGCCGATCGAGGTGATCTTGGTCGGCAGGCTGTAGTAGGCCGAATTGATGACCTTGAAAATCTTCATGGTCATCACCGGATCCTTTTCGATCACCGCGACAATTTCCTTGGGCAGGCAATTGATATTGCGCGTGAGTTCGAGGATGCGCTGCACGCTGCGCGGAAATGCCGGCATGCGCTCGACAGCCGTATCCAGTTTGCGTTCGAGTTGGGGTGTCAGTGCGCTCAAGTTTGGCAGCCTCGGTGGAGCCGGCATTATAGCCATCGATCCCGAGGGAATCGGCATGTGCCAGAGCCGGTTGCGGCAGGGGCGCGATTCGGTCAGGCTGCAGCGCGCAAGCACTGTATTGTGCACCCGACGACGAGCAGCCGACCGAGGTCGGAGGCATTTGGCCAAGCTTTGCAAACGCACCCGCAGGAGATTCGCATGACCGACGGCATCGATCAGGGCGCGCGCGCCGTACCGCCAACGCCAACTCTTGGCGAGGCCTTCACGTACTGGCTCAAGCTCGGCTTCATCAGCTTCGGCGGGCCCGCCGGGCAGATCGCGATGATGCACCAGGAGCTGGTCGAGCGCCGGCGCTGGATCTCGGAACACCGCTATCTGCACGCGCTCAACTACTGCATGCTGCTGCCCGGGCCGGAGGCGACCCAACTCGCCATCTACATCAGCTGGCTGCTGCACGGCGTGAAGGGCGGGGTGATGGCCGGCGTGCTGTTCTTCCTGCCGGCCTTCGTCCTGCTCTCGCTCCTGGCCGGCATCTATCTTTCCTGGGGCGACGTGCCGCTGGTGCAGGGCATCTTCTACGGCATCAAGCCGGCGGTGGTCGCGGTGGTGCTGTTCGCCGCCTGGCGCATCGGCTCACGGGCGATCAGGAATGAAGTCCTGTTGACCATCGCGGCCCTGGCCTTTGTCGGCATCTTTTTCTTCAGGATCGATTTCCCCTGGATCGTGCTGTCCGCCGCAGTTCTTGGCGGCATCGGCGGCAAGCTGCTGCCGGCGAAGTTCCGTGGCGGCGGTGCGCACGGTGTTGCGCACCAGGCCTACGGGCCGGCCATCATCGACGACGAAACGCCGCCGCCGGCGCATGCGAAGTTCTCCTGGGCCAGGCTGGGCCTGACGACTCTGGCCTTCGTCGCGATCTGGGCCGCGTCGATGCTGGGGCTGGCGGCGGCGCCCGAACTCCTCGCCATGGGCGAGTTCTTCACCAAGGCGGCCTTCCTCACTATCGGCGGCGCCTACGCGGTGCTGCCCTACGTGTATCAGGGCGCCGTTGAGCATTTCGGCTGGCTTAGCGGTCCGCAGATGATGGACGGCCTGGCGCTCGGCGAAACCACGCCGGGGCCGCTGATCATGGTCGTGACCTGGGTCGGCTACCTCGGCGGCGTGGCCAAGTCGGTGTTCGCCGATCCCGTTGCCGCAGGTGTCGCCGGAGCCGCAGTGGCAACCTTCTACACCTTCCTGCCGAGTTTCTTTTTCATCCTTGCCGGTGCGCCGCTGGTCGAGGCCACGCGCGGCGAACTGAAATTCACCGCGCCCTTGACCGCGATCACGGCGGCGGTGGTCGGCGTAGTCATCAACCTTGCCGCTTTCTTCGCCTGGCACACCTTCTGGCCCAAGGCGACGGATGCCGCGCCCTTTGCCGGACCCTTCGACGTGTTGCCGCTCATCGTCGCCGTTGCCGCCTTCGTCGCGCTGTGGAAATACAAGGTCGACATCATGAAAGTGATCGGTATTTGTGCGGTGCTTGGATTGGTCCTGACCTTCATGCGCTGAACTGCACGGCGCACCGGGAAAGTCCCGTTCATGCGGTCGATGGTTAGTAATCCGAATAGAAAGTAACCGATCGAAATGCTTTAGGTGGAAATCAAATCGTTTCAAGTCGTTGAATAATAGAAACCACTTTTATTACATGGGTTCTGGCGCGCGATTTGCATTCCTCCTCCAGACATCAGGCCCGAACGCGGCCTGGCTCTTGGAGGGGGACAGCAGAATGGGTGAGATCAACGAAATCTTTGAAACCAGCCGCAAGACGCTGGAGGAGATCGAGCAGCGCCTCGAAATGCCGCGGCGCGAGTTTCTGCAGTTCTGCGCAACGCTGGCGGTGACTATGGGCCTGCCCAGCGGCGCCGAGGCGGCGGTGGCCAAGGCGATCGAATCGGCCAAACGGCCATCGGTGATCTGGCTGCACTTCCAGGAATGCACGGGCTGTTCCGAATCGCTGCTGCGGGCCGAGCATCCGACGCTGGAAAAGCTGATCCTCGACGTGATTTCCCTCGATTACCACGAAACCCTGATGGCCGCCGCCGGCCACCAGGCCGAGGCCGCGCGCCGGGACGCCATGAAGGCGAACAAGGGCAAGTACGTGCTGGTGGTCGAAGGCGCGATCCCGACCAAGGCCAACGGCATCTACTGCAAGATCGGCGGCCAGACCGCGATCGACATGGTCAAGGAATGCGCGGCCGACGCCGCGGCGGTGATCGCGATCGGTTCCTGCGCTTCCTGGGGCGGCATGCCTTCGACGATTTCACCCCTGGCCGATTCCAGCCCGACGGGTTCCGCCGGCGTCGCCGAGATCCTCGGCAAGCCGGTGGTGACGATTCCCGGCTGCCCGCCCAACCCTTACAACTTCCTCGCCACCGTGGTGCATTTCCTGACCTTCGGCAAGCTGCCCGAAGTCGACAAGCTGGGCCGTCCCAAGTTTGCCTACTCGCGCCTGATCCACGAGAACTGCGAGCGCCGCGCCCACTTCGACGCCGGCCGCTTCGCGATGCAGTTCGGCGACCCCGGCCACCGCCAGGGCTACTGTCTCTACAAGCTGGGCTGCAAGGGCCCCGAGACCTACGCCAACTGTTCGACGCTGGGCTTCGGCGACGCCGGCGAGAACAACTGGCCGGTCGGTTGTGGCCATCCTTGCATCGGCTGCACCGAGAAAGGGGTGGGCTTCCAGACGCCGATCCACCAGGTCGCCAAGATGCTCAACGTGACGCCGCCGCTGCAATATGCGCGCATCGTCGAGGAGCAGGGCAAGGCCGCCTCCTTCGCCTCGGCCGCGGCAGTCGCGGCGGTGGCGGGCGCGGCGGCCGGCGCCGCGATCATGCTGACGCGCAACCTCGGCCTGTCGCACGCGGCCGAGGAGGCCGAGCGCGCCAAGGACGCCGGCAAACAATCTGCTGCCAAGGCTGGAGAATGATCATGGGCACCCGGCGAGACTTTCTCAAGGGTGTCATAGCGAGCGGGGCGGCGGCCACGGCCGGCGCCGTGGCGCTTCCAGTGGCAGCCCGCGAAACCAGGTCGCGGCCGCCCGAAGCGCTCGGACTGCTCTACGACGGCACGCTCTGCGTCGGCTGCAAGGCCTGCGTCGCGGCCTGCAAGACGGCCAACGAAAACCCGGCGGAATTTTCCACGGTCGATCACCTGTGGGACACGCCGCTCGACACCTCCGGCTACACCTTCAACCTGATCAAGATGTACCGCAACGGCACCATGGATGCGAAGGACCAGGAGACGAACGGCTACGCCTTCATGAAGACCTCCTGCATGCATTGCGCCGACCCGTCCTGCGTCTCGGCCTGCCCGGTCTCGGCGATGACCAAGGACCCGGTGACCAGCGTGGTCGGCTACAACCCGGACAAATGCATCGGCTGCCGCTACTGCGTCGCCGCCTGTCCCTTCGGCATTCCGAAGTACCAGTACGACTCGCCGACGGGGCGCATCGGCAAGTGCGAGCTGTGCCGCCATCGCCACAAGGACGGCCACTATTCGGCCTGCGCCGAGGTCTGCCCGACCGGCGCCACGCTGTTCGGTCGCACGGAAGACCTGCTGGCCGAGGCCAAGCGCCGTATCGCGATGAAGCCCGGCGAACTCAACCGCTTCCCGCGCGGCCGCCTGCGTCCGGCGCAGGAAAAGCTGTTGCAGGGCCAGCCGGACGGCAAAGGAGAGCGGAAGCGCAAAGGCTGGCGCCATGAGCCCGACCAGAGCTACGAGACACCCGCCGGCAAGTACCTGCAACACGTCTATGGCGAGAAGGAGTACGGCGGCACCCAGGTGCTCAAGCTCTCCGGCGTCAATTTCGAAAAGCTCGGCATGCCCAACCTGCCGCCGGATGCTGCCGCGGCGTTGTCCGAAACCATCCAGCACAACCTCTACGGCAACCTGATCATGCCCTTCGCCGTGCTCGGGGCAATGACCTGGGTGGCCAAGCGCAACGTCAAGCCCGAGGATGAATCGCCCGACAAGGAGGGGAGCTGATCATGGCCAACCATCAACATGCGGCGCCTGCGCCGGTAGGCGGCAGCCTGATCAACATCGCGACGCTTTCCTGCGCTGTACTCATCGCGCTGATGGCGGCGATCCTCGTGGTGCGCTTCCTGTTCGGACTAGGCGCCGTGACCGCACTCAACGACGGCTATCCCTGGGGCATCTGGATCGCGGTCGATGTGGTGATCGGCTCGGCCTTCGCCTGCGGCGGCTTTTCGGTGGCGATGCTGGTCTATATCTTCAACAAGGGCGAATACCATCCGCTGGTGCGGCCGGCCCTGCTGGCCAGCCTGTTCGGCTACACCCTGGCCGGTGCTGGCGTCATGTTCGACCTCGGCCGCTGGTGGAACGTCTGGAACATGTTCTGGCCCGGCTCGATCAACCCGAACTCGGTGATGTTCGAGGTCGCGGTCTGCATCACGCTGTACATCGTGGTGATGTGGATCGAGTTTTCGCCGGTCGTCCTGGAGCAGTTCGGCAAGCGCGACATGAAGAAGAAAGTCGGCAAGGCGATGTTCTTCATCATCGCCCTCGGTACCGTGTTGCCCATGATGCATCAGTCCTCGCTGGGCACCCTGCTGGTGGTCATGGGCGGACAGGTGCACCCGCTATGGCAGACGCCGGCGCTGCCGCTGCTCTACCTGCTGTCGGCCATCTTCATGGGCTACGCGGTGGTGCTGTTCGAATCCTGCCTGACCTCGACGGCCTACCGGCGCAAGCTCGAAACGCAGATGCTGACGCCGATGGCGAAGATCATGCTGGGCATACTCGCGGTATTCATCGTGGTTCGCCTCGGCGACGTGATCGTGCGCGGCGCCTTGCCCATGGCCTTCGCGCCATCGGTCCAGGCGCTGATGTTCTGGCTGGAAATGGCCTGCTTCATCGCGCCGCTGATCCTGATCGGGGCCGAGGTGAACCGGCGCAATCCGGCCAAGCTGTTCCTCGCCGGCGTGCTGCTGATGCTGGGCGGCTCGCTGATGCGCCTTTCCGGCTTCCTGATCGGCTACGAAACCGGCGGCGACTTCAACTACTTCCCGACCCTGGCCGAAGTGCTGGTCACCGCCGGCATGTTCGCCGCCGAAGTTCTCGGTTACATCATCATCACCCGTCGCTTCCCGGTGCTGCCCCGGGAAGAAGCTATCCACTGAAGCACGGAGACAAAAATGTCCAAGCGCATAACAATTGATCCGATCACCCGTATCGAAGGCCACCTGCGTATCGACGTCGATGTCGACGGCGGCCGCGTCAAGAAGGCCTGGTCCTCCGGCCAGATGTGGCGCGGCGTCGAGCTGATCCTGCTCGGCCGCGACCCGCGCGACGCCTGGGCCATCACCCAGCGCATCTGCGGCGTGTGCACCACGGTGCATGCCATCACCTCGGTGCGGGCGGTGGAAAACGCACTGAAGATGGAAATCCCGCTGAATGCCCAGTACATCCGCAACCTGATCATCCTGGCGCATTCGGTGCATGACTTCATCGTGCATTTCTATCACCTCTCGGCACTCGACTGGGTCGATGTCACCTCCGCCCTGAAGGCCGATCCGGACAAGACGGCGATACTCGGCGAGAGCCTGTCGTCCTGGCACCTGAACAACAAGCACGAGATGAAGCGCGTGCATGAGCGGCTCAAGCATTTCGTCAATGGCGGCCAGCTCGGCATTTTCACCAACGGCTACTGGGGCCATCCGGCGATGAAGCTGTCGCCCGAAGTGAACCTGATGGCCGTGGCGCACTACCTGCAGGCGCTGGAAGTGCAGCGCAAGGCCAACAAGATCGTGTCCATCCTCGGCGCCAAGACGCCGCACATCCAGAACGTCGCCGTCGGCGGCGTCGCCAATCCGCTGGCGACCGATTCGCAGGCGGTGCTGACGGTCGAACGCCTGATGGCGATCAAGGGCTTCATCGACGAGCTGTCGGACTTCGTCAAGAACGTGTACCTGGTCGATGTCGCCGCGGTGGGCGCCTTCTATGCCGACTGGACCAAGGTCGGCAAGGGCGTCACCAACTACCTCTCGGTGCCCGACATTCCGCTCGACACCAAGGGTACGCAGTTCGGCTTCCCCGGCGGTTTCGTCGAGGCCGGCGACCTGGGCAAGCAGAAGCAGATCAAGAGCTTCAACGACGAGTACTGGATCAAGGGCGTCGAGGAATCGGTCAAGCATTCCTGGTACGACTACGACAAAAGCGGTCCCCTCCATCCCTACCAGGGCGAAACCAAGCCGAACTACACCGACTTCAAGGACGACGCCAAGTACTCCTGGCTCAAGTCGCCGACCTTCTACGGCAAGGTGGCCCAGGTCGGACCGCTGGCCCGCGTCATCAACGGCCTCGCGGCCGGTCATGCGCCGACCACCAAGTACGCCACGGCGGCGCTCGATACCGTCTCGGCGCTGGCCAAGACCAAGGTCGGGCTCGACGCCATGCACTCGACCATCGGCCGCCACGCCGCGCGCGCGATTTCCTGCTGCGTCAATGTCGACATGCTGGCCGATCAATGGACGGCGCTGCTCGGCAACATGGGCAAGGGCGACCTGACCACCTTCAACCAGCCTGTGTTCCCCAAGGACGAGGTGATGGGCGTCGGCTTCCACGAGGCGCCGCGCGGCGCGCTGTCGCACTGGGTGGTGATCGACAACGGCAAGATCAAGAACTACCAGTGCGTGGTGCCCTCGACCTGGAATGCCTGCCCGCGCAACGACAAGGACGAGCCGGGGCCCTACGAGGCATCGCTGGTCGACACGCCGATCGCCGACGCCGAGAAGCCGCTGGAAGTGCTGCGCACCATCCATTCCTTCGATCCCTGCATCGCCTGCGCGATCCATCTGACCGACAAGGACAGCAACACGGCGATCTCGGTAAAAGCGGTATAAACACCAGCACCGTCATTCCGGCGAACGCCGGAATCCAGTTCCGTCGATGGACTGGACCCCGGCCTTCGCCGGGGTGACGAAAGTTTCCTTCTCGCGGGTATCCCATATGCGTGCAGTCGTCCTCGGCATCGGCAACACCATCCTCACGGACGAGGCCGCCGGCGTGCGCGCGGTCGAGGCGCTGGAGCGCGGCTGGAAGCTACCGGAAAACGTGCTGGCGATCGACGGCGGCACCTCGGGCATGGAAATGATCGAGGACTTGTCGAACCTGGATTTCCTGATCGTGCTCGACGTGGTTAAGACCGGCGCGGCGCCGGGTACGGTGGTCAAAATCGCCGGTGACGAGATCCCGGTATTCTTCCGCAGCAAACTTTCGCCGCACCAGATCGCGTTGCCCGACGTGCTGGCCAGCCTGGAACTGCTCGACACCATGCCCAAGGAAATCGTGGTGCTCGGCGTCGAACTCATCTCACTGGAACTCGGCATGGAAATGACGCCCACCGTGGCCGCGAAGGTGCCGGTGCTGGCCGCCATGGCGGCGGCCGAACTCGCTGCGCGCGGCTACGCCGTCGAGCCGATGAAAAAGGCGGCCTAGGATGAAACTGGGCGCCTGTTGTGCGAACGGGACGGCGGGGCATTCCGCTTCGCTCATGTCATCCGTCGGCGCCGTTCCGGCGCCTCCCGCCCTCTGCCGCCGAGCAAGGGGTTTCATGCGTCGCGGGTGGCGCAAAGCGCGGTGGAGCCGCTGATATGTGCCTCGCCGCGCCTTCCCGCGTGCTCGAAGTCGGTGAGGGCACGGCCCTCACCGAGTGCTTCGGCCAGTTGCGCGAGGTCAGCCTGCTGCTGCTGAACGAAGACGTCGCGGTTGGCGATTACCTGCTGATCCAGGCCGGCGGCTTTGCCTTCGAGCGCGTCGAGCGCGAGCGCGCCGAGGAAGCCCTGGCGCTGATGCGCGAACTGATGGAGCAGGGGGGCGACGCCCGCAGTTGGGGCGACGATCTGGCGGCGGCATGAACTTCCGCGTGCACCAGGACAGTCCCGCCGAGGCGGTGGAGGAAGCTTTCTTTCGCATCCAGCGCGAGCAGATGGCCGATGTGCCCATCCTCAATCCCGCGCTCTCGGTGGCGGCCGTCGATTTCCAGCGCTGGCAGGGACATTGGTTGGGCATCGTGGTCACGCCCTGGTGCATGAGCCTGCTGCTTTTGCCGGGCAGCAGCGAAAACTGGGTGTCGACGGGCGAAAACAAGCGGCGCTTCGTCAAGTTCCCCGCCGGCGATTTCGCCTTTCTCGGCAGCGCCGAGGCGGAACTCGGCGAGTACCAGAGCTGTCCGTTGTTTTCACCCATGGGCAAGTTTTCCTCGCAATCGGAGGCGACCCTGACGGCGCGCGCCTCGCTGATCGCCCTGCTGACGGCCCCGCAGCAGGTGCCGAAAGCACCCGGGGAATAAAAGG
>JAXMJU010000060.1:0-30331 GCA_034376265.1 Sulfuritalea sp.
ACCGTAGCGCGGACATGCGCAGGACCATCGCCGCCGCGATGAGCCGCTCCAAGCGCGAGATTCCGCACTACTACGTCGCCGAGGACATCCCGCTGGCGCAGGCGCTGGCCTGGCTGCAGGCGGCCAACGCCGCGCGGCCGATGGCAGAACGCCTGCTGCCGGCCGCGCTGCTGCTGAAGGCCGTAGCCACGGCCTTGCAGCGCTATCCCGAGCTCAACGGCTACTGGCGCGATGGCGAATTCCGGGCCGAGCAAACCATCCATCTCGGCGTGGCGATTTCCCTGCGCCAGGGCGGACTGATCGCGCCGGCGCTGCTCGATGCCGGGAGCAAGACGCTGACGCAGCTGATGCAGGAACTGACCGACCTGGTCAAGCGCACCCGTGCCGGTTCGCTGCGCAGTTCGGAAATGAGCCAGGCCACCGTCACCGTGACCAATCTCGGCGACCAGGGCGCGCAGACCGTGTTCGGCGTCATCACGCCGCCGCAGGTTGCGCTGGTGGGCTTCGGCCGCGTCGCCGAACGGCCCTGGGCGGAGAATGGCGGGCTCAAGGTGCTGCCGGTGGTGACGGCCAGCCTCGCGGCCGACCATCGCGTCTCCGACGGTCATCGCGGTGCGCTGTTCCTGCGCGAACTCAACGACCTGCTGCAAAGACCTGAGGATCTGGAAACATGAACTTGCAAAAAACATTTGATCCGCAGATTTCGCCGATTAACGCAGATGGATCGGGGCGCTACCTGGTCGGGTCGCACCACCTGCCGGGTGAGCCGCGGTCACCGGCCACTTTTTTGTTTTATCTGCGTAATCTGCGTCATCTGCGGATTGAACTGAGGTTTTTCCGATGAACACATCCGAAATCCGCGCCGTGGCGCTGGCCACGCTCTTGTCCATCGCGCCCGAGGTCGAGGCCGACGCACTGCGCGGCGACCGCCCGCTGCGCAGCCAGGTGGATCTCGATTCGATGGACTGGCTGAATTTCCTGCTCGGACTGCACGAGAAACTCCAGGTGGAGATTCCCGAGGCCGACTACGCGCGGCTGGTCACCCTCGACGACGTCGTCGCCTATCTGCAGCACAAGCTGGCGGCGCGATGAAACGCCGTCCTGCCTGCGCCGATGAAGCCGCTAGCCGGTGACCAGCCGTCTGCCTGCCGGCCTGGCAGCCAGGCGGGAATACACCGCGTCGATGATTTCCGCTTCGCGCGGCGTCAGCGAGAAGAAGCCGTAGCGACGCCAGGCGCGAATCGCGGCGCGAAGTTCCCCGAAAGACAATGCTTGGTTCATGGCCTGCCCCCTGCCGAATGCGTCCTGCCGGCTGACCCGGTGACCGGCCGGCAACGGCATCCCGCAGTCTGGCATGGGCCGGCGCGCTCCGAAGCAACAAGAACTGGCGGAAAAGCGCGCGATATCGACACCCTCCATGACGCCATGGCGCGCCGCGCCGGCACCGGGATGAACCGCGCATGACGGACGAGTGCAGGCAGGATCTCGAATTCCTGCTCAAGGAGATACGCGAGGAAGTGCGCGGCACACGCGGCTACACCGGACGCGCGGCGCTCGATGAACGAGTCGTCGCGGCGCTCGGCGCGGTGCCGCGCCATGCCTTTGTGCCGGACGAGCTGCAATACGGCGCCTATGCCAATCGCCCCTTGCCGATCGGCCATGGGCAAACCATCTCGCAGCCCTACATCGTGGCCCTGATGACCGACCTGATGCGGCCCCGGGCCGACGACGTGGTGCTGGAAATCGGCACCGGCTCGGGCTACCAGGCGGCGATCCTGTCGCGGCTGGTGAAGCAGGTTTATTCGATGGAAATCGTCGACGCGCTGGCGCTGCAAGCCGCCACCCGCCTGCAGCGCCTGGGCTACGACAACGTCGAGGTAAGGGCCGGCAACGGCCGCCAGGGCTGGCCGCAGCACGCGCCCTACGATGCGATCCTGGTCACCGCCGCCGCCGTGACGATTCCCGCCGCGCTGATCG
This sequence comes from Sulfuritalea sp., assembly GCA_034376265.1. GTDB lineage: Bacteria > Pseudomonadota > Gammaproteobacteria > Burkholderiales > Rhodocyclaceae > Sulfuritalea. The sequence goes on from JAXMJU010000060.1 coordinate 1,978, forward strand.
AGCAGCTCAAGCCGGGGGGCGTGCTCGTCATCCCGGTCGGCGCCCAGCATGCGGCGCAGGACCTGGTGCTGGTGACCAGACATGCCGACGGCCGCATCGAGCAAAGGAGCGTGCTGCCGGTGGTCTTCGTGCCCCTGACCGGGGCGCAGGAGCGCTGAGCGAAGACCCTTGACCTGCATCAGTTGACCGCGGCCCATGCAGGCGGATAGTGTCGGCAGGCAGTAGCAACACATGCTGCGCGGGGAATGCATTCGCAGCGGCCTTTTGCAGAGGAGAACCGACCGTGAGCAGCCATGAGAACAAGACCAGGGTGACCATCCTGACCGGGACCTACCGCATCAAGGGTTACATCGAGCTGCTGCCCGGCGCCCGCGTCACCGACTACATGCAGGAGTCGCGGGAGTTCGTCGCGGTGATGGATGCCGAGATCTACGAAGCGGAAGTGGCGGGCCGCCAGGTGCTGATGGCCCCGTTCATCGACGTGAACCGCAACCACATCCAGATCATCACACTCTGCTAGGCCGCCGAGGCGGCCGGCGCCGAAGCGCTGAAATCATGAAGACCCACATGCGCGCCGTGCTCTTTGAGCGGCCCGGAATGCCGCTGCGCCTGGTCGAGCTGCCGCTGCCGCAGCCGGGCCGCGGCGAGCTGCTGATCGAGGTGGAAGCCTGCGGCGTCTGCCGCACCGACCTGCACCTGATCGACGGCGAATTGCCGCATCCCCTGCTGCCGGTGATTCCCGGCCACGAGATCGTCGGCCGCATCGCCGCCTGCGGCGCCGATGTCACGGGCATGCCGATTGGCCTGCGCGTCGGTGTGCCCTGGCTGGGCTGGACCTGCGGCACTTGCGGCTTTTGCCGCAGCGAGCGCGAAAACCTGTGCGACGCGGCGCGCTTCACCGGCTACCAGATCAACGGCGGTTTTGCCGAATACACCGTGGCCGATGCACGCTACTGCTTTCCCCTGCCGGCCGACGATGCGAACGGCGATGCCGCGCAACTGGCGCCGCTCCTGTGCGCCGGGCTGATCGGCTACCGGGCCCTGCGCATGGCCGGCGCGGCGCGCCGCATCGGCATTTACGGCTTCGGCGCGGCCGCGCATATCGTCGCCCAGGTGCTGAAATTCCAGGGCCGCGAGTTCCATGCCTACACCCGGCCCGGCGACCTCGCCAGCCAGGCCTTCGCCCGCAGCCTCGGTGCGGCCTGGGCCGGCGGCACCGATCAGGCCGCGCCCGCGGCGGCCGATGCCGCCCTGATCTTCGCCCCGGCCGGCGCCCTGGTGCCGCTGGCGCTGCGCGGCCTGGAGAAAGGCGGTACGGTGATCTGCGCCGGGATACACATGAGCGAGATTCCGGCCTTCCCCTACGACATCCTCTGGGGCGAACGCAGCATCCGCTCGGTGGCCAACCTGACGCGCAGGGACGGCCTGGAATTTCTCGACCTCGCGCCGCGGATTCCGATCCATACCGAAATCCACCGCTTTCCGCTGGCGGCCGCCAACGAGGCGCTGCAACAACTGCGGCGCGGCGCGTTCCAGGGCGCCGCGGTGCTGACGATGCAGGGCTGACTTTCATGATGCGGGAAACACCACCCCGCATCAGGAAAATCAGCCACTCGGTCGCCCGCCCCCCTTCCCGCAAAGCGGCCCACGGCAGGCTTTGCACAGCCTGCCGGCTGCGGCGGCGCGACGCATGCGTCGCGAATTCCCGCCTCGCCCCCTCACGGGGGGTTCTTTGATCGGCGCGCTGCGCGCGATATCACCCGCAGCCGATCCGGTTGTTTCACGTTAACCCGCGGGGGGCTTGCGGCGGCGGCGCCGTCCGCCGGCGGCAAAGGACTGGCGCGCCTGCGACATCTCGGCCATGCGCGTGGCGACCAGGTAGTTGATGCTGCCTTCGGGCACCACGCCTTCGTCATCGGGTTCGCCGGCGGCGATGCCGGTCAGGAGTTCGATGGCCTGCTCGACGGTGGCCACGGCATGGATGCGGAATTTTCCTTCCGCCGCCGCGGCGACGACGTCGGCGCGCAGCATCAGGTGCTTCAGGTTGGCCTCGGGAATCAGCACGCCCTGGCGGACGGTGAGGCCGCGCAGACGGCAGATGTCGAAGAAACCTTCGATTTTTTCATTGACGCCGCCGATCGCCTGCACCAGGCCGAACTGGTTCACCGAACCGGTGATCGCCAGCGACTGGTCGATCGGCGCGCCGGACAGCGCCGACAGCAGCGCGCAGAGCTCGGCCAGCGAGGCGCTGTCGCCTTCAACCGGGCCGTAGGACTGCTCGAACACCAGACTGCCCGACAGCGACAGCGGGGTCTGGCTGGAATAGCGCGTGGCGAGGAACGATGACAGGATCATCACGCCCTTGGAATGGATGGGGCCGCCCATTTCGGTTTCGCGTTCGATGTCGATCACGTCGCCCTCGCCCACCCTGACGGTGGCGGTGATGCGCACCGGATGGGCGAAGCGGAAGTCGCCGAGGTCGATCACGGCGAGGCCGTTGATCTGGCCGACATGGCCGCCGCTGGAGGTGATCAGCAGGGTATTTTCGAGTATCGCCTGCTGGTAATGCTCGCGCAGGCGGTCATGGCGCCGGACGCGGGCTTCCAGCGCCGCCTCGACATCCGCCACGGCGACCGCGGGCCGGCTTGCTGCGCGCAGTGCTCGGCTTCCTGGAGCAGGTTGGCGATCTGGCGGGTGTTGGTGGAGAGGCGTTGCGCATCGCCGACGATGCGCGCCGACTGTTCGATGATGCGCGCCACGGCGCCGCGCTCGAAGGGACGCAGGCCGTCGCGGCGGCACAGGTCGGCGATGCGCCGCGCCAGTTGGCGGGTGTTCTCGGCGCTGCGTGCGACATCGGTTTCGAAATCGGCGGCGACGCGGAACAGCTCGCTGAATTCGGGATCGTATTCCTTGAGCAGGTAGTAGAGCATCGGCTCGCCGAACAGCACCACCTTGCACGACAGCGCGATCGGCGCCGGCAAGAGCGGCAGGGCGCTGGCGAAACCGAGCGCGCGGTCGAGCGATTCGATATGGATTTCACCGGCCTTCAGGGTGCGCTTCAAGGCTTCCCAGGCGAAAGGCTGGCGCAGCACCTTGTCGGCATCGAGCAGCAGGAAGCCGCCGTTGGCGCGATGCAGGGCGCCGGACTTGATCAGCGTGAAATTGGTGACCAGAGTGCCCATGTGCGCGATGTGGTCGACGCGCCCGAGCAGATTGGGAAAGGTCGGATTGTCCTCGACGATGATCGGGGCCCCCTGGCTGCCGCCGTGATCCACCAAGAGATTGGCGTGGTAGCGCTGCACCGAGATGCCGTCGCCGGTAAGCTCGAAACCCTCGCTGTCGCCGTGCTGTTCGCGCAGGCTTTCGCCGTATTCGACGATGTCGGCCAGCACCTCGTCGAAAAAGTTCAGCACATTCGCCAGCCCGGCATAGCGCTCCTTGAGTTCGTCGATCAGGTGGCCGATGGCGAGGCTCATGGTGTCGCGGCCGAGCTGCTTCAACTGGCCCTGCATGTCGCGCCGCCAGCGCGGGAACTGGTGCATGAGCTTTTGCAGACGCTCGCCGAATTCCTCGATCAGATGGCCCAGGCGCAGTTTCTCGTCGTCGGCCAGCGCGGCGAAGACATCGGGCGTCATCGGTTCCTCGCCGGCCAGGGGGGCGAAGGCGAAGCCCTGGGCGGTGCGTACCAGCGCAATCCCCTGCTGGCGCGATTCGTCGCCGAGCTGGTTGAGGGCAGCGGTTTCGCGTTGCTTGAGTTCGTTCTGGATGGCCTCGGCATGGGTGCGGAAATCCTCACTGTCGAAGGCCGCCGCGATGGCCGGTTCGAGCTCCTCGATCAGGCGCTGCATGTCGCGCCGCAGCTCGGCGCCACGCCCCGCCGGCAGGGTCAGGACGCGCGGCGACTGGGCATCGGCGAAATTATTGACGTAGCAGTAGTCGTCCGGCGCCGGCTGCCTGGCGGCCTTGGCCTGCAACAGCGTGCGGACGTCGTCGTGACGGTTGCTGCCCGGCTCGCCGAGCACGAACAGGTTGTAACCGGGACGCGCGATGTCGATCGCGAAGCGCACGGCTTCGACCGCCCGCACCTGGCCGAAAATCTCGTCCAGCGGCGGCAACTGGTCGGAGGTTGCAAAGTCAAGCAGTGCTGGATCGCAGGCCCGATACAGCGCCTGCGCAGCAACGGGTTTGAGATCGGTCACGGCAGGTGGGCTCGGTTGATTTGCTGGTCGTAAGTCCGGCACGACCCGCTACGGCGCCATAGTTGGCGCGACTCGGCGGGCGTGAGGAATTATGCCGGCAAATTCGGCCCACGAATATGCGGCCCGTCAAACGCCGTTGCGAAAGTTGGCGCTGGCGACGCGGCGCCTGACCTACCCATTCAAACCCGGCCGGCTGTGACCGGCCTCACCCGGTCAGACGCAGCCGGTAGGTTTCGGCATCCCCGCGTAACGCGCCGCCTGCTTGGCCGGGCCGTAGGGGAACAGGTCGAACAAATACTTCTTGTCGCCGAACTGCTCGCCCAGCGAATCGCCGATCAGCTTCGACATGATGCGCAGATTCGGCGCGGTGCCGTTTTCTGCGTAGTACTCGCGGATCCAGCGCACCACCTGCCAGTGCTCGTCGGCCAGTGCCAGCTGGTCACGCTCGGCGAGGCACTTGGCGACTTCCTCGCTCCAGTCGTCGAGCGACGCCAGGTAGCCTTCGGCGTCGGTTTCAATTTCACGGCCATTTACGTTGATCATTTTTTGTCTCTCTGTGGGGGTTGGGGGTATTACTTGACTATTTTTGTCGGATTATAGAATGGAGATCGGGAAGACGCATAGAGTCTTCTGCGCCGGCCATCGCATAGTCTTATCCTTTGACGCCGCCTCGGCCGGGCTTGGGCGGCCCCCGGAACACGGCGCTATGGACGCCCGCCCCCCAAATCCGGATAATTCGACCAGATTCGTTTGACGATGACCTGCGTGGATGGGCACTCCCGGCGCAGGTCAATTTTTTCCCCTGTTTGGAAAGCGCACCATGGCCGCCGTCATGTCCCAGTTGGCATCCCCTCCCGCCGCCAGCCGGCTTCTACTTTCCGGCAACGAAGCCGTGGCCCGCGCCGTCTGGGAATCCGGCGTGCGCGTCGCCGCCGCCTACCCCGGCACCCCGGCGACCGAGATCATCGAATCGCTGGCGCGCTACCCCGACCTGCACGCCGAGTGGTCGGTCAATGAAAAGGTTTCGATGGAAGTCGCGCTGGGCGCCTCGATGACCGGCGCACGCGCCTTCTGCGCCATGAAGCACGTCGGCCTCAACGTCGCCAGCGACTGCCTGATGACCATGACCATCACCGGCGCCTACGGCGGACTGGTGATCGCGGTGGCCGACGACGTCGGCCTGTCCTCCTCGCAGAACGAACAGGATTCGCGCTACTGGGGCCGCTTCGCGCATCTGCCGGTGCTCGAACCGGCGGACTCGCAGGAAGCCTACGAGATGACCAAGTTCGCCTTCGGCTTCTCCGAGCAGTATGAGACGCCGGTGCTGTTGCGCCTGACCACGCGCATCTGCCACGTCAAGGGACTGGTCAGCGTGGGCGAACGTGAAACCCATGAACCGCCCGGCTTCGTCAAGAACCCGGAGCGCTGGGTGATGGTCCCGGCGCATGCCAGGACGCGCATCCCCAACCTGTTCCAGCGCGACGAAACCCTGCGCGCGGTGAGCGAGGCCTCGCCGCTCAACATCCTGGAAGCGGGCACGGACAGAAGCGTCGGCTTCGTCGCCTCGGGTCCGGCCTACATGCATGTCAAGGAAGCCTTTCCCAACGCGCCGGTGCTGAAGCTGGGCTTCTCCTACCCATGGCCGCCGCAGAAAATGCGCGAACTCGCGGCGCTGTGCGACAAGCTGGTGGTGGTCGAGGAAACCGAGCAGTTGCTGGAGACCGAAATCAAGGCCGCCGGCATAGCCTGCCACGGCAAGGACGTGCTGCCGCGCATGGGCGAGCTGTCGCCGCAGGTGCTGGGCCCCGCGGTGGACCGCCTGCTGGGCCGGCCGGTACCTCCACCGCCGCCCGCCGCGGCGCCGATGAAGGTGTTCCCGCGGCCGCCGACGCTGTGCGCCTCCTGCCCGCACATGGGCATCTACTACACCCTGGCGCAGATCAAGAACATCATCGTCACCGGCGACATCGGCTGCTATACGCTGGGCGCCGGCCATCCGTGGAACGCGCTCGACACCACGATCTGCATGGGCGCCACGATGGGCGTGGCACTCGGCATCGACAAGGGCCGCGGCGAGGTCGACAAGAACAAGCGCATCATCGCCGTGATCGGCGATTCGACCTTCATGCACATGGGCATGCAGGGCCTGCTCAACATCACTTACAACAAGGGCAACATCACCGTCCTGCTGCTCGACAACAACACCACCGGCATGACCGGCGGCCAGGCCACGCCGGCCTCGGGCAAGGATATCCACGGCCAGGACGCGCCTCGCGTCGATCTGGCCAAGGTGGTCGAAGCGCTCGGCGTCGCCAACGAACGCATCAAGGTGGTCGACCCCTATGAACTGCCGATCCTGTTCAAGACCATTCGCGAAGAAATCAAGGTCGATGCACCCTCGGTCATCATCGCCCGCCGGCCCTGCGTGCTGATCGACGACTTCAAGCCCTTCCGTCCCTACCTGGTCGAGGAAGACAAGTGCACCGGCTGCGGCAACTGCATCGAGGTCGGCTGCCCGGCGATCCACGTCACGCGCCGCGAGAAGGTGATCAAGCCCTCCGGGCGCGAGGTCGAACTGGCCTTCGTGAACATCGACAACCAGGCCTGCACCGGCTGCGGCCTCTGCGTCCAGCCCTGCGCCCCGGACGCGATCCAGCACGTGCCGCGGCGCGACATCCCGATCCATATCGTCAAGACGACGAGTACGTCATGAGCACACTCTGCAGGGTCGTACCATGAGCACGAACGACATCACCAATATCCTCGTCTGCGGCATCGGCGGCCAGGGCGTCATGACGGCCACCGAGATCCTCGCCGAAGCCGCCATCGCCGAAGGACACGACGTCAAGAAAACCGAAGTGGCCGGCATGGCCCAGCGCGGCGGCGTGGTCACCTCGCACCTGCGCTTCGGCCGCAAGGTGCTCTCGCCGCAGATCGAACCGGGCACGGTGCAGGTGCTGCTCGGCTTCGAGGGCGCCGAAGCGCTGCGCTGGTCGCACTACCTGAAGCCCGACGGCCTGGCGCTGGTGAACAACGCCAAACTGGTGCCGCCGGTGGTCGAACTGGGCCTCTTCGATTATCCCGAGGACCCGACCGGCCAGATGCGCGCCGCGGGCCGCCGCGTGGTTTCCTTCGACGCGATGTCGATCGCCCGCGATCTCGGCGAAGTTCGGCTGGGCAACACCGTCATGCTCGGCGCCATCGCCGACTACCTGCCTTTCTCGTCCGAAGTGCTGCTGGCCTGCATCGTCAAACGCTTTGCGCGCAAGGGTGAGCAGGTGGTCGACGCCAACCGCCGCGCCTTTGCCGCCGGTCGCGAAGCGGTGGCCAGGCAGCTCGGCGCCGCACCCGCCGAGAACACAGCGGCCTGAGGCACTCCACCGAATACCATCCAAGCGGAAGACACCATGACAGCAAGAATCATCGACGGCAATACCCTTGCGGCAGAAGTGCGCGGCCAACTGGCCCAGCGCGCCGCCGTCTTGAAGACCAAGGGCATCACGCCCTGCCTCGCCGCAATTCTGGTCGGCGAAGATCCGGCGTCGGCCATTTATGTGCGCAACAAGGTCACTGCCTGCGAGAAAGCCGGCATGCGCTCGATCAAGGACGTGTATGCCGTGGACGTCGATCCGGCCGTGGTCTTCGCGCGCATCGCCGAATTGAATGCCGACCCGTCGGTGCACGGCATCCTGGTCCAGTTGCCGTTGCCGAAGCAGTTCGATTCCGCGGCCGTGCTCGAATCGATATCGCCCGAAAAGGACGTCGATGGCTTCCACGTCGAGAATGTCGGCGCGCTGATGCAGGGCAACCCGCGCTTCATTCCCTGCACGCCCTACGGCGTCATGAAGATGCTGGAAAGCGCGAACGTGCCGCTGAAGGGCGCCGAAGTCGTCATCGTCGGTCGCAGCAACATCGTCGGCAAACCGATGGCCATGCTGCTGCTGGCACAGAGCTGCACCGTGACGATCTGCCATTCGCAGTCGAAGGACCTGGCCTTCCACACCCGCCGCGCCGACATCCTGGTCGCCGCCGTCGGCCGCGCAAGAATGATCACCGGCGACATGATCAAGCCCGGCGCCACGGTGATCGACGTCGGCATCAACCGCACCGCCGAAGGCAAGCTGTGTGGCGACGTCGATTTCGACAGCGCCAAGGAAGTTGCCGGTGTCATCACGCCGGTGCCCGGCGGCGTCGGGCCGATGACCATCACCATGCTGCTGGCCAACACGCTTGAAGCCGCTGAACGTACGCAAATGGGGTGCGTGAAATGAAACCCCTGGTCGGCATCGTGATGGGCTCGGATTCGGACTGGCCGGTCATGCAGGCGGCCGCCGCGATGCTCAAGGAATTTGGCGTGCCCTTCGAGACCCGCGTGGTTTCCGCCCATCGCACCCCCGACCTGCTGTTCGACTATGCCGCCGTGGCGCAGGAACGCGACCTGCGCGCGATCATCGCCGGCGCCGGCGGCGCGGCGCATCTGCCGGGCATGCTGGCGGCCAAGACCATCGTCCCGGTGCTCGGTGTGCCGGTGCCATCGAAACACCTCAACGGCCTCGATTCCCTGCTCTCCATCGTGCAGATGCCGAAAGGCGTCCCGGTCGCCACCTTCGCCATCGGCGAAGCGGGTGCTGCCAATGCAGCGCTTACCGCGATCGCCATCATTGCCACGGCGAACGACGGCTACGGCCGCGCGCTGGCGCAGAAACTCGTAGACTTCCGCGCACGTCAAAGCGAGAAGGTGCTGGCGATGAAGCTGCCCGAGCTCTGATGGACATTGCCCCGATCCGGGACTATTTCACCGGACTGCAGGACCGCATCGTCGGCGAACTGGAACAAGTCGAAGGTTCAGCGTTCTTGCGTGACACTTGGGACCGACCGCAAGGCGGCGGCGGGATCTCCCGCCTGATCGAAGACGGCAAAGTCTTCGAACGCGGCGGCGTCAATTTCTCGCATGTCATGGGCGAGCAGATGCCCGCCTCGGCCACCGCGCACCGGCCCGAACTGACGGGTCGCCGCTGGCAGGCGATGGGTGTCTCGCTGGTGCTGCATCCGCGCAATCCCTACGTGCCCACCGTGCACATGAACGTGCGCACTTTCGTCGCGACCCGGGACGGCGAAGCACCCGTGTTCTGGTTCGGCGGCGGCATGGACCTGACGCCCTACTACGGCTTCGAGGAAGATGCCCGGCATTTCCACCAGACCTGCAAGGAGGCTCTGGCGCCCTTCGGCCCGGAGGTCCACGCGCGCTACAAGAAATGGTGCGATGACTACTTCTTCCTCAGGCACCGCAACGAAGCGCGCGGTATCGGCGGCATTTTCTTCGACGACCTCAACGAGGGCGGCGCGGGCGGCGAAACTCCGTTTCAGCGCTGCCAGGCGCTGATGCAAAGCGTCGGCAACAGTTTCACCACCGCCTACCTGCCGCTCGTCGCACGCCGCCGCGAGATGCCCTATGGCGAACGTGAGCGCGATTTCCAGGCCTACCGGCGCGGGCGCTATGTCGAATTCAACCTGGTTTGGGATCGCGGCACCCTGTTCGGCCTGCAATCCGGCGGCCGCACCGAATCCATCCTGATGTCGCTGCCGCCCATCGTCAAATGGCGCTACGACTGGCAGCCCGAAGCGGGCAGCGCGGAAGCAAAGCTTTACTCGGACTTCCTGCCGCCGCGCGACTGGGTATGAGCCGGACGCGCCGCTTCTGACCCCTCCTGCTCAGGCGCGCATGGACCACCACCGCTACAACTACTGCCCCAACTGCGCGACGCCGCTGCGCTTGCTCGCGCAGACGGAAGACGGCGGCCCGAAAACGCGGCTGCGCTGCCCGGCCTGTGCCTGGACCCACTGGAACAACCCGACGCCCGTGCTCGCCGCGATCATCGAAATGGCCGACCGCGAGGGGCGCGTGCTGCTGGCGCGCAATGCGGCATGGACCGGCCGCATGTTCGCCCTGATCACCGGCTTCATGGAAGCCGGCGAAACGCCGGAAGAAGGCATCGCCCGCGAAGTGTTCGAGGAAACCAGCTTGCGCATCGAGGCGCCCAGGCTGGTCGGCGTCTATGACTTCCAGCGTATGAACCAGCTCATCGTCGCCTACCACGTGCTGGCGCGCGGCGAGATCGTCCTGTCGCCGGAGCTTGCCGAATACAAGCTGTTCCGCGCCGAAGACCTCAAGTGCTGGCGCGCCGGCACCGGCTACGCGCTGGCCGACTGGCTCACTGCGCGCGGCGTGACGCCGCAGTGGATCGAACTGCCGAACTGATTCCCGGGGACCGCGAAACCTCAGAGCACCGCGGCGGCGCGATAGTGGCGTATCGCCAGCGTCGACTCTTCGAGCTGGTCCAGCAATTGCGCCAGTTCGACGTGCGCGGCGCGTGACGGCGAGATGGCCAGCGCCGCGTCCAGGTAACTCCGGGCCTTGCCCCACAACTGCTGCTGGCGGCACAGCCGGCCCAGGGTCAATAGCAGCTCGCCGTCGCGCGGCAGGCGCTGCAGCCATTTTTCGGCCTGGGCGATGCGGCCGAGCACGTCGCCGGCGGGTTCCCCGGCCCGGCAGCAGTCGCCATAGGCCAGCACCAGCGAGGCATCCCAGCGTTCGTCGAGGGCATCCTCGATCACGCGCTGGGCTTCGCGGCAATCCCCGACGGCCATCAGTGCGCGCGCCGTTTCCAGCGCCAGCGCTGGCTCGGCGCGGTCGCTGTCGTCGAGTTCGTGCCAGTAGCGCATGAGCCCGGGAGGGTCTTCGCGCAGGCTGCGCAGGGCTTCGCGCACTGCGCGGCTGCGGATCGGCGCCGCCTGCTCGGCGGTCAGCGCCTGATGCTTTTCGAGCTGGCGCACCAGGCGTGCCACTTCGCGCCAGTTGCCCAGTCCCTGCTCGGCACGCAGGCTCAGGCGCAGGGCGGCGATATGCCGGCCCTCGCGCGCGGCGAAAGCCTGCAGGGCATCGCGGGCGTCCTCGAAGCGGCGCTCTTCCAGTGCGAATTCGGCCTCGGTCATCAGGCGCGCAGCCTGCAGGCCGGCGCTGTCGTGGCGGCGCACGCGGGCCGCCCATTCCACGGTGCGCCCGGCATCGCGCAGGGCATGCGCGGCGTGCCAGCCAGCCAGGGCCAGCATGCCGGCGGCCGCATCATCATCCGGCTGGGCCTTCTCGGCGCAACGCAGGGCGTGCCCGTAACGGCCTTCCTGCAGCAGGCGCCAGGCATCGCGCAGGGCCAGCGCAGCCTTGCCCTGCCGCCGCCGCCGCCGGAAATCGGCGACCGCGCGCGGCAAAGCCAGGGTGTGGCTGACGGCGCGCGCCAGCAGGTAGATGACGAAGAAACCGACTGCGCAGAGCAGCAGAAACAGGTTGAGCGAGACCTCGGCGCGCCACGGCGGCAGCACCAGCAGCACGTAGCCATCGTTGTAGCGCGCGGCGAGCGCCAGCCCTACCGCCAGCGCAGCCAGGATCAGCAGCCAGAATACGGCGCGCATGACGCTGCTACCGGGCGCTGCCGCCAGCGTTGCGCTCGCGGGCGAACTTGAGATTGCGCAGCGCCGTCAGGGTGTCCGCCAGTCCCGGCAGGTCGAAACTGACATCGGTGGTCGCCAGCGTGCTCAAGGTCGATTGGGCCGACTGGACCGGCTTGGCGCGGCCGTCGAAGTAGCGCTCAAGCTGCTCGCGCGACTGGCGGATCTCCTCGCGGAAGACCTTGCCGTCGCGTTGCAGCAGTGCCAGGCGCGCATTGAGCAGGCGCAGCTTGAGGTTCTCGCGCAGGAAGTAGCTCTGGTTCGGCGCCAGCAGCGCAGGGTCGCCGTGGTCGATGCGCTCGATGCGCACCAACTGCCGGAATTCGCGCCACAGGTCGGCGCCCAGTTCGCGCCAGTAATCGACGCTGGCCGCCTTGACCGCAAGTGCCGGCCTGGCTATCACCGCCTTGGGGCGCTGCTCGTAGGCCAGCGGCAGGCTGCCGACGGCGGCCACCACGCTTTCGATCTTCAGCGACAGCCCGCTGATATTGGCCCCGGGCGTGCCCTTGAGCCGCTCGATATCGCGCAGGATGAGCTTTCTGGCCGGCAGGAACTGCGGCTGCACGGAACGCGCGAGACGGGCGTCGGCGCCCTGCAGCGCGATCAGCGCCGCCTCGACATTGCCGGCGAACTGCAATTGCTGCATGGCTATGACGACGGCCTGCTCGACCTCGGCCAGCAGGCGTTCGTCGCGGGTGCTGGTGATCTCCTGGTACATGGCCTCCAGCGCCACGGCCTGGCTCTGCGTTTCGGCCAGCTTGGCTTCCAGCGCGCCGACCTTGGCCTGCAGCGCCGCCATGGCTTCCTGGCTCTGGCGCGCCAGGGTGCGCCCTTCCCTGGCCACGGCGTCACCCTCGCCCAGGCGCCGCGCGAGTTCCTGCTGCAGGCTGCTTACCTCCAGGCGAGTGTCGATCCACTGCGCGACGACGATTGCGATGGCCGCTGCCAGCAGCAGCGGCCGGCGCAGGCTATGCCACCAGCGGCCGTCGGCCGGCGGTGTATCAGTTTGTACGAGCGTTTCCATGGGATGCGAAGTATTGCATGAGTCCGGCCATCAGGCCGTCGTCGCCGGGGTCGGTCGGGATCACCTTGGCCAGGCCGAGAGTCCGTGCCTGCGCGGCAATGCGGGCATGCGGCACGAAGGCCGGGGTCTTTTTCAGCCAAGCCTGGCCGAGGCGGCCGACCATGTCGTAAAAATTGCGCAGGCCTTCGCTGCTGGTCAGGGTCACGGCATCGAGCTGGCCCTTCTCCCACAGGCCAAGCAAAGGCGCAGGATCGAGCTGCGGCACGGCACGGCGGTAGCACGTCACATATTCGATACTGGCGCCGCGCGCCCTGAGCGTGTCGCCGAGCAGTTCGCGGCCACCGTCGCCGCGGAAAATGATCACGCGGCGGCCGCGCACCTCGGTCAGTTCGGGAAGTTCCAGCAAGGCCTCGGAATCGAAACGCAGCGGCGGCGAAATCACGTCATGAATGCCGTACCGCGCCAGTTCGCGTTCGCTGCTCTTGCCCAGAGCCGCCACGCGCAGCGCTGCAGGCCAGGCGCGGCGCGGCAGGATCTGGGCCAGCGCCTTGTCGATCGCATTGGGGCTGACGAATACGGCGAGATCGAAACTGTCGAGGCGAATCGCCACGTCGAGCAGCGGCGAAACATCCTCAAGTTCGCGAATTTCGAGGACCGGGTAGAGCACCGGAATCGCCCCCGCTTCGGTCAGGGCCGTGGCGAAGTGCGCCGCCTGCCCGGCCGGGCGCGTCACCACGACATGGCGGCCCGCCAAAGGCATTGTTAACGTGAAATACGTCGCCAAGCGCGCTGTGTCAAGACCGAGCGCAGCGAGCCAACTGATAGCCTCCCCGTGAGGGGAGGACGGGAGGGGCGGGCCCATTTGCCAGCGTGAGGCCCTACGACGTCGCGGTGTTTCATGATGTGGGGTGGGTCATCGAAGCCATGAGCGTTAGCTGCCGAGCGCGGCGAGGATTTCGGCGGCGCCCTGGCGGAGCAGTTCGGCGGCCAACTGCAAGCCGAGCGCCTCGGGGTCGGCACCACTGCCAGTGAGTTCGGCATGCGCCATGCGCGTGCCGTCGGGAGAGGCGACGAAACCGCGTAGATAGATACTGCCGTCACGCATTTCGGCGTAGGCGCCGAGCGGCACTTCGCAACTGCCGGCAAGCGCCCGCGACACGGCGCGTTCGGTCCGCACACAGGCTGCGGTATCCGGATCGTTGAGAGGCGCCAGCCAGGCCGCAACGTCCGGGCGTGAGACCAGGGCTTCGATGCCCAGCGCGCCCTGGCCGGCGGCAGGCAAGGAATCCTCAGCCGGCAGCACGGCGCGGATGCGCTGGCCGAGTCCAAGGCGCTTCAAGCCCGCCGCAGCGAGGATAATGGCATCGAACTGGCCTTCGTCGAGTTTGCGCAAACGCGTGTCGAGGTTGCCGCGCAGTGGCGTCACGGCCAGGTAGGGGTAGCGCGCATGCAACTGGGCTTCGCGGCGCAGGCTGGAGGTGCCGACCACGGCACCCGGCGGCATGTCCGCGAGGCTGGCGTACTTGCTCGATACCAGCGCATCGAGCGGCACTTCGCGCGGGCCGATGGCGACCAGGGAAAACTCCGGCTCCATCTGCATCGGCACGTCCTTCATGGAATGCACCGCGAGATCGGCCGCGCCGTCGAGCAGGGCAGCCTCCAGTTCCTTGACAAACAAACCCTTGCCACCGACCTTGGACAGCGGCCGGTCGAGGATCTGGTCACCGCGCGTGGTCATGCCGAGCAACTCGACGCTGCAAGCCGGATACAGTTGCTGCAGCAGGCTGCGCACATGCTCGGCCTGCCATAGGGCCAAACGCGATTCGCGTGTGGCGATGACGATGCGTTGAGGCGGGGATACGGGAGAAGATAAGGAATTCACTGGACGGTCGATCGACGGAGAATGGGTACAGGGGAAATGCTGCTCGCCAGCTTGCCACGACGGTCTTGCAGCAGCATGATTCTGCTGGCAATTCTAGCAGTCCGCCAAACTTTTCGCGCGGCATGCCGACAGGCCGATCACCCGCAGGGGGTCGACCAGGCAGCGACCGAAAAATCAGCCGGCGCTTGCCCGCACCAGGGAAGCGCTCTCGACCCAGCGTTTGATGCGATTGGCGTCGCCGATGCGGGTCATCTTGCCCCAGGAGTCGAGCAGCACGATGATGATCGGCTTGTTGTTGAGCCAGGCCTGCATCACCAGGCATTTTCCGGCCTCGCTGATGTAGCCGGTCTTGGACAGGCCGATCTCCCAGGTCGAACTCCTGACCAGGGTATTGGTGTTGTGGAAATGCTGCGGACGGCCGGAGATGCTGAACTCACCGTCGGACGCTGTGGAAAATTCGCGAATCAGCGGGTATTGATGCGCCGCGTTGACCAGCTTCGCCAGATCGCGCGGACTTGATACATTGGCGGCGGTCAAGCCGGTGGCGTCCTGGAAACGCGTGTCGACCAAACCCAGATCCTGCGCCTTCTGGTTCATGGCCGCGACGAAAGCCTCGCGACCGCCCGCATAGTGGCGCGAAAGTGCCGAGGCGGCACGGTTTTCGGAAGACATCAGGGCCAGGCGCAGCATTTCTTCACGTGCCAGCTGGGTGCCGACCTTGAGGCGCGAACGGGTGCCCTTGAGCATATCGACATCCTCATCGCCGATCGACAGGGTCTCGTTCAGGTCAGGCTTGGCGTCGAGCGCCACCATCGCCGTCATCAGCTTGGTGATCGATGCGATCGGCAACACGGAACCGGCGTTCTTTTCAAACAGGATTGCGCCGGTGGCCTGATCCTGTACCAGCACGGCAGACGACTGCAGGGCCAGATGCTGGGCATCATCCAGGGATATGCTGCGCCGTACCGGTCGCGCATACGCGACCTTCTTGCCCCTGAGCAGCACCGATACGCGCTGCGGCTTCTTCTTGGCAACAACGGATTTCTTTTTTCCAGCAGCCTCGGCCGTGTTCGGCGCCACGCCAGCGCCAACTATTGCCGCAGCCAACAACATCAGTAGTGCCTTCTTCATGGAGATGCCCCTCCTGCAATCGCCCGATTCTAGCAGATGAAATCCCTCTAGATAAGAGTTGTATCTCGATATCTCGTTACAAATAAAGGAGTTGAGCAACAAGATTCAGTAATTACATTAATTCAAATCAAGAAAACGACGGACTTCATCGCGGCGCGCCAACGTGTCGGCATAGCCCAGTTCGATCAAGGCCCGGGTGTAGGGCTTCTCGAACAGCAGATAGCTGGTCAGCGCGCCGCCATTCTGGTTCATGGCGCCGATATTGCGCAACAAAGCCCTCACCGCCCAGGGCAAGGCCTTGGCGTGACGCGCCGCCAAATGGTCAAGGCGCTGCGAAGGCGCAATGGTCAGCACCTCGATCGGGCGCAGGCTGGTGCCGCGCTCGCGGCGCACCGCCTCCGGTATCAGCGACAGCGTTTGGTTGATGCGGCTCATCCGTTCCAGGTCGACCGACATGCTGTCGAGAAAGATGCTGGACAGCGCATGCCCGGCAATTTGCGCCAACGATGGATAGGTGTTGCCGTTCGGCCGCGCATTCTCGTCGGCCATGCGTCCGGCACCGATCACCAGGATCCTGTCGGCGCCGAGATGGATAGCCGGCGAGATCGGCGCCACCTGGCGCATCGAACCGTCGCCGAACCACTCCCGGTTGATATGCACGGCAGGAAACAGGAAGGGGATCGCACTTGAGGCCATCAAGTGATCGACCGAGATCTCGGTCGGTGCCCCTATGCGCTGGCTGCGCCGCCAAGGTTCGACATCGGCGCGGCCCTGGAAGAAGCTCACGCTCTGCCCCGACGAGTAACCAGAACAAGTGATGCTGACCGAATGCAGTGCCCGGCTTTCGATGGATTGCGCGATGCGACCCAGATCGAGACTGTCTCTCAGCAGCCGGCGCAAGGGTGAGTTGTCGAGCAGCGAGTGCGGTGCGCGATGCGTCAGCCAGCCGAAGGCCAGCGTCGACAGCCAGCGCACACCGGCAATGCCGATTCCTGCCGGATCGGCACGATAGACCTGATGGGCTCTGAAGTTTTCCCATACCTGCAACAGGCCCTCGACGCCGGCCCCGAAATCCTCGGCCGCCGCGGCCATCGACGCGGCATTGAGGGCGCCGGCCGAGGTACCGCAGAGAATCGGAAACGGGTTGCGCTGCGGCTGCGGCAAGAACTCGCGGATCGCCTTCAGCACGCCGACCTGATAGCCGGCACGCGCACCGCCACCGGTGAGGATCAGGGCGGTGCGGGATTCCGTCATAGGTCGATCAAGCGCCGCTCCTGGCCTGCTGCTGCGCCTCCACCGACAACAGGGCAGTGACGTTGACGATGCGTCGGACCGTTGCGGTCGGAGTCAAGATGTGCGCCGGACGTGCCGCACCGAGCAGCAGCGGCCCCACGGTCAGCCCGTCGCCCGCCGAGGTCTTGATCAGGTTGAACGAAATGTTGGCGGCATCCAGCGTCGGCATGATCAACAGATTGGCCTGGCCCTTCAGCGTCGAGTCGGGGAACACCTGGCGCCGGATGTCTTCCGACAGCGCCGCATCGCCATGCATCTCGCCATCGACCTCCAGTTGCGGCGCGATGTTGCGCAGGATCTCCAGGGCACGGCGCATCTTGACCGCGGTCGGCGTGTCTTCGGTGCCGAAACTGGAATGCGAAAGCAGCGCCACTTTGGGCACCAGGCCGAAACGGGTCACTTCCTCCGCGGCGAGCAGGGTCATCTCCGCGAGCTGCTCCGCCGTCGGATCGTAATTGACATAGGTGTCGCCGATGAACAGCGTGCGGCGCGGCAGCACCAGCATGTTCATCGCATAGAAATGCTCGATCCCGGGCTTCAGCCCGATCACCGTCTCGACGTAGCGCAAATGCAGCGAATGCTTGCCGAAGGTGCCGCACAGCATCGCGTCGGCATAGCTGTGGCGTACCAGCATGGCGCCGATCAGCGTGGTGCGCCGCCTCATTTCGCGCTTGGCGTACTCGGCGCTGACGCCGCGGCGCGCCATCAAGCCGTGATAGTCCTGCCAGAGTTCCTTGTAGCGCGGATCGGAATCCGGGTTGACCAACTCGAAATGCTCGCCGGCACGAATGCGCAGACCATGACGGGCGATGCTCTTGTCCACCACTTCTGGCCGGCCGATCAGGATCGGTAGCGCCAAGCCTTCGTCGCAAACCGTCTGCACGGCACGCAACACGCGCTCGTCCTCGCCTTCGCAGAACACCACGCGCGCCGGCTTTTTCTTGGCGGCGGCGAATACCGGACGCATCAGCAGCCCCGTGGAGTAGACGAAGTCGTTGAGTTGCAGGACATACGCGTTCATGTCGGCAATCGGCCGCGTGGCGACGCCGGAATCCATCGCGGCCTGCGCCACGGCCGGCGCCACCTTGATGATGAGGCGCGGATCGAAGGGCTTGGGAATCAGGTACTCGGGGCCGAAAGACACCTCCTCGGTGCCGTAGGCCGCCGTCACCACCTCCGACTGTTCGGCGTGTGCCAGCGCCGCGATGGCTCTGACCGCCGCCACTTTCATGGCTTCGTTGATGGTCGTCGCGCCGACGTCGAGCGCGCCCCTGAACATGTAGGGGAAGCACAGCACGTTGTTGACCTGGTTCGGATAGTCCGAACGGCCGGTACCGATGATGGCGTCGGGACGCACGGCCTTGGCATCTTCCGGACGGATTTCCGGATCCGGATTGGCCATGGCGAGAATCAGCGGATCGCGCGCCATGGTCTTGACCATATCCTGCTTCAGCACGCCCGCTGCCGACAAGCCGAGGAAAATGTCGGCACCGACGGTCGCATCGCCCAGAGAACGCGCATCGGTCGCCTGCGCATAGCGCAATTTCGAGGGGTCAAGCCCTTCACGCCCGGTATGGATTACGCCCTTGCTGTCGACCGCAAAGACGTTTTTCGGATCGAGGCCGAGGCTGACCAGCAGGTCGAGGCAGGCGATCGCCGCGGCCCCGGCGCCGGAGCAGACCAGCTTGACCTTGGCGATGTCCTTGCCGACCACGCGCATGCCGTTCAGCACCGCGGCGCTGGCAATGATCGCAGTACCGTGCTGGTCGTCGTGGAAGACCGGGATCTTCATCCGTTCGCGCAGCTTGGCTTCGACATAGAAGCACTCGGGTGCCTTGATGTCTTCCAGGTTGATGCCGCCAAAGGTCGGCTCCAGCGAGGCGATGATATCCACCAGCTTGTCTGGATCATTCTCGGCAACCTCGATGTCGAACACATCGACACCGGCAAACTTCTTGAACAGCACGCCTTTGCCTTCCATCACGGGCTTGCCCGCCAGCGGCCCAATATTGCCCAGACCCAGAACCGCCGTGCCATTGGTGATGACCGCCACCAGATTGGCGCGCGAGGTGTACAAGGCCGCCGTGGAGGGATCGCGCACGATCTCGTCGCAGGCGGCGGCGACGCCAGGAGAGTAGGCCAGCGACAAGTCGGCTTGACCGGTCAACGCCTTGGTTGGAGTGACGGCGATCTTGCCGGGTTTGGGGTTGCGGTGATATTCCAGCGCCGCTGCGCGGATACGTTCGTCCATGAAAACCTTCTCCTGTTAGCCTCGGCCTCAATTGTAGCGCCGTGCCGCCAGCGCCGACTTTGTAGCAAACGGGCCGTTTCCCTGCGCAATTCCCCCTAGTACTCTGGTGACTCGACATCCGGGCAAACCCAAGGAGATGCCGCTGCAGGCGCGCCGCGTGCAGCATTCGATTGTGGGATAATTTGCGATTATGTTAGCTCTGCGATCGGGCCATCCCGCCCTCCGTTGCGGACAGCCGGAAGCCTTGCCGATCCCTACCCGCCGATCGCCCGGCCGGCCGGCGCGACTTCAATTCCATAGTGGAGATTCTCGCGTAATGAACCAGCCCCAACCGTTCCAAGCCCCGGCCTACGTCAAACACGCCCGTCTGGCCGCCTGGGTTGCCGAAGTTGCCGCACTGACCGAACCCGATGATATCGTCTGGTGCGACGGCTCGCGGGAAGAATCCGATCGACTCTTCGAACAGATGATCGCGGCCGGCAGCGTCATTCGACTCAATCCTGCCAAACGCAAGAACTCCTTTCTCGTCCAGTCCGACCCATCCGACGTCGCCCGTGTCGAAGACCGCACCTACGTGTGCACCTCGGATCCGGAAGATGCGGGCCCGAACAACAACTGGGAACACCCGGACAAGATGAAGGAAACCCTGCGCGGCCTGTTCAAGGGCTGCATGCGCGGGCGCACGATGTACGTGGTCCCCTTCTCGATGGGCCCGATCGGCTCGCCGATCGCTCACATCGGCATCGAGCTCTCGGACAGCCCCTATGTAGTGGTCAATATGCGCATCATGACGCGCATGGGTCGTGCGGTACTCGATCAACTCGGCAGCGATGGCGTTTTCGTGCCCTGCCTGCACAGCGTGGGTCATCCGCTGCAGCCCGGCCAGGCCGATGTCAAATGGCCGTGCAACAAGACCAAGTACATCAGCCATTTCCCGGAGACCCGCGAGATATGGTCCTTCGGCTCCGGCTATGGCGGCAATGCGCTGCTGGGCAAGAAATGCTTTGCGCTGCGCATCGCCTCGACCATGGCGCGCGACGAAGGCTGGCTGGCCGAGCACATGCTGATTCTCGGCGTCGAATCCCCGGAAGGCGAGAAGTCCTACGTCGCCGCGGCCTTCCCCTCAGCCTGCGGCAAGACCAACTTCGCCATGCTGATCCCGCCCGAGAGCCTTGGCGGCTGGAAGGTCACCACCGTCGGCGACGACATCGCCTGGATCAAGCCGGGGCAGGATGGCCGTCTTTATGCCATCAATCCGGAGGCCGGCTTTTTCGGCGTCGCCCCCGGCACCAGCGAAAAGACCAATTTCAACGCCATGGCGACGCTGAAGGAAAACATCATTTTCACCAATGTCGCCCTGACCGACGACGGCGATGTCTGGTGGGAAGGCATGAGCAAGGAGCCGCCCGCGCACTGCATCGACTGGCAGGGCCAGGACTGGACGCCGCAGATCGGCAAGGAGACCGGGCGCAAGGCCGCCCATCCCAATTCGCGCTTCACCGCGCCGGCCAGCCAGTGCCCGTCGATTGACCCGGACTGGGAGAATCCCGCCGGCGTACCGATCTCGGCCTTCATCTTCGGCGGCCGCCGCTCGACTACGGTGCCGCTGGTGTTCGAGGCCTTCAACTGGAACTACGGCGTCTACATGGCGGCCACACTCGGTTCGGAAACCACGGCCGCCGCTGCCGGCGCCCAGGGCATCGTGCGCCGCGACCCGTTCGCCATGTTGCCTTTCTGCGGCTATCACATGGGCGACTACTTCAACCACTGGCTGCGCGTCGGCCACCAGATCGAGCATGCGCCGCGCATCTTTACCGTCAATTGGTTCCGTCAGGATGCCGAGGGCAACTTCATGTGGCCGGGCTTCGGCGAGAACATGCGCGTGCTCAAGTGGGTGGTCGGCCGCTGCTCCGGCCGGGCCGACGCCAGGCAAACCGCGCTCGGCTGGATGCCGCGCTTTGAGGATCTGGATTGGAGCGGCAGCGAGGAAGTCAGCAAGGCGCAGTTCGAGCAACTCACCGCCGTGGACACCGCCGCCTGGCGCGAAGAACTCAAGCTGCACGCCGAATGGTTCGACAAGCTGAAGAGCCGCCTGCCGCGCTCGCTGACCCTCAAGCGCGAACTGTTCGAATTGACGCTGGTGGATTAAAAGTAGGCGCTGGCAGTACGCCGAACCACGAATCGGCCGCCCTGCTTCGCGCAAGGCGGCCGTTATTTTTGGAGAACCGAGTGAACATCGCCGCACGGATGGCGCAGATCGCGCCGTTTTCATGTCATGGAGCTGATGGCGCGCGCCGCGGCGCTGGAAGCCGGGGGTCGTTCGATCATTCACCTGGAGGTAGGCGAACCCGACTTTGCCACCGCCGGTCCGATCCTCGAAGCCGCCCAACGCTTCCTCGCCGGCGGCCATGTGCACTACACGGCGGCGCTCGGCCTAACCCGGTTGCGCGAAGCGATCAGCGGCTTCTATTACACACGTTACGGCCTCGACGTTTCGCCGGCGCGGATCGTGGTCACGGCGGGCGCCTCCGGGGCCTTGCTGCTGGCGCTCGGCGTGCTGGTGAATCCCGGCGACGAATGGCTGCTGCCGGACCCCGGCTACCCCTGCAACCGGAACTTCCTGCGCCTACTCGAAGGCAGGCCGGTTTCGCTTGCCGTCGAGGCTGCAGCGAACTACCAGCCGACGGCGCATCAGGTTGCGGCCTCATGGACCGCGCAGACACGCGGATTGCTGGTGGCCTCGCCGGCCAACCCGACCGGAACCTTGCTCGATGCCGCGACCCTGGCAACCCTGGCCAATACCGTCGCGGTCCGGGGCGGGACGCTGCTGGTCGATGAAATCTACCACGGCCTGACATATGGAGCGGACGCAGAATCGGCGCTGGCAATCAGCGACGAGGTGTTTGTCATCAACAGTTTTTCCAAGTACTTCGGCATGACCGGCTGGCGCCTGGGTTGGCTGGTTGCACCGCAACGCCATGTGCGCGAGATCGAAAAACTGGCGCAAAACCTCTACATCTCGCCATCGACCGTTGCCCAGCATGCTGCGCTGGCCGCTTTCGACCCCGGCACGATGGCCATCCTCGAAGCCCGGCGCCACGAGTTCGCATTGAGACGGGATGTCCTCCTGCCCGGCCTGCGCCAGCTCGGGTTCAATATCGCGGCCGAACCGCATGGCGCATTCTACGTATACGCCGACAGCAGCGCCTTGGCCGCAGACAGCGATGCCCTTGCCGGGCAGTTGCTTACCGAAGCGGGCGTGGCCGCGACGCCGGGCCTGGACTTCGGCCGCAACGCGCCACAACGCCACATGCGCTTTGCCTATACAGTCGATCGCGGGCAGATCGAGCAAGGCCTCGCCCGCATCGCGGGGTTTCTGGATTCGCGGAGGCAATAAAAAAGCCGGGCATCACCCGGCTTTTTTTGTATCGCTCTGGCTTATTCGGCTACAGGAGCCTCGGCAGTGTCACCCGCCGGACGGTCGAGCAGCTCGACATAGGCCATCGGCGCATTGTCGCCGACACGGAAGCCCATCTTGAGGATGCGCAGATAGCCGCCGTTGCGGGCGGCGTAGCGCGGGCCGAGTTCGTCGAACAGCTTGCCGACGATTTCACGATCGCGCGTGCGATCGAAAGCCAGACGCCGATTGGCCAGGCTCGGCTTCTTGCCCAGCGTGATCAGGGGCTCGACCACGCGGCGCAATTCCTTGGCCTTGGGCAGGGTGGTCTTGATGGCCTCGTGACGCAACAGGGAAACTGCCATGTTGCGCAGCATCGCCTGGCGGTGCGCCGAGGTGCGATTGAGTTTGCGAAGTCCGTTACCGTGACGCATTTTGATGTCCTCGTTTTTTGCGGCCATCGCGCAATGCAAATGGCCGGTTAATGGTTATCGAGAGTTTGTCGATCAGTGCAGCAAATACAACAGTGAAGCAGATGAAGCAACCGGGCCAAAGCCCGGTCTTGAAACTATCAGGCAAGCTTTTAGTTACGACTAACCTGAAGGTAAGTCTTCACTGAAAGCTCGCTTACGCGAGCTTTTCCAGTCCGGCCGGCGGCCAGCTT
Organism: Sulfuritalea sp.; assembly: GCA_034376265.1. Lineage (GTDB taxonomy): Bacteria > Pseudomonadota > Gammaproteobacteria > Burkholderiales > Rhodocyclaceae > Sulfuritalea. The sequence continues at coordinate 25,322 of JAXMJU010000060.1, forward strand.
TCGAGCTTCATGCCCAGGGTCAGGCCGCGCGAAGCCAGCACTTCCTTGATTTCGTTGAGCGACTTGCGACCCAGGTTCGGGGTCTTCAGCAATTCGGTTTCGGTGCGCTGAATCAGGTCGCCGATGTAATAAATATTCTCGGCCTTCAGGCAGTTGGCGGAGCGGACGGTCAGTTCGAGGTCATCCACCGGGCGCACCAGAACCGGATCGACCGAGGTCTGCTTCGGCGCTTCTGCGGACATCGGCGTGCCTTCAAGGTCGGCGAACACCGACAGCTGTTCCATCAGGATGCGGGCCGCGGTACGCACCGCTTCCTCGGCATTGTCGATCGCGCCGTTGGTTTCGATGTCGAGAATCAGCTTGTCGAGGTCGGTGCGTTGTTCGACGCGCGCCGACTCGACCGAATAGCTGACGCGACGCACCGGGCTGAACGAGGCATCGAGCATGATCTGGCCGATGGCGCGGTTCTCGCGGGCGATTTCGCGCTGATTGGCCGGCACGTAACCACGGCCGGATTCGACGCGGATCTGCATGTTGAGCTTGCCGCCGGGAGCGATATGGGCAATGACGTGATCCGGGTTGACGATTTCGACGTCATGAGTGGTTTCGATGTCGCGCGCCGTCACCACACCCTCGCCATCACGGGAAAGCGTGAGGGTGGCTTCGCGGCGATTGTGCATCTTCAGCACCACGCCCTTCAGGTTCAACAGAACGTCAACCACATCCTCGCGCACGCCGTCGAGGGTCGAGTATTCGTGGAGCACGCCTTCGATCGATACTTCGGTCGGGGCCACGCCTTCCATAGAGGACAGCAGGATGCGGCGCAGGGCATTGCCGAGCGTGTGGCCATAGCCGCGTTCAAACGGCTCCATGACCACGCGGGCATGCACCGGCGAAAGCTGCTGGACATCGATACTGCGGGGTTTCAGAAGTGTGTGCATGTGCATTCCTTCAAATGGACGACGCCTGGCGTCCGAAGAACGCCAGGCGCATAACTACTTATTAACGCGAATACAGTTCGACGACCAGCCCCTCGTTGATCGAGGGCGGCAGATCTTCGCGTGCCGGATAGGACTTGAACACACCCTTGCCGGCCTTGACATCCACCTCGATCCATGCAGGGAAACCGCGTGACTCGGCAGCTTCCAGCGCGGCTTTGGTGCGCAAATGGCCGCGGGTGCTGTCGAGCAACTGGATGATGTCCCCGGGACGCACGTTGTAGGACGGAATATTCACCGGCTTACCGTTGATCAGCACGCCATTGTGGCGCACGACCTGGCGCGCCTCGGCGCGTGACACGCCAAAACCCATGCGGTAGGCAACGGTGTCGAGGCGAGCTTCAAGCAGCTTCAGCAGATTCTCGCCGGTCTGTCCCTTCTTGGCTTCGGCCTCGCCGAACACCTTGCGGAACTGACGTTCGAGAACGCCATAAATGCGACGGATTTTTTGCTTTTCGCGCAGTTGCGTACCGTAACCGGACAAGCGCTGCCCGGACTTTTGGCCGTGCTGGCCGGGCGCGTAGGCACGGCGCTCGACGGAACATTTGTCAGTGAAGCACTTCTCGCCTTTGAGGAACAGCTTTTCGCCCTCGCGGCGGCACTGGCGGCACTTGGCATCTAGGTTGCGGGCCATTGGTGTCGTATCCTTATTGCCTTAGATGCGGCGGCGCTTGGGCGGCCGGCATCCATTGTGGGGAATCGGGGTAATGTCGGTGATGCTGGTGATCTTCATGCCAAGCGCATTGAGCGCCCGAACCGCTGATTCGCGTCCCGGGCCGGGGCCCTTGATGCGAACTTCCAGGTTTTTGACGCCACACTCCTGCGCTGCCTTGCCGGCAGCTTCGGCGGCGATCTGCGCAGCAAACGGAGTGGACTTGCGCGACCCCTTGAAACCGGCACCGCCGGACGTGGCCCACGACAGCGCGTTGCCCTGACGATCGGTAATGGTGATGATGGTGTTATTGAAGGAAGCGTGAACGTGCGCAATACCTTCGGCGACGTTCTTCTTGACCTTCTTGCGAACTTTGGTTGCGGTCTTAGCCATGTAATGGTTCCTGGTTTACTTCTTGCCCATCGAAATTGCCTTGCGCGGTCCCTTGCGGGTCCGTGCGTTGGTACGGGTGCGCTGTCCGCGCACGGGCAGGCCGCGACGATGACGCACGCCACGATAGCAGCCAAGATCCATGAGGCGCTTGATGTTCATCGTCGTTTCGCGGCGCAAATCGCCTTCGACGGTGAACCTGCCTACCTCTTCACGCAGGCGATCCATTTCGCTGTCGGTGAGTTCCTTGATCTTTGCCGAACGCTTGACGCCGACCGCGTCACAGATTTTCCGTGCGCGGGTGCGGCCAATACCATAGATCGCGGTGAGAGCAATCTCCGCGTGCTGGTGATTCGGGATGTTGACGCCTGCTATACGAGCCATGTGCTTACCTGTTCGTCGCCGCTAATGCGGTTATTGGTGGGCTAGCTGAAAAACGCGAAACCGTAGATTATATCTGATCAGAATCGCTCTATCAACCCTGACGCTGCTTGTGCCGCGGGTCGGTACAAATGATCCTGACCACACCCTTGCGGCGAATGACTTTGCAATTGCGACAGATACGTTTGACCGAAGCCAGAACTTTCATTGGATTTCTCCGGAAATTATTGCCAAACTACTTGGCGCGAAACACGATACGGCCCTTGGAAAGGTCGTAGGGCGTGAGTTGCACGGTGACCTTGTCGCCGGGAAGAATACGAATGTAGTGCATGCGCATCTTGCCGGAGATATGGCCGAGGACCACATGCCCGTTCTCGAGTTTGATTCGGAACGTGGCATTCGGGAGGTTTTCGACAATCTCTCCCTGCATTTCAATGACGTCTTCTTTTGACATGGTTCAGCGAGCCGGGAAACCCGCCCCCTTGAAATTGGCCTTCTTCAGAAGACTTTCGTATTGGTGCGACATAACATAGGCCTGGACCTGAGACATGAAGTCCATCGTCACCACAACAATAATCAAGAGACTGGTACCCCCAAAATAAAACGGCACGTTCCACTTCAGGATAAGGAATTCGGGCAACAGGCAGACCACCGTGATATAGATCGCCCCGGCCAGCGTCAGACGGGTAAGAATCTTGTCGATGTAGCGGGCCGTCTGGTCGCCCGGACGAATGCCGGGAACGAATGCGCCACTCTTCTTCAGGTTGTCGGCCGTTTCCTTGGAATTGAATACCAGGGCGGTATAGAAGAAACAGAAAAACACAATCGCCGTCGCATACAGCATCACGTAAATCGGCTGCCCCGGTGAGAGCGTTGCCGCAATATCCTTGAGCCAGGTCATGCCCTCGCTGGACCCGAACCAGCCTGCCGCCGTGGCTGGAAACAAGATGATCGAGGACGCGAAGATCGGCGGAATCACGCCCGACATATTGAGCTTCAAGGGCAGATGGGAGCTCTGTCCGCCGTACACCTTGTTGCCGACCTGGCGCTTGGCATAGTTCACCAAAATCTTACGTTGGCCCTTTTCCACGAACACCACGAAGCCGGTGACCAAAACCACAAGAACGCAGATGAACAACGCCGAAATCGCATGCATCGCCCCGGTACGGACCAGCTCGAACAGTCCACCCAACGCGCTCGGCAGTCCGGCAACGATGCCGGCAAAAATGATGATCGAGATGCCGTTGCCCAGGCCGCGCTCGGTGATCTGCTCGCCCAACCACATCAAGAACATCGTACCAGTCAGCAATGTCAGGACGGTCACGAAGCGGAACATGAGGCCCGGATCGAGGACCAGCCCGGCCTGCGATTCAAGGGCGACGGCCATGCCCAAGCCCTGGAACAGTGCCAAGGCCACGGTTCCGTAACGCGTGTATTGGGTAATCTTGCGCCGTCCTGCCTCACCCTCTTTCTTCAGGGCCTCGAGCGAGGGCACCGCAATCGTCATCAACTGCATGATGATCGACGAGGAAATGTAGGGCATGATGCCCAGTGCAAACAACGTGAAGCGGGATAGTGCGCCGCCGGAAAACAGGTTGAACACGCCAAGAATCCCGCCCTGCTGGCCCTGGAACAACTCGGCCAGCTTTACCGGATCGATACCCGGCACAGGAATATGTGCGCCGATCCGGTAAACCACCAATGCGCCCAGCAGGAACCAGAGTCGGCGCCAGAGGTCGCCGAATTTTCCGGTCTTGCCAAGAGCAGTTGCCTGGGGATTTGCCACTGTGTCCGTCCTCGTCCGCTATCAGGCAGCGGCGATGTCCGCTACAGAGCCGCCGGCCGCTTCGATCGCGGCACGCGCACCCTTGGTCGCACCGACACCCTTCAGCGCAATCTTACGAGTCAGCTTGCCCGACAGAATGACTTTCGCTGACAAGGCGTCACCTGCGATTACGCCCGCCTGCTTCAGAACCAGCAGGTCCACTTCTTCAACCGGCAATTTGTCCAGTTCGGACAAGCGCACTTCAACATTGCGGCTAGCCGTCAGGGAAACGAATCCACGCTTGGGCAGGCGCCGTTGCAGCGGCATCTGACCGCCCTCGAAGCCTACCTTGTGGAAACCTCCGGCGCGCGAGCTCTGGCCCTTATGGCCGCGGCCGGCGGTCTTCCCCAGACCCGATCCGATTCCACGACCGACTCTGCGACGCTCACGGTTGGCGCCAGGCGCCGGTCTTAATGCGTTAAGCTTCATCTAGCCCTCGCAGCGGACGAGATACTGCACGGCGCGGATCATGCCGCGCATCTGCGGCGTATCCACGACTTCGACGGTATGGTTAATGCGCCGCAGGCCCAAGCCGCGGATTGTCGCGCGGTGCGCCTGCTTGCAGCCGATGATGCTTTTCGTGAGCGTCACCTTTATCTTATTGTCTGCCATGTTGCCCCTTTCAGCGCGTGCCCATAACTGCTGCAGCCGGCGCAGTAAATAACGTGCGCATCGCCTGATTGCTTCAGCTGCTGATTTCTTCCACCGATTTGCCGCGTTTGGCGGCCATCTCGGCGGGCGTATTCATCTTCCTCAACCCGTCC
>JAXMJU010000061.1:0-6848 GCA_034376265.1 Sulfuritalea sp.
TCGACTCGATCGCCACCACGGCGAAGAAGGTTGAGGGCGGCTACGTCATCAACGGTCAGAAGACCTGGATCACCTCGGCGCCGGTGGCCGATTTCTTCACCGTCTTCGCCAAGGCCGGCGAAGAGAAGAAACTGACCATCTTCCTGGTCGAAAAACACTTCAAGGGCATCACCGTCGGCCGCGAAATCCACAAGATGGGTGTCTGGGCGCTGCCTACATCGGAAGTCGCCTTCGACGAATGCTTCGTGCCCGACAGCCATCGCCTGTCGAAGGAGGAAGGCGACGGCGAAGGGCACCTGCGCAAGACCCTGGGCGAGATCCGCATCATCACCGGCGCCATGGGCCTCGGCGTGGCGCGCGCGGCGCTGGGCGAGGCGGTGCGCTATGCCGGCGAGCGCAAGCAGTTCGGCAAGGCGATCAACCGCTACCAGGCGATCCAGATGAAGCTGGCCGAAATGGCCACCGAACTCGAAGCCGCCGAACATCTCGTCTATTACGCCGCCTGGCGGCGCGACGCGGGCAAGCCCTATCACAAGGAAGCGGCGATGGCCAAGCTGTTCGCCACCGAAACCGCGGCCACGGTCTGCGACAAGGCCGCGCGCGTTTTCGCCTCGTATGGCTACGCCATGGAATACCCGGTGCAGCGCTACCTGCGCGACGTGCGCTTCACGCTGATCGGCGGCGGCACCAGCGAGATATTGAAACTCATCATTGCGAAAGAGGTCAGTGCGTGAAATACGAAACCATAACGCCACTTGGCGCCGTCACCCCGGCGAACGCCGGGGTCCAGTTGCGGCCGACCTGGATTCCGGCGTTCGCCGGAATGACGCCAATGAATCGGGGGACGCCATGAGCGATCGCCGAATCAAAGTCCTGCTCGGAAAACCCGGCCTCGACGGCCACGACCAGGGCGCCAAGGTCGTCGCGCGCGCCATGATGGACGCCGGTTTCGAGGTGATCTACACGGGACTGCGCCAGACCCCGGAACAGATCGCGCGCATCGCCCTCGAAGAGGACGTCGATGTAATTTCGCTGTCCTCGATGGCCGGTTCGCACCTCCCCTTCTGCCGCAAGCTGAAGCCCTTGCTCGAAGCCAACGGCCTGACCGACAAGCTCTGGGTCATCGGCGGCAACCTGCCGGCACAGGACCACGACGCACTGCGCGAACTCGGCTTCAAGGGCATTTTTCCCTCGGGCTCGAAACTCGACGCCATCTGCGACTACATCCGCAAGGAAGTCAAATGAACGCCCCGCAGAAACCGGCAATGAAGAAAGTCATCAACGAATCCGGCATCGAGGTCAAGCCGCTCTACACCGCGGCGGACGTCGAGGCCAGCGGCGGCATGGAAATGGTCGGCGATCCCGGCCAGTATCCCTTCACCCGCGGCATCCACCGCGAGATGTACCGCAAGCAGCCGTGGACCATGCGCCAGTACGCCGGCTTCGGCAATCCGGCAGACACCAACCAGCGCTTCAAGTACCTGATCGCCAACGGCCAGACCGGCCTCAACGTCGCCTTCGACCTGCCGACCCAGATCGGCCTCGACTCCGACGATCCGCTGGCCGAGGGCGAGATCGGCCGCGTCGGCATGTCGATCGACACCCTGCGCGATTTCGAAATCGCCTTCGACGGCATCGACCTGAAGAAGATCACCGTCTCGCTGACCATCAACGGCGCCGCGGCGATCCTGATCGCGATGTACCTGGCGATGGCCGAGAAACGCGGCTACGACGTCAAGGAATTGCGCGGCACGGCGCAGAACGACATCCTCAAGGAATTCATCGGCCGCGGCACCTGGATCTTCCCCGTGGAGCCCTCGATCCGCCTGGTCGGCGACACCATCGAATATTGCGCCAAGGAGGCGCCGAAATACACCCCGGTGTCGGTCTGCGGCTATCACATCCGCGAATCCGGGGCGACGCCGGCGCAGGAAATCGCCTATGCCTTCTGCATCGCCAAGGCCTATGCCGACGACGCGATCCGACGCGGCCTGCCGGTGGATGAATTCGCCGGGCGCCTGTCCTACAACTTCAACATCTTCGGCAACATCTTCGAGCAGGTGTGCAAGTTCCGCGCCGGTCGCGGGCTGTGGGCCAAGATCATGAAGGAAGAGTACGGCGCCGAGAAACCCGGCTCGATGTGGCTGAGAATGATCGCCGCCGGCGGCGGTGGCGGCCTGACCTTCGAACAGCCCGAGGTCAACATCGTGCGCGGCGCCTACTACGCGCTGATCTCGGCGCTGTCGGGCACGCAGACCATGGCGCTGTGTTCCTACGACGAGGCCTACACGATTCCCACCGAGTACTCGGCGCGGCTCTCCTTGCGCACCATGCAGCTCTTGATCGAGGAAATGGGCCTGACCGAGACCGTCGATCCGCTGGCCGGCTCCTTCTACGTCGAGACCATGACCAACGAGATGCGCAAGAAGATGGAGGAGATCATGGACGAGGTCGATGCCCAGGGCGGCATCGTCAAGATGGTCGCCGAGGGCACGATCCAGGCCAAGGTCTCGGCCCAGGCCTATGGCATGCAGCGCAAGATCGAATCGGGCGCATTCCCCAAGGTCGGCGTCAACTGCTACAAGAACGAGCAGGAGGAAGACCATCCGGTCGAATTCCACCCCTACAACGAAGACGACGCGCGGGTGCAGATCGAGAGCCTCCAGCGCATCCGCGCCGAGCGTGACAACGCGGCAGTTGCTGCCGCGCTGACCCGCTTGCGTAAGGATGCGGCAGCAGGAACCAACGTCATGCCGGCGCTGGTCGAAGCGGTCAAGGCTTACGCCAGCGTCGGCGAAATGACAAAAGAACTGGTCAGCGTATTTGGCCGCTACCAGGAACCGATTCGGTTCTGAGCCGCCGCCGAGGATGGAAACCCGCAACCATGAAAAATGCATTTTGTCCGCAGATTTCGCCGATTAGCGCAGATGAAGCTGGAGGTTATCCGGTCAGGCCGTACCACCTGCCGGGTGAGTCGCGGGCACTGGCCACTTTGTTTTTTATCTGCGTAATCTGCGAAATCTGCGGATTGAACTGAGGTATTGAGAATGACCGAACTGAAACACTATTTCGCACCGACCAGCCTCGATCAGGCGGTGGAGTGCCTCAAGGACGGCGACGTGACCATACTCGCCGGCGGCACCGACCTGACGCCGCAAAGCCAGGCCGGCCGGGTCAAGATCAAGCACACGCTGATGAACATCCGGCACATTCCGCAACTGACCGGCATCACGCTGGAAGGCAGGGAAATCCGCATCGGCGCGCTGGCGACGATCACCGAGATCATGGAGCACCCGCTGATCAGGGAACACCTGCCGGTACTGGTCGAGGCCTGCGACCATTTCGCCAGCGACCAGATCCGCAACGCCGGCACCATCGGCGGCAACATCTGCAACGCCTCGCCGGCCGGCGACACGCTGATTCCGCTGCTGGTGCTGGATGCCTCGGTGGAACTGGCCTCGATGCCGGAAGCCAAGCTCTACCGCCACAGCATGCCGCTGTCGACCTTCTTCGTCGGCCCGGGCAAGACGCGCAAGTCGCTCTGCGAACTGGTCTCCGGCGTGCGTATTCCGCTGCCGGCGCCGGGCCACGTCGCGCGCTTCTTCAAGCTCGGCACGCGGCCAGCGCTCGACATCTCGACGATTTCGATCGGCGTCGCCGGAACGCTCAAGGACGGCGTGCTGTCCAATGCGAGAGTGGCCTTCGGCGCCGTGGCGCCAACGCCAACTCGTGCCGCGCAGACCGAGCAGGCGCTGGAAGGACAGCGGCTGGATGCCGCCACCATCGAGAGGGTCGCCGCGGTCGCCAGGGACGAAGTCAAGCCGATCGACGACGTGCGCGCCACGGCGTGGTACCGCAAGGAAATGATCCACAACATTACAAAAAGGATACTCAGCCATGTCGCTCAAGCATGACATCGAATTCACCCTGAACGGCGTCAAGCGGCGCGTCAGCGTAGACGTCACCATGAATGCTCTCGCCATGCTGCGCGAGGTGATCGGCCTCACCGGCACCAAGTACGGCTGCGGTGAAGGCGAGTGCGGCGCCTGCACCATCCAGGTCGACGGCGTGTCGCTGAACTCCTGCCTGATGTTCGCCGTCGACTGCGACGGCCGCGATGTCACCACCATCGAAGGCCTGGCCAACGACAGCCAGGCCGACGCGCTGCGCGAATCCTTCGTCGAACACGGTGCGGTGCAATGCGGTTTCTGCACCCCCGGCATGATCATGCAGGCCGACCATCTGCTGCACAAGCATCCGCATCCCGACGAAGCCTGCGTCAAGCGAGGGCTAGAGGGCAACCTGTGCCGCTGCACCGGCTACAAGAAGATCGTCGACGCCATTGTTGCGGTCGACGGCGCCTGAGGACAAGGACCAGATCATGAACGTTGCAGAAAAGAAAGTTCGCGTCATCGAGCCCGACTCGCTGATCGGCAAGCGCATCCCGAAAATGGATGCCCCCGAGAAGGCCAGCGGCAAGACGCGCTATATCCACGACATCAACTTGTCGGGCCAGTTGCACGGCAAGATCCTGCGCTCCTCCCGCATCCACGCTTTGATCAAGTCGATCGACGTGTCGGCGGCGCGCGCGCTGCCCGCCGTGCATGTGGTGATCACCGCGGCGGACATTCCGGATCAGCGCCCGATCGGCGTCGCCAAGGATCACTTTCCGCTCAAGGTCGGCCGCGTCAGGAGCCAGCGCGACGAAATCGCCGCGGTGGCCGCCGAATCGGAAGAAATCGCCGAAGCGGCGCTGAAACTGATCAAGGTCGAATACGAAGACCTGCCGGTGATTTCCAATCCGGAAGACGCGATCAAGCCCGGCGCCGCCCTGATCCATCCCGAGCCCCACGGCGCCGACGGCACCCATCTGCACCTGAAGCAGGGCATGTCGATCGCCCACAAGGGCAAGCCCGACAACATCGCCATGCGTTTCGACTACGTGCACGGCGACGTGGTGCAGGGCGAGGCGGAATCCGACGTGGTGGTCGAGGATACCTTCAAGCTGCATTACGTCACCCACTGCTGCATGGGCGTCTCCGGCATGATCGCCGAGTTCGACGCCTCGGGCAACCTGCTGATGTACTCCAACACCCAGGTGCCCTTCCTGCACAAGCGCGAGTTCGCCGAGTACCTGAACATGGATCCGGCGCGCATCCGCATCATCCAGCCGCCGATCGGCGGCGGCTTCGGCTCCAAGCTCGACATCTACCCCTTCGAGGTGATCTGCCTCTACCTCGCCCGCGCCGCGAAGCGGCCGGTGAAGATGGTTTTCACCCGCGAGGAGGAATTCCTCGCCTCGCCGACGCGCCAGCCGGTGCTGCTGACGCTGCGTTCGGGCTGCAAGAAGGACGGCACGCTGACCTTCCGCCAGGTGCATACCTTGCACGACAACGGTGCCTACACCTCGTGGGGTGCGACCACACCCTTTGTGATGATGCAGACCTTCTCCTCGCTCTACCGCGTGCCGCACTGCGACTACCACACGGCCGCGGTGTACACCAACAACCCCTATGCCGGCTCCTTCCGCGGTTACGGCAACCTGCAGGCCACCTTCGCCATCGAACAGCACATGGACATGCTGGCGGAAAAGATCGGCATGGATCCGCTGGAGTTCCGCCTCAAGAACGCCCAGGATGCGGGCGAAACCACCGGCCAGGGCATGAGCTTCAAGAGCTGCGGCTTCAAGGATTGCATCACCTCGGCGGCAAGCCGTAGCGACTACTCGCGCAAGGTGAAGGAGAACCAGGCCCGGCAAACCCAGCCCGGCAACATCAAGCGCGGCGTCGGCATGGCCTCGATGCTGCACGTCGGCGGCGGCGCCAAGATCTACCCGTCGGACGGCTGCGGCACCATCCTCAAGCTGGACGATTTCGCCAACGTGACGCTGATCACCGGTGCCTCGGAAATCGGCCAGGGCTCGGAAACCGTACTCTCGCAACTGGTCTGCGAGGAACTCGGCCTGCCGATTTCGGCCGTGACCGTGGTCAACAACGACACCGCGATCACACCCTGGGACGTCGGCGTGCATGCCAGCCGCACCACCTTCATCGCCGGCAACTCGGCGATCGGTGCGGCGAAAAAAGCCAAATCCAAGATCCTTGCCGTGGCGGCGAAGAAATACGACGTTGCCGAGGACGATCTCGACCTGCGCGGCGGCTTCGTGATCCAGGCCGCCAGCGGCGAAGTCGTGGTCGAACTGTCCAAGCTGCTGCGCAACCTGCACTTCCAGGACAAGGCCGAACTGGTGATGACCACCTTCTACTACGAGCCGCCCAGCGTGCACCAGGACAAGGGCTTCAAGGGCGACGTCTCGGCCGCCTATGCCTGGGGCACCCAGGTGGTCGAAGTCGAGGTCGACACCGATACCGGCATCGTCAAGATGACCAAGGTGACCGGCGCCCACGACGTCGGCCGCGTGCTGAACCGCCTCGGCATCGAGGGCCAGATCGAGGGCGGCGTGGTCATGGGCCAGGGCTATGCGCTGACCGAAGACCTGCTGATTCACAACGGCGTCATGAAGAATCCGAACTTCCGCGACTACAAGCTGGTCACGGCGCCCGAGATTCCGGAGATGGACATCGCCTTCATCGAATCCATGGACGGCGAAGGCCCGCAAGGCGCCAAGGGCGTCGGCGAAGCGCCCTCGATCTGCATCGCCGCAGCCACCGCCAACGCCATCGCCAACGCCACCGGCGTGCGCATGTACGAACTGCCCTTCACCCCGGAAAAAGTGTACCGCGCGCTCCACGGCCAGACGCCGAAGCTGTACTGGAAGCCGTGGAAGGCGGAATAGGCTTGAAGAACTTGTCCGCAGATTACGCAGATTTCCGCAGATTTTCCGAACA
>JAXMJU010000062.1:0-16155 GCA_034376265.1 Sulfuritalea sp.
GATGTCGGCATAAGTGAGCGGCGGCCCCGGTCGGCTGGCTTCGGCCACGGACGGCGCGGCCAGCCAGCCGAAATCCTGGCTGGCGAGGAAATCGCCGACCACGGCGGGCTGGGTCACCACCCAGTGCACCTCGTGGCCCTGTTCGCGCAGGGCGCGAGCCAACGGCATGAAGGCCCCGACATGACCCAGGTTGGCGCCGAATTCCCACGCATAAAGGATCGATCCCATCAGACCAGCCTTCCATTGCGCATGCGCTTGCCCAGGGTGGACAGCGCCCCCATGCCCTGCCCGCCGTGGGCATGGGCGATGGCGCAGGCCAGCGCATCGGCGGCATCGGCGCTGGGCGTACCGGGCAGATCGAGCAGGCGCGCGACCATGGCCTGCACCTGTTCCTTGGCCGCCTTGCCGTGGCCGACCACGGCCTGCTTGACCTGCAACGCGGTGTATTCCGCCACCGGCAGGTTGGCCGTGACCAGCGCCGAAATCGCCGCGCCGCGCGCTTGCCCAAGCAGCAGCGTGGATTGCGGATTGACGTTCACGAAGACGATTTCGACCGCTGCCTGCTGCGGCTGGTAGGTGGCGATGATCTCGGCGAGGCCGTCGAGGATGGTCTTGATGCGTTGCGGCAGGCTGCCTGCCGCGTCCGTTTTGACGCAGCCACTGGCGACATAGGCCAAGGTGTTGCCGGCCTTGTCGATGACGCCGAAGCCGGTCGAGCGCAAGCCCGGATCAATGCCGAGAATGCGGATAGGTGTTGTCGCTGCAGTCGTCATTTCCGCGCAAGATACACGCCCCAAACCGCGAGCGCCATGCCGACCAGCGCCATGCCGGCCAGGCGTTCGTCGAACAGTAGCCAGGCGATCAGGGCGGTGCAGGGCGGTACCAGGTAGAACAGGCTGGCCAGATTCACCGCGCTGCCGCGCCGGATCAGCATGTTGAGCAGCGAAATCGCCCCCAGCGAGAGCACCAGCACCAGCCAGGACAGGGCGAAGATGAATTCGGGCGCCCATTCGACGCGGAAGTCTTCGGTCAGGTTAACGACGATCGCAGTGGCGATGGCGGTGGGCAGGAACTGGGCGATGGCGCCGGTGCGCCAGTCGAAGCTGGGACAGAAGCGCTTCTGGTAGAGCGTGCCGACGGTGATGCCGGCCAGCGCCGCCAGCGCCGGCCACAAGGCATCCAGGCCGAAGCCGCTGCCGAGTTTGCCCGAGACGACCATGGCGACGCCGACGAAGCCGAGCACCAGGCCGAACCATTGCCGCGCTAGCACGGCTTCCTTGAGCAGCCAGCCGGCGCCGACGGCGGTCAGCAACGGCTGGATGCCCACCACCAAGCTGGCGACGCCGGCCGGCAGGCCCTTCGAGATCGACATGAAGACGCCGCCGAGGTAGACGCCATGCACCAGCAGGCCGGCGACGCCGATATGAAACCACTGCCGCGCGTCGCGCGGCCAGGGCGCGCGCATCGCCAGCGCGATCAGGGTCATCAGCGCCAGCACCAGCAGGTAGCGGATCAGCAGGAAAGTCAGCGGTTCGGCATGCGGCAGGCCGAGCTTGGCGCCGATGAAGCCGGTGCTCCAGAGCAGGACGAACAACAGGGGGACGGAACGGTTCATGAAAGACTGGGTCGAAAAATTCAGCCCGCAAGGGTAACCGATTCCCGATTCGCCGCGCCGACGCGGCGCCATGGCAAGTTTCGATCGACCATCATCAACCCGGCGGGACGCATCGCCAAGGTCTACCTGAGCGTCGACCCGGCGCGCCATTCGCGCGAGATCGCCGCCGATCTGAAGTCCCTGCAGGCAAAGACGGCGGTCCGTTGAGCCCGCGGCCGCATGGCGCGGGCGGAACGCCTACTCGTCGATGGCCGCCGTGGTGTAGACCTCTTGCACGTCGTCCAGCGCTTCCAGCGCGTCGAGCAGTTTCTGCATCTTCAGCGCGTCCTCGCCTTCGAACTCGGTTTCGTTCTGCGGCTTCATCGTCACTTCGCCGAATTCCGACTTGAACCCGGCCTGCTCCAGCGCGTCCTTGACGTTGGCGAAGTCGTTGGGCGGGGTGACAACCTCGATCGAGCCGTCCTCGTTGGTCAGCACGTCGTCGGCGCCGGCCTCGATCGCCGCATCCATCAGCGCCGCCTCGTCGGTGCCGGGCGCGAACAGCATCTGGCCGCAGTGGGTGAACAGGAAGGCGACGCTGCCGTCGGTGCCCATGTTGCCGCCGTGCTTGGCGAAGGCGTGGCGCACCTCGGCGACGGTACGCACCTTGTTGTCGGTGAGGCAATCCACCATCACCGCCGCGCCGTTGATGCCATAGCCCTCGTAGCGGATTTCCTCGTAGTTCACGCCTTCGAGCTGGCCGGTGCCGCGCTTGATGGCGTTATCGATGTTGTCCTTGGGCAGGCTCTGTCCCTTGGCCTTTTCGATCGCCAGCCGCAGCCGCGGGTTGGCGCTGACGTCGCCGCCGCCCATCTTCGCGGCGACGGTGATTTCCTTGATCAGCTTGGTGAACACCTTGCCCCGCTTGGCGTCCTGGCGCCCCTTGCGATGCTGGATGTTGGCCCATTTGGAATGTCCGGCCATAGTGGTTTCCCTGTTTGCGCGGGTTCGCCGCGGATTGCCTATTAGAATCGCAAATTTTAGCATCCCCGGAATCCACGCCATGAGCCAGTCACTGCCTATCGCCAGGAGCATTACGAAAAGCTGCTCGACCGCGAATCGGCCTACGAGAAGCTTAAGGGCGATGTTGGTCAAAGAGTTGGCGCTGGCGACACGGCGGCTGCGACGCCGCAAGCCGGCAGCGGCGGATTTCTCGGCGGCATCGGCGATGCGCTGGGCGGCATGCTCGGCGGCGGTGCCCGCAGCGGTTCGCGCGGCCGGCAGACCGTGGTCGAAGCCGCCGTGAGCAGCACCGTGCGCGCCATCGGCTCCTCGCTCGGACGCGAGATCGTGCGCGGCGTGCTGGGTTCTATCATCGGCGGCCGTCGCCGGTGACACAGGCGGCCGGCTTGCCCACCGTACATCGCACTGGAGTGGTCTTCGCCGTCATTGCGGCCTTCGGCTTTTCTTTCAAGGCGATCCTGGTCAAGCTGGCCTATCCCTACGGCGTCGATGCCGTGACGCTGCTGGCGCTGCGCATGGCCTTCGCGCTGCCGGTATTCCTCTGGGTCGGTTTTTCCGCTTCGCGCAATGCCCCAGGCATGACGCCGCACGACTGGCTGGCGGTCGTGCTGCTGGGCACGCTCGGCTATTACGGCGCCAGCATTCTGGATTTCCTCGGGCTCAAGTACATTTCGGCGGGCCTGGAACGGCTGATCCTGTTCACCTATCCGACACTGACCCTGCTGTTCGGTGTCGTCCTGCACGGCCGCGCCATCAGCCGCCGCGAGGCTGTCGCATTGGGGCTGTGCTACACCGGGATTGCCGCCGCGTTCGCGCACGACCTGCGCTTTTCCGGCGACACCGCCGCGGTCTGGATCGGCGGCGGCTTCGTCTTCGCCTCGTCGGTGAGTTATGCGCTCTACCTGTCGGGCAGCGCCGGGATGATTGCGAAACTCGGTGCGGCACGCTTCACCGCCCTGGCCATGTTGGTGTCGACGGCGGCCATCGGCGGCCACTTCCTGGCGACGCAGCCGCTGACGGCCCTGGTGCAGCCTTGGCCGGTCTATGGGCTGGGCGCTGCGATGGGCATGTTGTGCACGGTGCTGCCGGTATTCGCCCAATCGGTGGCGATTCGCCGCATCGGCAGCGGACAGGCCGTGCTGGTGGGCATGGTGGGGCCGCTACTGACCATCGTCTTCGCCTGGCTGCTGCTCGATGAAGGCTTCTCGACCGCGCAGATGATCGGAGTCGCGCTGGTTATCGGCGGCGTGGCTACGGTTAGCCGCCGCTGAGCCTATCTATCTGTCTATAATCGGATAACCATGCTCAGCCGTCGACTTTTTGCCGTCCTCTCAGCGCCAACTCTTGCGCTTCTGTCCGGCTATGTCGGGGCACAGGAGGTTTCCGAGAAGGATTACTTCGACGAACTGCCGGTGGTGCTTTCGGTCAGCCGTCTGGCACAGCCGCTCAATGAGGTGCCGGGCGCGGTGACGGTGATCGATCGCGAAGCCATCCGGCGTTCCGGTGCGCGCGATCTGACCGACTTGCTGCGTTTCGTTCCGGGCTTCGTGATCGGCCACATCAATGGCGCAAATCCGATCGCCAATTATCACGGCGATTTCGATGCATTGAATCGGCGCCTGCAGGTGTTTGTCGATGGCCGTTCGATCTATTCCGGCCTACTGGCCGGCAACGTTAGCCACCCGATGATGGGTATGGTGCTCGATGACATCGAGCGCATCGAGGTATTGCGCGGGTCGAACTCCGCGGCTTACGGCGCCAATGCGTTTTCCGGGGTGGTCAACGTGGTGACGCGGGCCGCCACCGATGTGCCAAGATTTTCCACGTCGCTGGCGCTGGGCGAGAAGGGCATTGCCGATCGCAGCGTACGCGCGGCCTGGGGCGACGAGCGCCTCGCCGTGCGATTGACGGCGGCGCGCTCGGGCGATAGCGGATTCGACGATGTTATCGACGACAAGCGGGTTGATCAGTTTCATCTCCGCGCCGATTTGCGACCATCGGCGGCGGACGACGTCATGTTGACTGCGGGCTCGGTTCGCCATCAGTGGGGTGCGACCGATATGCTGCGCAGTGAAAACTGGCGCAATGTGTTCGTCCAGGGGCAATGGCGGCACAACGTAGACGCCGACAACGATGTCCGTTTCAACGGCAGCTTCGACGAAGAGAAGTTCGTGGATCAGGTCTATTACTTCACACTCTTGGGCGTGCCGCGTCCCTATCGTGCCGATGGGACGGGACGGCGATTGTCTCTGGAGGCCGAGCATACGACCCGCATATTGCCGAGCCTGCGCCTGGTATGGGGCGGCCAATTGCGCCATGAGGAAATCCGCTCGCCCGATATTTTCAAGGAGCCGACTGCGCTGACCGCCGAACTGCGCCGCGTGTTCGGCAACGTCGAGTGGCGGCTGGGCGAGAAATGGATTTTAAATGCCGGCGCGATGTGGGAAGACCATAGTGTCGTCGGTCCGCATACGGCGCCGCGTCTGAGCCTCAATTACCATGTCCTGCCCGGACACACCCTGCGTTTTGGCTCCACCCAGGCCTACCGCATGCCCACCATGTTCGAATTGCGCGGGAACTGGCAGACACCCAGCCTGCCCGGCTCACTGGTGCTCGCCAGTGGCGGGATCAAGCCCGAGCGTCTAGTGGCCAACGAGATCGGCTACGTCGGCGAGTTCCGGCAGCTCGGCCTGACAGTCGACTTGCGCGGCTTCGAGGAAAGCGGCAGCAGCATCGCCCGCTATTTCGGTGGCTATCCGAACGACGTGGTGAACAAGGACCGCTATCGCAAGCGCGGTTGGGAGACGCAGTTGCGCTGGAAGCCGCGTCCGGAAACCCAGCTATTGTTCAATCACACGGTACTCAAGATTCGCGCCTGGGCCACCGGCGATACGCACATCAGCGACGAACTGAGCGCACCCTCGCACACCTCCGGCTTGATCTGGTTCGAATCCCTGCCGGCCGGTTTCGAGTTTGGGCTGTCCTATCTCACCTACGGAGCGATGACCTGGGGAGGCAAGAACGACGTGCTCGACACCCAACCTCGGGTCGATCTGCGCTTGGCGCGCCGCTTCAAGATCGGCGGAACTCAGGCCGAAGCGGCTGTGGTGACACACTCGGCAACCGGCAGCTATCAGGAAGGTGATCCGGGGAGATACTTCCCGCGCCGCACTTTCGCCACATTACGGCTGGATTTTTGAGCAATGCGTCGTCGGGTTCTCACCGCCCTTGCCACCGCTTGCCTATGTCTAATGACATATGGATCGGTATGGGCCGCCGCGACGATCCCCGTCTGGGTGGCCTTGTCCGCCACCGGCGGCGTACACGCCGAAGCGGCGCAGGCGCTGCAGGCGGAGGTCGAGCAGGCACTGCCGGGACGCGTCCAGTGGCGCGTGGCCCACTGGAGCCGCTTCACCAGTGCGGTGCCGCCGCCGCAATGGGTCGTCGCCATCGGCACCGGGGCTCAACGCGGCATGCAGGATCTGTTTGCCCGCGACACGCCGCCGCCCCCGCTGCTGTCGATACTGGTGCCGCGCCTGGCTTTCGAGCGCATGGCGGATCCGGCGCGCCTGCGTGCCGGATCGCTCTCGGCGGTGTTTCTCGACCAGCCGCCGTGGCGGCAACTGGAGCTGATCCGGCTGGCGTTGCCCAACGTGCGCAAGGTCGGCATGCTGGTCGGCGCGGAGTCGAAAGGCCAGCTGCCTGGATTTGAGAAAGCGGCCAAGGAGCGCGGCTTCGAGCTGGTGCAGGCGCCTGTGGAACCGGCCGGCCTGTTTGCCGCCCTGCGATCGGTGCTGCCCGATGCCGACGTTCTGCTCGCACTGCCCGATCCCGGCGTATTCAACAGCCAGACGGCCGCCAACATTCTGACGGCGGCCTATCGGCGGCAGGTGCCGCTGGTCGGCTTTTCTCCGGCCTATGTCAAGGCGGGCGCCCTGCTGGCCCTGTATTCGACGCCGGCCCAGGTCGGTGCCCGCGGTGGCGAATTGCTGCGCCACGCGCTGACGGGCAAGGCTTTGCCTGCACCGCAGTGGCCGCGCGAGTTTGCCGTTGCGGTCAACCAGGATGTCGCCCGCTCGCTGGGTTTCGCATTGGACGAATTGCAGCTTGGGCAACAATTGCGCCATAAGGAACGGCCATGAAGATGAGTCTGCGCACCCGCATGCTGTTGTCGGCGCTGTTGCCGACCACGCTGGTGGCGGTGCTTTTGACGACGGTGTTTTTACTGCGCGCCATCGACGATCTGGAGCAGGGATTGCAGACGCGCGGCACGGCGATTTCGCGACAGATGGCCGGCGCCGCGGAGTTCGGCATATTTTCCGGTCAGCGCGGCGCTCTTTCGGTGTTGACCGAGTCGGCACTGCACATCGACCCGGATGTGCGCGGAGCGGCGATCGTCGATGCGCGGGGTGCGGTCATGGCACTTAGCGGCGCGGTGAATCAATCCATGTGGCCCGCGCTGGGGCGTATCGACGGCAGCCGTCTGCGTCCGGATGTGCTGCTGTTTGTCGAGCCGGTGAAGCGCAGCAGTCTGCCGGTGGATGACATCTATGGCGGCACGACAGCGGCACCCGGGGTGCCGCAGCAACTGCTTGGCTACGTCGTGGTCGAATTGTCCCTGCGCGAGGTATCGAGCAAGGGCGAACGGCTGATCGCCATCGGCGGCTTGATTGCCTTGCTTGGATCCGTGCTTGGCGGCTGGCTGGCGCAACGCATCGCACGCGGCATGACAACCCCGTTGCTGGCGGCCAACGAGGTCGTCGGGCGTATCGGCGCCGGCGACCTGACGGCGCGCATGGAGACGCGGTCTGCCGGCGCCCTGCGCTCCCTGGCGGCAGGCATCAACGGCATGGCCGAACGCATCGGCGTGACGCAGGACGAGTTGCGCGCCAGGGTCGCCGAAGCCACTGCCGACTTGCAACAGGCGAAGGACGCGGCAGAGCACGCCACCGTCGCCAAATCGCACTTTCTGGCGGCTGCCAGTCACGACCTGCGCCAGCCGCTGCACGCACTGGGCCTTTTCGTCTCCGCCCTGGCGCAATCCAATGCGGCACGGCAGGAGCCGGAACTGGTTGCGCACATCCAGTCGGCCGTGGACGCCCTGCAGAATCTGCTCGATGCGATCCTCGACATTTCACGCCTCGACGGCGGCAACGTGGTGCCGAGCATCGGCAGCTTCCCTCTGGCCCAGGTACTGGATCGCCTGGGCCAGGATCTTTCGCTGCTGGCGGCGCAAAAAGGTTTGCGGCTCAAGCTGCGGCCAACGCGGTTCTGGGTGCGCAGCGACGAAAAGATCGTCGAACGCATTCTGCTCAATCTGGTCGGCAATGCCTTGCGCTACACCCGCACCGGCGGCGTGCTGGTGAGTTGTCGCCGCCGCCGCGACGTGCTGGTGGTCGAGGTTTGGGATACCGGCGCGGGAATTCCGGAGCACGCACGCGAGGGCATCTTCGAGGAATACGTCCAGCTGGCGAATCCCGAGCGCGATCGCGCCAAGGGTCTCGGGCTGGGCCTGGCCATCTGCCGGCGCCTGGCCGAGTTGCTGGGCATTCCGCTGGGTGTCCGTTCGCGCCCGGGGCGCGGTTCGGTGTTCTGGATCGAATTGCCCGTGGTGCCGGCGGGTTTGCCCCGCGACCTGCCGTCAGCGGGGAGTGCATCATCGGAAGGAGCGGTCGATCCGGCGCGGATAAGGGGAACGATCCTGGTGGTGGAGCGGGACGCGCTGGTCCGGGCGGGCATGCAACAGGCGATCGTCAGCTGGGGCGGCCGGGTGTTGCTGGCGGCCGATCGCGAGGAGGCGCTGAGCCGCTGTCGCGAGTGCGATCCGCCGCCGGATCTGACGATATGCAATCTTCGACTGCCGGGCCGCGGTAGCGGGATCGAGCTGGCACAGGAGCTGCGCCGGGAATATGGGGACATGGCCGTGCTGCTGGTCAGCGCGGATGTCAGCGACGAAGCGCAGAATGCGGCGCGCAATGCCGGCTTCGCGCTGCTCAAGCAGCCAGTGCCGGCAGGGCGGCTGCGGGCGGCTTTGCGCCACCTGCTCGAGGTTCGCGTCTAGCGGTCGAGCAGCCCCAGCCGGCGGCAAAGTTCCAGCGTCAGTCCCGCCTGGTTCATGCTGTAGAAGTGAAACCCCGGCGCGCCGCGTTCGAGCAGGCGCTGGCACAGTTCGGTCACCACATCGAGGCCAAAGGCCCGGGTCGATTCCGCATCGTCGCCGAAGCTCTCGAATTTGCGCCGCATCCAGCGCGGAATCTCGGCGCCGCAGGCGTCGGAAAAACGTGCCAGCTTGGAGAAGCTGGCAATCGGCATGATGCCCGGCACGATGGGAACGCTTACTCCCAGCGCCCGTGCTTCGGTGACGAAATGCTCGTAGGCATCGGTGTTGTAGAAATACTGGGTAATCGCCGAATTCGCACCGGCTTCGACCTTGCGCTTGAAGTTCAGCAAATCTTCGCGCGGGCTGCGGGCCTGCGGATGCCATTCCGGATAGGCCGCAACCTCGATATGGAAGCGCGCGCCGGTTTCGGCGCGGATGAACGCCACCAGCTCGTTGGCATAACGGAATTCGCCGGCGTCGGCCATGCCCGAGGGCAGGTCGCCGCGCAGGGCGACGATGCGGCGGATGTCGCGTGCGCTGAAGATGGCCAGCATCTCGCGGATGCCCTCGCGCGTGGAGCCGATGCAGGACAGGTGCGGCGCGGCCTGGTGGCCTTCGGCGGCGATTTCCATCACCGTCGCCAGCGTGTTTTCGCGCGTCGAGCCGCCGGCGCCGTAAGTGACGGAGAAAAACTCGGGCTTCAGAACCGCAAGCCGGGTCCGCGTCGCGCGCAGCTTCTCCATGCCTTCGCTGGTCTGCGGCGGGAAAAACTCGATGGATAGTTCAAGACTCATGCTGGATTCCAGGAAAGTGCTTCCGCGCTGCGTTCATACCGGCGACATGTATCGAGGGCAGCAAGTAGGGCAGGGCCAGCAGCGCCGCTGCATTGATCAGCCAAACGGCCAGCAGGCGCATGCGGGTCTCCTTGGGCGAGCGGGCGGGGGTTGCGGTGCGAGGCTCAGTAGCGGTACTGGTCGGCCTTGTAGGGCCCGTTCTTCGGCACGCCGATGTAGGCCGCCTGCTGGTCGGTCAGTTCCGACAGCTGCGCATTCAGCTTCTTCAGCTGCAGGCGCGCCACTTTTTCGTCGAGATGCTTGGGCAGCGTATAGACGCCCACCGGGTAGTCGGCATTGCGCGTGAACAGCTCGATTTGGGCAATGGTCTGGTTGGCGAAGGACGAGGACATCACATAGCTCGGGTGCCCCGTGCCGCAGCCCAGATTCACCAGGCGGCCCTTGGCCAGCACGATGATGCGCTTGCCATCCGGGAAGATTACGTGGTCGACCTGCGGCTTGATCTCCTCCCACTCATACCTCTCGATCGAAGCGACGTTGATCTCTGAATCGAAATGGCCGATGTTGCAGACGATGGCCTGATCCTTCATCTTCGCCATATGGTCGTGATCGATGACGTGCACGTTGCCGGTGCAGGTGACGAAGATGTCGGCCTTGTCGCAGGCGTAGTCCATGGTGACGACGCGGTAGCCTTCCATTGCCGCCTGCAGCGCGCAGATCGGGTCGATCTCGGTGACCCAGACCTGCGCCGACAGCGCGCGCATGGCCTGCGCCGAGCCCTTGCCGACGTCGCCGTAGCCGGCGATCAGCGCGACCTTGCCGGCGATCATGACGTCGGTGGCGCGCTTGATGCCGTCGACCAGGGATTCGCGGCAGCCGTAGAGGTTGTCGAACTTCGACTTGGTGACAGAGTCGTTGACGTTGATCGCGGGAATCTTCAACTCGCCGCGCTCGTGCATCTGGTACAGGCGATGCACGCCGGTGGTGGTCTCTTCCGTGACGCCCTTGATCTTCGCCAGCCGGGTCGAGTACCAAGTCTTGTCGACCGCCAGCTTGGCCTTGATGGCGGCGAACAGCACGGTCGCTTCCTCGCTGTCCGGCTTGTCCAGCACCGAGATGTCCTGCTCGGCGCGGCTGCCCAGATGCAGCAGCAGCGTCGCGTCGCCGCCGTCGTCGAGGATCATGTTCGAGTAGCCGTTGTCCGGCCATTCGAAAATGCGGTGGGTGTAGTCCCAGTAATCCACCAGCGTCTCGCCCTTGACCGCGAACACGGCCACGCCATCGGCCGCGATCGCGGCGGCGGCATGGTCCTGGGTCGAGAAGATGTTGCACGAAGCCCAGCGCACTTCGGCGCCCAGTGCGGTCAGCGTCTCGATCAGCACCGCGGTCTGGATCGTCATGTGCAGGCTGCCCGTGATGCGCGCGCCCTTGAGCGGCTGGGCCTTGGCGAATTCCTCGCGGATGGCCATGAGGCCGGGCATCTCGGTTTCGGCGATGCGGATTTCCTTGCGGCCCCAGGCGGCGAGGCCGAGGTCGGCAATTACATAATCTTTTTTGTCAGTCACGGCGTTCATGAGGGTTCCTTGAACAGTGACCGGGAGGGAGGTGAACTCACCCTGCCCGGTACGGGTTAGGTGAGCGCAGTTTGAAAATGGTCCGAGCCTGGGGGGTAAGTGTGGGAACTACCCTTGCAGCGCTCCTCGGAAGCCGCGCATTATAGCTTCTTTCGGTAAATGCGTTGCGCGCTGCGGCATTTGCATCTATAATCGCTGTTCTCTGACGCGGGGTGGAGCAGTCTGGCAGCTCGTCGGGCTCATAACCCGAAGGTCGTAGGTTCAAATCCTACCCCCGCAACCAACAAAAAGTTAATAAGGCCAATCACTTACAAGTGGTTGGCCTTATTGCTTTGGCATGCGAAAACATGCATGGCCCACTCATGGCCCATCCGTGGCCCACCTACGTTGTGAAAAGCGATGATCTGTTCTCTTGTGGCCGAGGCATCGGGGCGTGCCGCCTCGACTTGTCCTGCCATCCATCCGAACCATGCACGAATCGTCTCGTGAGTCGGCGTCACTTGCGATCCCGCTGCGAGGCCATCCACAAGCGGGACGGCTGGGCCCCAGCCCATCCCGTTGAAGAGGACATCGGCGGCTGCCCAGAGTTCTTCCCGGGGGGCTCGCGCGTAGAAAAATTTGCCGGATGGCACTAATCGAGGGTCGTGGCAGAGGACTGCCGCGATATATCGATCAATGCCAAGCGATACCGCAAAGGGCCCCAACGTGTTGCAGAATCGTGCGAAGCTCGGCGCAATGCGCGCGGATTGCTCCAGGGTCCGGGTACGCGAGTCCAGAGGTGTCGAGATTGGCAGCAGACTCCCCAAGCTGGTGGCGTCGGGGTTTTCCAAACGCCGCTTGCGTTGCGCGTCGGCGAGGAAGACGGGACACGGGGTGACGAAGACCGATGCCGCCGGGGCGATGGCGCCAGGATCGGCCTGGCGTGGCGTGGCGGCACCGCCATCAGCAAACAAGGAAACGGCAACGTGCGCGCATCCCGTGTCGACATCCAAGGCGATGACACAGTGGTCGCTTGTTGTTGCACTAAGCACCGAAATGTTTGCGACGAGATTGGCACGAATGCCAAAGAGCGCACCGGCGCATGCCTGGATGGAGAGGTTGTCGCCGGCTTCCGCGCGTTGCCGAAGCCAGCGAGCGGAGGCCAGGAATTGCGCGCGGCTCTGTGTGCGATGATGAAACACCGCCTGCTGGGCCTTGTCGCTGGCAAGGAACACGCGATTCCGAAACCACTGCCGCACATCTGCGGCGAAACGTTCCGGATCACTTGGGTCTTTTTTTGGGGCCGCGTTCGTTTGAAATGTCGTATTGGCAGTTCGTACGGCCGATGCCAACTGTTTTGCGGGAATTGAGGTGGGCAGCGCCAGATCGTCGTCATTCTCGATTGCGCGACGCAGATTGTTCGCCAAACTGGCAGAAAATCGCGAACCCACGAGCCAGGACCAGCAGAACTCGGCACCGATCCCTTCACGCACGCGAGAGGGAAGTCGCTCGACGTGTAGGTCGATGAACAGCCCCCACGCCGGCGAAGTCGACAGGCGCCGCCACATTGCCGAACCGGAAAACGGAAGCAGCGGTACGGTGTGAATCGCATGCGCGAGGTTCGCGATCGGGGTGACGAATTGCCTAAGCGATTCGGTTGCGCATTCGCCCAGCGAGTCCCTATAGGCAATGACGCAGTGAAGCACTTGATCCAGGATGAGGGCGCATCCTGGGGCGTCGGCCGGCGGATGCATGACATTCATGAAACGCCGAAAGGCAGCTCGATCCTCTTCAGTCAGGGCGGCCTCGATCTGGGTGGCAGTGGTGCAGACTGACGACGGCGCAAGCATTGCGCGGGAAAGGGAAATCACCATGATGTTTCTCCCGAAACGACGAACGGCAAAGAGCGCAGGTCGGCCAAAACGCAGATGGTTGCGGCACGACATGGCGTACCGTGGGCGATGAGTGAATGAATAGGGTTGCGGGTCATTGCGACCTCCTCAAATCGTGAGTGGCGGGAAACATAGGCAGTAAAAAAGCGGACGTAAGTAGAACCATGGCGATCTCTCCAGACAAATCGGCGACAGGAGTCCTCTCCGCACGAAGGACAGACGAGCGAAAACCAGACACGTCCGGCGCGTTGGCGACAGACGTGACAAATCGATGTCATGCCTGGCCGGAGCGGCGGCCAGGCAGACGAAGTTTTTTGGGAATGGGATCTACGCGCAGGGATCCGCGGGCAGCAAAGCTAGCGGAGGGCGACGAAGAACATTTGTGAGATATCGGCCCAGAAGAATTGGGCGTTTTTGTCCCTAGGGAAACCGATCCGCCGAACGCGGTCGGTATTTGCACAGAATCGGCGCCATCCATTGCGATGGCGCGATTCCCGATATCAAGCCTGGCACGAATGCCAAACCTGATGGCGAGTGCCGCACGTTGCTGCCGACACGTTGCCTTGCATGCGATGGGCGCTCTCTCCAAGCGGCGCGCAATTGGAAACTGCTCAATATGGGAGGTCTTCCACCTCCCACCAAAGACCACCAAAAAAGGTCTCGGGCTATTTATGGACGCATTGTCGTACAAGTTTTCAGAGCGACGGTGCCCGAAGGTCATCGAAGCCGATAGTCCTGTCGCATTCTCGCAACACGTTGCTGCTCACAGGCCAGGCAATGTCAAAGCTGAAGTGATTTTGCCGCTCGTGTTGCCAAGCCAGAATGGTTACAGATCGCTACCGAAGCTCCCAAGGAGAGGGGCCTGAACGCAAACCCAGATTCAGGCAGGCGCTCGGGGGCAATTTTTTGACATTCGGTATCCGCGCCCTGCAATGGCCGAGTGGCTATAATAAATTCGACTTGTGAAGAAAATATGCAATAATGGCAACAATATTGTACAGAAAGCCATTCATGTTGCTCGAATTCCGAGTTCGAAACTATCGGTCGATACGTGATGAGCAAGTGCTGAGCCTCGCAGGGGCTTCTGGCGACGACGAGCTTGCTGAGTCTCATCTGGTCGCGACAGGCTTGAAGTCGCCGCCCAAAGCTGTGCGCAGCGCTGTGGTGTACGGCCCGAACGCCAGCGGGAAATCGACATTGCTTCTTGCACTGAACTACATGCGTGCCGTAGTGGCCGAGTCCGCGACCGTCATCCAGCCTGGGCAGACCTACAACGTGCAAGCTTTCAAGCTGGACGAGCGCGTCGCCACGGCACCCACTGAATTCGAACTGACCTTCCTCCTGGATGGCGTGCGGCACCAGTATGCCTTTGCGATGACGCCACAGAGGATCGTCAGCGAGTCGCTGCTGGTTTACAGAACAGCCAAGCCGACTCAGTGGTTCAGTCGGACACTGGCAGAAGATGGCGAAACCTACGAGTACGAATTCAGCACCTACCTTACGGGCTCGCGCAAGCTTTGGCAGGACAGTACGCGGCCTAACGCCCTTTTTCTCTCGACGGCGGCACAACTGAACAGCGAGTTGCTGGGGCCGGTCTTCCGCTGGATCGTCGATAGCATTCTCTTCCTGCCGGCGGGTGTCAGCCTGACTTCCGAGCTAACTACGGCCATGCTGGCTACCGAGGAAGGTCGAGAGGCCATTCGGAATTTTCTGTCGTCTGCAGACATCAGCATTGCTGATATTCAAGCCGTCCCGCGCAAGGGTATTCGGCAACAACTGGTTTTCAGCGCTGGCGGTGTGACCCATGCCAGTCGCGAGGAGAGCGAGTTCCTTGTTCCTGTCTTTCAGCATTCGACGCCGAATGGAAGCGCCAAGTTTGAACTCCAGGAAGAGTCGGAGGGTACCCAGCGCCTCTATGCTCTGATTGCGCCGGTCCTCGATGTGCTGAAACACGGGCGGGTTCTCTTGGTCGACGAGCTCGACAGTAGCCTGCACACACTGCTGGTTCGACGTCTGATCTCCATGTTTCACGACCCAGTAATAAACCAGTTAGGGGCTCAGTTGATCT
Source organism: Sulfuritalea sp. (assembly GCA_034376265.1). Lineage (GTDB taxonomy): Bacteria > Pseudomonadota > Gammaproteobacteria > Burkholderiales > Rhodocyclaceae > Sulfuritalea. Next base: position 15,025 of record JAXMJU010000062.1, read on the forward strand.
TCAGTACGCACGATACTTCGTTGCTGGATCACACTCTGTTCCGTCGTGACCAAGTCTGGTTCACTGAGAAGGACCGCGAGCAAGCCACCAGACTTTACCCGCTCACGGATTTCAGTCCGCGCAAGCATGAGGCTTGGGAGCGAGGCTATCTGATGGGACGTTACGGTGCTTTGCCGTTCTTTGGTGACTTGTTCGACTTCGTGAAGCAGAAGCCGCGGCGAAAGAACGGTTCCAAATCCACGCACTCCGACGTGACGGCGGCGTAAGGTCACGAGCTCGCATGGGAGAAGACAACCAGCCCAAGCATCGCCAACAGGCACGAGATCTGAAACGACGCGCGGCTCGGCGCGCGCCGTTTGAACGCGTTCTCATTGTTTGTGAAGGCGAGAAGACGGAACCTCACTACATCCAGGAAATTCGGCGAGATTTCCGTCTGAATACAGCCAATGTGCACGTGAGACCCGGTGCGCTTGGAACTGCGCCGATTCAGGTAGTCGAGTACGCCGAACAATTATTCCGGAATGGTGATCGCGAAAAGGGAATCGAGCCGCGCACTTTCGATCGCGTCTTTGCCGTATTCGACCGCGATGATCACGGTAGCTATCATGCAGCGCTGTGCAGGGCGGATGCTCTGGATGGCAAGCTGATGAACGATACGGGATGCCGCGTTTCGTTTCGTGCCATTGCATCCGTCCCATGTTTTGAGGTGTGGTTGCTACTTCACTTCGAGGACGTTCTGGCGCCGATTTCCCGAGATGAAGTGTATGAGCGGCTCAAGGAGTACATGCACGGGTACGAAAAGGGGCAACAAGGCCACTGGGCAGCGACCAAGGACCGGTTCGACGTTGCAGGACAACGCGCACAAGCTCGGGTAGTGGCGACCACCGCATACGATGGGAACGAAACCTACACCGCGATGCACGAACTGGTGGAATTGCTTATGCACTTGCAAGACTGAACAATTGGTAAGTCCGGCGACCAATGGATATGATTGGCGGCGTGCGTGCAAAGATTTGTCGAGTAGGAGCTAAAGACTGCAAACCAGTTGTTTGGCGACGAATCGTTTGGGTGTAGGTCCACCCCTGACAATAAAAACAATTACTTACATGCGTTACCTGACGCACGGAGACG
>JAXMJU010000063.1:0-3538 GCA_034376265.1 Sulfuritalea sp.
AGCCTTTGGTGAGCGTACCCCAGGGGCTGACCGGATCCCGGCCCGCGGCGGTCTTGCCTTCGCCGCCCCCATGCGGATGATCCACCGGGTTCATGGCCACGCCGCGCACTGTCGGACGCACGCCGCGCCAGCGCATGCGGCCGGCCTTGCCCACCGATTCCAGCGAATGTTCTTCGTTTCCGACTTCCCCTCTGGTGGCACGACACTCGATGTGCACCTTGCGCACTTCGCCGGAGCGCAGGCGAAGCTGGGCGTAACTGCCCTCGCGCGCGAGGAGCTGCACCGAGGTGCCGGCCGCGCGCGCGATCTGCGCGCCTTTGCCGGGCAGCATCTCGACACAGTGCACGGTGGTGCCCACCGGGATATTGCGCAGCGGCAGCGTATTGCCCGGCTTGATCGGCGCCTCCGCACCGGACAGGAGTTGCGCGCCCACCGCGACGCCCTTGGGCGCGATGATGTAGCGCCGCTCGCCGTCCGTGTAGCACAGCAGGGCCAGGTTGGCGCTGCGGTTGGGGTCGTACTCCAGGCGCTCGACCTTGGCCGTGACGCCGTCCTTGGCACGCTTGAAATCGACGATGCGATAATGCTGCTTGTGGCCACCGCCCTGATGGCGCATGGTGATATGGCCGCTGTTGTTGCGTCCGGCGCGCCGCGACTGCGCCTCGAGCAGGGGGGCGTGGGGCTTGCCCTTGTGCAGATCGGGGTTGACGACCTTGACCAGGGAACGGCGGCCGGGTGAAGTGGGTTTTACCTTGACGAGTGCCATGCTCTACTCCGCCGCGTGAAAGTTGATTTCCTGGCCGGGCTTCAGGCACACATACGCCTTTTTCCAGTCTTTGCGCCGGCCGCTCAGCTTGCCGAAGCGCTTTTGCTTGCCCTTTACGTTGGCGACCTGCACGCTTTCGACCTCGACCTTGAACAGCAGCTCGACCGCTGCCTTGATCTCCGGCTTGGTCGCATTGCCCACGACGCGGAACACCACCTGCTCATTTTTCTCGGCGACATAGGTGCTCTTCTCCGACACCTGCGGCGCGAGCAGCACCTGCATCAGGCGTTGCGGATTTCTCACCGCAGTTTTCGATACGGGCGCATTCATCCCAGCATCTCCTCGAATTTGCTGACCGCCTTGCGCGTCAGGATCACGTTCTGATAACGGATCAGCGACACCGGGTCGGCTTCGGCCACTTCCAGCACCAGCACGTTGGGCAGATTTCTCGAGGACAGAACCAGATTGTCGTCGAGCTGGTCCGTGATCAACAGCAGCGAATCGGCGACGCCCATGTCGGTCACTTTCTGCAGGAACAGCTTGGTCTTCGGCGCATCCAGGACAAAGCTCTCGACCACCTTGAGGCGGTCCTCGCGCGCCAGCTGCGACAGAATCGAGGCGACGCCGGCGCGATACATTTTTTTATTCAGTTTCTGCGTGAAGTTCTCGTCCGGACTCGACGGGAAAATCCTGCCGCCGCCGCGCCACAGCGGGCTGGAGGCCATGCCGGCACGGGCGCGGCCGGTTCCCTTCTGACGCCATGGCTTGCGCGTGGACTTGGCAATCTCGGCACGCCCCTTCTGCGCGCGCGTGCCCTGGCGCGCGTTGGCCTGGTAGGCCGTCACCACCTGATGGATCAGCGGTTCATTGTAGTCGCGGCCGAACAGCGCGTCGGAGGCGGCCATGGTCGAAGCTGCCTGGCCTTTGGCATCGATCAGTTTCAGATCCATTATTTCTTACCTCCCTTGGCCGGCGCCGCGACCGCCTTCTTCACGCGCGCCTTGGTGGCCGGGTGCACCAGCAAATCGCCGCCCTTGCTGCCCGGGACCGAGCCCTTGATCAGCAGCAGCTGGCGTTGCGCATCGATGCGCACGATCTCCAGGCTCTGGGTGGTGCGCTTGACGTTACCGAGCTGGCCCGCCATGCGCTTTCCCGGGAACACGCGGCCGGGATCCTGCGCCATGCCGGTTGAACCCGGGGCGTTATGCGACCTGGAATTGCCATGGCTCGCGCGTTGGGACGAAAAATGGTGGCGCTTGATGACACCGGAGAAACCCTTGCCCTGCGAGGTGCCGGTCACATCCACCATCTGCCCCACCTGGAACAGGTCCACGCCCACCTTGCCGCCAACCTTGAAGTTGGCGAGCTGCTCTTCGGTGACGCGGAATTCCCTCAGCGTGTGGCCGGCCTCGACGGCGGCTTTGGCGAAATGGCCGGCAGCGGGCTTGTTCACGCGCGACGGCCGGCGCTTGCCGAACGCCACCTGCACGGCGGCATAGCCATCGGTCCGGGCGGTCTTGATCTGGGTCACGCGGTTATCGGACACGTCCACCACGGTCACCGGGACGGAGTCGCCTTCGTCCGTGAAAACGCGGGTCATGCCGACCTTACGACCGACTAATCCTAAGCTCATCTTCTTTCCCTTCGTTAAAAGGCACCGACTACAATTGGCCGGCAATTATCCATTCGCGCTCGGCGATTCGTTTTCGCTGCGCGTTACTGCAATTACGCGTTACAGCTTGATCTCCACATCCACCCCCGCCGGCAGGTCCAGCTTCATCAAGGCATCCACGGTCTTGTCGGTGGGATCGATGATGTCCATCAGCCGCAGGTGGGTACGGATCTCGAATTGGTCGCGCGAAGTCTTGTTCACGTGCGGGGAGCGCAGCACGTCGAAGCGCTCGATCCGGGTGGGCAGGGGTACGGGTCCCTTGACCACGGCGCCGGTGCGTTTCGCGGTTTCAACGATCTCCAGCGCCGACTGATCGATCAGACGGTAGTCGAACGCTTTGAGACGAATTCTAATTTTCGTGCTTTGCATGTTTTTCCTTTAGGGAGCCAGGTCTTGCGCATCAGGGGCCGGCAACACCGTGCCCCTGCGCCGACCTCTGACCTCCAGTCTCTGACCTCTACTCGATCACCTTGGCGACGACCCCCGCACCCACGGTGCGCCCACCCTCGCGAATGGCAAAGCGCAGCCCCTGCTCCATCGCGATCGGCGCAATCAGCGTCACCGCCATCTTCACGTTATCCCCAGGCATCACCATCTCCACCCCCGCAGGCAGCTCGCAACTCCCGGTCACGTCCGTCGTGCGGAAATAAAACTGCGGCCGGTAGCCCGGGAAAAACGGCGTATGCCGCCCGCCCTCGTCCTTGGACAGGATGTACACCTCGCACTCGAACTTGGTGTGCGGGTTGATGCTCGCGGGTTTTGCCAGCACCTGCCCGCGCTCCACCTCCTCGCGCTTGGTGCCGCGCAGCAGCACCCCGATGTTGTCCCCCGCCTGACCCTGGTCCAGGAGCTTCCTGAACATCTCCACCCCCGTGCACACCGTCTTCAGCGTCGGCTTCAGACCCACGATCTCAATGTCCTCGCCCACCTTCACCACCCCGCGCTCCACCCGCCCGGTGACCACCGTGCCACGCCCGGAGATCGAGAACACGTCCTCCACCGGCATCAGAAACGGCCCGTCGATCGCCCGCTTGGGCAGCGGAATGTAGGAGTCCAGCGCATCGGTCAGCTTGTAGATCGAGCCCTCGCCCATGTCGCTC
>JAXMJU010000064.1:0-7799 GCA_034376265.1 Sulfuritalea sp.
GTCCCCTCCCGGCCCCCAGTAACCCCACCCTTCCCCGCTGCGCGAATAGCCGAAATCCTGTCCGATCCGGAGCAAGCGCGCATCGACTGTGCGGGCGTGCCGGGACACCGACGCCGGTGGATCCGGATCCGCGCAGACGGCGGCGATGGCGCGCCGGAAAATGCCTGCCTTCTCGTAGCCGATCGCCTCACGGGTCTGGCCGAGATAGTCCATGTGATCCATGTCGACGCTGGTCACCACGGTACACTGCGGATCGAAGATGTTGACCGCGTCGAGCCGCCCGCCAAGGCCGACTTCTAGGATCGCAACGTCTACGTCCGAGTCGACGAACAGCAGCATCGCGGCGAGGGTCCCGAACTCGAAGTAGGAAAGCGGGATGTCGCCCCGTGCCCGTTCGATGGACGCAAAGGCCTCGCACAATGCTTCGTCGGCGGCCGCCTCTCCATCCACGCGCACGCGCTCGTTGTGGCGGAGAAAGTGCGGCGAGGTATACGTGCCGACGCTGTAGCCGGCGCTACCAAGAATCGACTCGAGAAACGTGCATGTGGAACCCTTGCCGTTGGTGCCGCCGACCGTCACGATGGCAAAGGTCGGAGTCGCACCCAACGCTCGCCAGACACGCCCGACCCGCTCGAGACCCATGTTGATCGGCCTGGCATTGAGCGATTCGATATGGGCGAGCCAGGCATCCAGAGTTGCTGGCTGGGCGATCGCCGATAGCATGTTCATCGTGGTCTCTGCGCGCGTGCGCCCTGGTTCCGGGTTATGCCAAAGCGCCTTCGCGCTCCTCGGTGGCGACGCCTGCACCCATGCGTTCGGCTGCAGACACCGTGTTCCAGATCAACATCGTCACCGTCATCGGTCCGACACCGCCGGGCACGGGCGTGATATAGGACGCCTTCTTGCGCACGCCTTCGAAATCGACGTCGCCCACCAGCCGTCCATCCTCCAAGCGGTTGATGCCCACGTCGATCACGACCGCGCCGGTCTTCACCATCTGGGGAACGATCAGATTCGGCTTGCCGGCGGCAACGATCAGGATGTCAGCGGCAATCGTGAATTGGGCCAGGTCCCGGGTCTTCAGGTGACAAATGCAAATCGTGGCTTCCTTGCGCAGCAACATCATCGCCATAGGCTTGCCGACGATGTTACTCGCCCCGACCACGACGACGTTGCGCCCCTCGATCGGAATCCCCGAATGCTCCAGGAGCAGTTGAACGCCGTAAGGGGTGCAGGGCGGAAACACGGTTTGGGACTCGCCGATCACCAAGCCGCCGACGTTGTATAGATGGAAACCGTCCACGTCCTTTTCCACGGCGATCGACTCTAGAGTCCGCCTCATGTCGAAAGAAGGCGGCAACGGCAACTGAACGATGATGCCGTGGATCTTCGGGTCGGCGTTCAGCTCCCGGATTCTCTTCAACACCGTGGCCTGGTCCACGTCCTCCGGGAACCGGTGGGTTTCCGAATGCAGGCCGACTTCCTCGCAGGCTTTCATCTTCTGTCCGACGTAAACCTTTGACGCGGGATTGTCGCCGACGACGATGACCGCCAATCCGGGCTGCCGACCCATGGTGCGCAGCCATTCCACCCGCGGTTTCAACCCCGTCCGCACTTCGCGCGCCACGGCCTTTCCATCGATGATCTTCGCAGTCATTTCAGTCGCTTCCTCACAGTTGTTGTTTCGTGTCACTCAGCTGCCGTTACCGGGCGTCGCCGCGAGCAGTCCGGCAGCCACGAACAGGATCACGCTCGCCCCCATGAACAGGTAGGAAGCCACCGTCCAGCGCCGGATCGTCTCGGGCTTCCAGTCCCAGTAGCCTTTCAATATCGCCGGCAGGGCACTGGCGATGCCGCCCAGGATTGCCAGGATCACGATCGTCGTATGGTCGAGCAGCAGGTTCACGGTGGCCCCTTCGCTGATGGTGGATCAGGTCCCGCCGTCCGCCTTCACCATGCGCTTCGAGTAGGCATCGACGAAGTCGGCGGCCGCCTTGCTGCCGCCGGCGAACGACTTCATGGCTTCCTCGTGCAGCAACGAGAGGGCTTCGATCTTCACTTCGTTGGCGCGCTCGCAGGCGAAGATGTCGCCCAGGCGGCGCGGCCGCGGAATATTCACGTCGATGATCGCGCGAACCCGCGTTGGGATGTTGGTCATGATCAGGATCCGGTCCGCCAGGAAGATCGCTTCGTCGATGTCCGTGGTGACGAAGAAATTGGTTCGATGGGATTCCTCGTACAAGCCCGAGTAGTACTCCCACATCAGCTCCTTGGACATCGCGTCCAGGCCGCGGAACGGCTCGTCGAGAATCATCACTTTCGGATTGTTGATCATCGCCCTGGCCAGTTCCCCGCGTCGCTGCATGCCACCAGACAATTGTTGCGGATACTTGTCGCGAAACGCGGTCAGGCCGACCTTCTCCAGCAGGAACTCGGCATGGCTGCGCGTCTGGGCATTGTCCTCGCCGCGCGCGCGCGGCCCGTACATGATGTTGTCGAAGGTCGTCATCCACGGGAACAACGCCGATTCCTGGAACAAAACCAGGCGGTCGCGGTTCGGTCCGGTGATCTTCTTGCCGTCCAGCGATATGTGGCCGGAATTGGGCTTCTCGAATCCCGCCAGCAGGCGGATCAGGGTGCTCTTTCCGCAACCCGACGGGCCGATCATCACAGTCAGTTTGTTTCGCGCTACGGTGAATGAGCAGTTGCGGACAACCTCCTTCGCGAACTGGTCAACCCCATAGGACTTGCTGACGTTGGTGACCTGGATCTCGCCCGCTTCTATGGTCGGTTTCCCCCGACTCATCTCGACGCTCGCACTATTGCTTAGCATAAATATATTTCCCGATTGATGACGCATTGGCAGGGCAGATCAACGCGACTGGAGCCATGGCGTGAACAGCACGCCGGTTCGGCGCAATCCTTCGCTGCAGATGTAACCGGCGATGCCGATACTGATCATCCCGACGACGATCTGCTCGTAGGAGCCGCCGACATACGAGTTCCAGATCAGGAAGCCGAGCCCGCCGCCGCTTCCGTTGGCACTACCGCCGCCACCCGAAATCATTTCCGCGGCCACCACGACTTCCCAGGTGATTCCCATACCGACGGAGGCGCCGACGACGATCGAAGGAACGGTTCCCGGCAGGACGATGCGCCGGAATATGTCCCACTGTGAGGCGCCCATCGCCTGGGCCGACTGAAAGTAGCGGACGTCGATTGCCTTGGCGCCGCCTACCACGTTGATGACAACGGTGAAAAACGCCCCGAGAAACGTGACGAACACGATCGACAGTTCCTGCGTCGGCCAAAAGATGATCGACGCGGGCACCCAGGCGAGCGGCGGGATCGGACGCAGTATCTCGAAAGTTGGGAACGAAATGCCGTTGAAGGTTTTGCTGACGGCCATCGCCAGACCAAGCGGGATGCCGAACACCATCGCCGCAACGAAGCCGGCAAGGACGCGCATCAGGCTCTTGTAGCAACTCTGCCAAAAGCCGATGTCCGTCACGAGTCCGGTCCAGGCCTCGAGGACCGCGGTGGGCGCGGGCACGTTGCCGATCCAGGGCACGGTAATGCCGAACCAAGCCTTCGAGCGGGCCCCCAGCTCCCAGAGAACCAGAAACGTCGCTATCGACAGGACCGCCCGCAGCGTGCTGCGGCTCCTCAATATCTGCACCAATCCGAATGTCCGCTTGCCCATCGCAATCACCCCTCCTTTTCGCCGAGTTCGAACGCCTTGCGTGCTTCTTCATGCACCGCGTCCGCCGTTTCATCCATCAATTCACGGAACCGTGGACTGGTCAGCACGCCGTAGTCGCGCGGGTGCGGTATGTCCACGTCGAGTATCTTCTTCGGACGGCAGGGACGCGACGTCATGATCGCGATCCGATGACCAAGGAAGATCGCCTCCTCCAGGTCGTGGGTGATGAAGAAGATCGTGACCTTGTTCTTGTAGTAGATCTCGAGCAACGCCTCGTGCATCACCGACTTGGTCAGGGAGTCGAGCGCGCGATAGGGTTCGTCGAAAAGCAGAACCTTGGGACTGTTCATCAGGGCGCGCACGATCTCGACGCGCCGCTTGACGCCCGACGATATCTCGCCCGGATAGCAGTCTTCCATCCCAGCCAGGCCAGCGTCGGCCATCATCCCCCGGGCCTTCTCGTAGGCCTCCTTCTTGGTCATCTTTCTCTGCGCGATGGGGCCGAAGGCGACGTTCTCAAGGTTGGTCTTCCAGGGGAACAAGGCGCCGTTCTGGAACACCACTATGCGGTCTGCGCCGGGATCCGACTTGGGCTTTCCCGGCCCGCACAGCAGTTCGTCGTCGAGATAGATGCTGCCCGAGGTAATGGAATGGAACCCGGCGATTGCGTTAAGAAGCGTCGTCTTGCCGCAGCCGGATGGCCCCACCACCATGCAGATCTCGCCAGCGCCGATTTCGAGGCTGCAGTGATCGACCGCCATGACCGCTGCACCGTCCGGGTCGTACACCTTGACCACGTCCTCGATCCGGATCGCGCCGGCGCCCGACCTTGCCGGTTTTCCCACCTGGTTCATCATACTTGCGCCGATTTCTCTCATCATCGTCCCCCCAGCGCGAGTTCGCGCAGCCGCCACTGCATCATGTAGTCACCCACCGCCCGGACCATGGCGCTCGTCGTGTAGCCTACGGCTCCCAGCGTCACCATGCCGATGATGATTGTCGGATAGCGAACCATCGTGTAGGACGTGTTGATCACGTAACCGAGGCCATACTGACCCGAGACCATTTCGCCGGCGACGAGCGAGAACCAGGCAACGCCGACCGAAATCTGCAATCCGGTAAAGATGTAGGGCATCGAGCCGGGAACGATCACGTGCCGAAACACGGTCCACCGGTTGGCCCCAAGACAGTATGCCGCCCGGCTGTAGGACTCGTCGATCGACTCGACGCCGAGCATCGTGTTCAGTGCGGTGGCGAAGAACGACGCCAGGAAGGTCAGGAAGATCACGGGTGTCTCCGATCCAGTGAACATGATGATCGCCAGCGGAACCCAGGCCAGGACGGGAATCGGGCGCAGAATTTCGAAGATCGGGAACACATATTCGCGAAACGTCTTCGACCAGCCGAGGAACAGCCCCAATGGAACGCCCAGCGCGGTCGCAAGACAGAAGGCGATGGCGACCCGTCGTACGCTGGTCCAGATGTGCGTGTAGTACTCCGGCGTGTAGATGGACAGGCCGTAAGTCGGATCCTTGCTGAGCCATTCCGTTACGACGGTGGTGAGCTCCGGCATCTCCTTGAAGCGCGGCAGTTGCCAGACTTCGACGGCGAAATACCAGAACAGCATCGTCATGGCGAATCCGAACGTCATCAGGTAGGGCTTCGGGCTCTTCAGCCAGAGCGACATGCGGAACATCGTCAGGGTCGCGCCGGTCAGTTGCACCGGTCTTGCCGCCTTCGGGAAAGTCAGGGCGTGAGCAAGTTCTTCCGGCAGCGTGAAGTCGTTGGTGATCATCGCCGCAAAACGGCTCATGACGACGTCGCCGGTGGCCTTATCTTCGTCGAAGATCCGCATCAGATCCCGGCCAGATATCATCAGAACTTCGGCCGGCTCGAGGCAGGTCGTCGTTGCCAGACGTGCCGGGACCTCCTTCATGAGCGACGCCCAGCCGAATACGTCGCCGGCCGTCATTACCTGGTTCAGCGTACGCGTGCCTCGTCCCAGGCCCAACGCGTGTTCAATTTTTCCGCTCACCACCACGTACACGTCGTCAGCCGTCGCGCCTACCGTGTACAGCACCTGTCCCGCCTCGAAGCGCTTGGGCCTGGCGAGTTCGGCAATCCGGCCAAGCGTCTCGTCCGACACCACCTGGAACGGCATGGTGCGTTTCAGCAATGCGGCAGCCGGATCGGCGATCCCGTGCGATACCGGTGCGGCTACGAACTTCTCTACCATTGCGTTCGTCGTCATGTGTTTCCCCTCATGGGAATTCCTTTATTGATTTGCTGCCCGGAAGGCGACGAGCCCGTCGCCTTCCGCATTCTCGCTGGCGGCAGCTGATTACATTGAGGTGGCTGGCATCGCCATGATGTTGCCCACCGGCGACGTCAGTCCGCGCTCCTTCAGGATCGCCGCAGTCATGTCCGGCAGCACTGCATCCGGGCTCAACTGGTCGACGTTGATGCTCTTGATCGAATGGAGGAACTGGGTTGCCTTGACGATGAGTTCCATTGCCTGCGGCGTGATCGCATAGACAAGCGAGTTCCGCACCGGGGCGCCGCCCTGGTTTTCCGGGTACTGCCCGTACAGCGACATCCACAGTACCTTGGAAGTGAAGCCGGTCGTCTGCGCCGTGGCCATCTTGATGATTTCTGCCGCATTCTTCGGATCGGCAAGGAAGAGTTGCGCATCGAGTTCGGCATTGAGCCACGCCTTGGCGACGTCGGGCCGCTGCGTGATCAGATCGGCACGCATGGCCAGGAAGCCAGCGTCGTTTTCGTTTACGGTCGCCCCAGAGGCTATGCGGCGGGCAAGCCCCTCCTGAACCAGCCGTGATGCGGTGGGCTCCCACATCACCGCGGCGTCGAGTTTTCCGGCGCGGAAGCCGCTGGTGATGACCTCGATATTCTGGTTCAGGTAGGCGGCCGGCTCGACCTTCTGCGAAGCGAAGACCACCTGGGCAAAGCGGTCGGTACAACTCCCCTTCGGTACGGCGACCTGCTTCCCGTTCAGCCACTGGATCGCTTCCTTCGAGGTCTTGAACTGGGGCGCGTCGGTGCGGACGAGAAAAATGTTGCACTGGTCGTGGGCCATGCCGAGCGTGGCGACGATCCTAACGTCGCCCACGCTCCGCTTGGTGGTCGACACGATTGCCGGCATGTCGCCCATGTAGCCGATATGCTGCTTTCCGGCCAGCATCGCGTTTACGATGATCGCCCCCTGCAGACCGACCTGGAATTCCACGGTGGAGCCCTGCGGAAGATACTTCTTCCATAATTCCTTGCCCCGCATGACTACGCCGGACCACGATTGCGTGTAGTAGGGCTGGTATCCGACAATCAGGTGAACGGGCTGCCCGGGCTTGCCGAAATCCACGTCGCCTGCCCGTGCGTCAATCGCCCCAAGAGCGGTCACCGCCACTGCCGCGAGCGCGGTCACGCTTTTCGTCGCCATCCGGTAGAACATTTGCATAGTGGATCTCATAGCTCCTCCTGTTATATGTAAGAGATGAATCTGCTTACTTCGTGGTCGTCTAACTTGCCTTGGAATCAGGCCCTTCACGTGCCCGGTCGCCATGCCTGTTCGACATGGCGCCCAGGACGCCTATTTGCTGCTTGGTGCCGACAGGTAACGGTTGATCAGCGACGACAGTCGCCGCATCACCGCAAACCCTGCATGGGGGTCGTCTTCGAGAATCGCCAACATGTCCTTGCCGTTGATTCGTGCCAAGGCGGACTTGTCGATGCATGTCGCGGCGGCGATCCGGTGCGGATACTGCTCGAGCAGCGCGTTCCAGCCGAACACCTCGCCTTTGCGCAGAGCGAAGCCGTCCGGCGTTTGCCGGTCGTCGCGACCGATCGCGAAATTGATCCGGCCGCTTTCCAGGACGTAAATGTCCGACGCCGGATCGCCGACTTTGTAGAGCGTCGTCCCTGAATCGTGGACCTCGCTGCGCGAGATGCCGATCAACGCAGTGAGGGTGTCGTCCGACAGGCCGGCGAATAGCTCGGCCATCCTCAGAGGATGCGGCGCGACGATGTAGATATTTCCATCGTCGATCTTCACGTCGTAATATTCCAGTGGGGCCTCGGCGAG
>JAXMJU010000065.1:0-5407 GCA_034376265.1 Sulfuritalea sp.
CGCCGCAGCCATGGCTGGTCGCCTGGTTCGTCGCGTCGCTCGCAATACCGTTCCGGACACGCTGCTCGTGGGCATTGAGCGGATAGTCAAGACCAAACTGTTCGGTTGCGAAACCTGTGGCAGCTGCCGCCTGGCCGCCACCCAGTATGTCTGTCCGGAAACCTGCCCCAAAGGACTGGCGAATGGCTCTTGCGGCGGCACTACCGACAATCTCTGCGAGTTTCGCGATCGCGAATGCGTTCACAGCATGAAGTACCGGATCGCAAAAGCAGCTGGCCAACTCGGCGACTTGGAGCACTGCCTGATTCCCGCAGTGAGCCGGGCGACGCGCAACACCTCGTCGTGGCCGCCCCATTTTCGCGGCGACGCATGGCCCGTTCGCATCGTGCGGCAGGGAAAGGCCCAACCCAGTCTGCTTCCCTGGCCGGGTGCGGCAGAAACCGTCGCTGACTCCGCCCAATGAACGCGTCGCCCAATGAACGAGTTACCCTCCCTCTCGATTGCGCGCAGACGGCGCGGTCCGATCGCGTGTTACCTGGCCCCCGGCGTCCTCTGGGCACTCGTCGAAGTGGACAAGGACATCGCTTCACAGGAAATCTGCGGATTCGTTGAGCGCGACTAAGGCGCTAGGCAAATACCACCGTAACGCGCAAGGTATCGGGTGAAGGTCGTCCATGGCAGGAAATCCATGAGTTGGGCGAACAGTGTCCTGCCTGTGTTCAGGGTGGCCTCCGGGCAAAAGCCCGAAAGACTGCCAGAATCGGCAATCGTCGTTCAAATCGACACCACCCTTCATCGCCGAAACCCCGCTTCAGTCATGGCCTTCAGAGATTCGCCCGTTCATTTAACCGGGCAGCAGCGACTCCGCGTCTTGATCCTGTTCTGAGGAAAGGTTATTCAAAACGGAATGTGGTATCCGATACCCAGCATGCGGGTATCCAGCTTCACCACGCGGTTCAGTAACTTCGGTGATGCTCCCTCCAGATTCACGGTGTCGATGTACTTGCCCACAGCAAAGAGTTCCGTCGCTCCTCCGTCCAGCGATGTTTTGAATACCTGGAGTGCCGAGACTATTTTGGCTTGCTTGTCCGCAGCGTCTACCTCCACGGTATAGACCGTCGCGTGGCGCGTCAGCGGCGAATGGTCGCTATTGTGCTTGGGCAGGTTGTTAAACAGGGACTCCATGCCCTTTTTGTCATGCTCCAACCAGATCATGTCCTTGCGTATTTCGGGGCTATGAGCCGTGATGCTATAGCGGAAGTCAGGATCGCAGATGTTCAGATATCCCTTGAAGTCCTTGTCGTCCAGGACCAGACAGGAGCGGTAAATAAGCTCCTCGATGGCTTGCTTTGAATTCACTTCGTATCTCTCCTCGATTTGTCGGGGCTGCCGCACAGACGCAGCTGGACGGGCGACCCCGTGGGTGCTGATCAGGTCATGCAGTGGCTGAAATACTGTTGTCGCCGAGGGGGTCGTATGCCATGCGCGCCATGCGCTTGCTCCACTCGGCATAGAAGTGACGCATCCCCATCTCGTCGTGAATGGTGCTGTTTTCCTCGCGACCGTGGAGTACCCACTTGCTGTCAGTAACCCTTTCGCGCATCGCGATGCCCTGACCGTGGACGCCTATGAGGTCCTCATGAAGATTGCGCCCGAATGGCCCCCAAATGGTGTTGTGGTCCCGGATACGTTCGGCCCTCTGCTCCGGTGTATCGCTCTTCAGCCCCAGTCCGCGAAACTCGATGACAACCTTGTTGGGTCCGAGCGGGATCGCCGTGTCCATCCGCAGCACCGAGGTACGCAGGTTATATGTCATGCCTGGAAAGATGTCGATCAGTATCCAGCCGCCTGGGGCGAGGCCAGGCCAACCCACGCCCCGCGCCTTGCTGCCTTCGTAGGCATCGTATTTGATTTCCATCGAGCCGACTGACGCATGTCCGTTTGGATAGCCGGTGTATTTTCGGTCGAAGTAGCCTGGCTGCATCATCCCTGTGATGCGATTAAAGTAATGCATGTAGTCGTGATAGAACTCGCTGTTGGTGTCATGCCATAGCTTGTAATTCGTATCGACGATGGCCTTGTGATAGTGGAACACCTCCATCGGCTCGTCCATGTTCGGCCCAAGCATGTCTAGCGCATCGCCGATGTACTCCTTTAGAGAGCAACTGCCGTCATCGATATTGACCCAGACAAATCCGCCGAAGCCCACCTCGCTTTTGACCTCCCGCAGACCAACGTCTTCCTTGCACAGCCGGTCTTGGTATCCCTCGACTCCACGGGAAATGTCTATGCAATTGCCCTTGGTGTCGAACGACCAGGCGTGGAAAATGCACGTTATGCGTTTCGCATTGCCCACCGGATCATAGAGCAATACGTTGCCGCGATGCGGGCAAATATTGTAGAAGCTCCTGATCGTCATATCTTCGCCGCGCGTTACGATGAGTTTCTGGCCACCGGGGTGATTGAACGTCCTGTAATCGTAGGCGTTGGGAATCTCCGATTCGTGGCAGGCGATGATCCAAACCTTATTGAAAATCCTTGCCTGCTCGTCGCGGAAAATCTGTTCGTCCGTATAGATCCTGGTATCCACAAAGTGGGTAGGAGGAAGATTCGGTTTTTCTTTCCATTCAGCTTCGTTGCGGGACATCTTTAGCTCCTTTTGCACACCAATATAAAAAAGCGTCAAAGCTTCCGATCAGCTTGTGAATAAATCTCATACGCATGGTGCAATGCATGGTCCGTGCCATGAAACAGTCGCATTACTTAACTTATTGATTTGCTTGCATCCAATTCAAATGAGCGAATTTGCGAAGGCGATTATTTGCGCCCTCGTTTCCTAGGGAAACGGCTTATGGTTTCTTATCGAAACTATTTGACATTCCAAGATCGACAAACCCAATGCGGCGCCAGATTCTTCAGGATTTTGTGTCTATTTGACACATTTTGGCCGCCAAGCGAAACAACCAGGGTGGTCGTAGTAGAGCTGTAAGCGTCTCCCAAGGCCGTCTTCCCAGGGCGGGTAACGTAAGTCAAAGTGGCGCCCACCATTCAAGTGGCGGGAACCATCTTGGCGACAGACAGCATTGCAATGGCGAGCCGCAAAGGCCGCCCGAATTATCCGATCGATTTCAAACGGCAGTTGGCGGCACTGGCTTGTGCGCCGAACGTGTCCGTATCGAAGCTCGCCGCCAAGCACGGCGTCAACGCCAACATGGTGTTCAAGTGGCGGCGCCAGTATCGAGCAGGCGGCTTTGGTGGCGTTTCCGGGACTGGCCCGCGCACCACGCCGGTGGCCTTGATTCCCGTTCTCACACCCGCCGTGAGCGAACGCCACCCTTTCACGAGGCCGAGCGAAGCAGTGATCGAGGTCGTCATGGGCGACGTCACGCTGCGGCTGCATGGTGGCGTGGATCCGCTCACGTTGAACACGGTACTCGACTGCCTGGCTCGGCGGCGATGATCGGACTGCCGACCGGGACACGGATCTGGATCGCTGCCGGCGTCACCGACATGCGCCGCGGCATGGATGGACTGGCGGCCCTGGTGCAAACCGCGCTGACCGAGAATCCGTTCACTGGCCACGTCTTCCTCTTCCGAGGCCGGCGCGACGATTTGATCAAAGTGCTGTGGTGGAGCGGCGACGGACTGTGCCTGTTCGCCAAGTGCCTGGAACGCGGTCGCTTCGTTTGGCCGCAAGCCACGAGCGGCAGCGTGAGCTTGAGTGGCGCGCAACTCTCGATGCTCCTGCCTAGAATTCGTGCATGGCAAACGCACCTTCGCTCCCGGACGACATCGCTGCCCTGAAGCGTCTGCTGGCCAATCGCGATCACCTGATCGCCAAACTGATGGCCGAAATCGCCCGTCTCAAGCGGTGACAATTCGGACGTTCCGCCGAACGGATCGAAGGTACCCTGGCGCAATTGCAGCTGGCTCTGGACGATCTGCAAGCTGGCGAGAAGAAGGCCGACATTCCGCCCGAGCCCGCCGTCGCCGCAGAAGATTCCACCCAGCCAACGCCCGATCGGAATGTGGTTCCGCTGCGCCGCGCATCGCGGGAACTACCCGCCCATCTGCCGCGCGAAACGGTCATCCATGCGCCGGCCACCTGCTCCTGTCCCGCGTGCGGCTCGGCAATGCGCACGCTCGGCGAAGATGTCTCCGAGATGCTCGACTTCGTGCCCGGCTACTTCAAGGTGATCCGGCATGTGCGCCCGAAACTCTCCTGCGGCCGCTGCTCGACAATCGTTCAGCAGCCCGCTCCCTCGCGCCCCATCGAGCGGTGCCTGCCGGCGCCAGGACTCTTGGCCCTGGTCATCGTCGCCAAGTATGCCGACCACAGTCCCTTGTATCGGCAGCAAGGCATCTACCGGCGCGTCGGCGTCGATCTCGACCGTGCCACCCTGGCCGGCTGGGTGGCGGATGCCGCCCGCCTGCTCGATCCCCTGGCCAGCGCCATCGGGCGCTATGTCCTGAAGGCCGAGAAGGTGCATGGTGACGATACCTCGGTGCCGGTCCTCGACCCCGGCCGGGGACGCACCAAGACGGGCCGACTCTGGACCTATGTGCGCGATGACCGACCGGCGGGAAGTCGGGCGCCGCCGGCGATGTGGTATCGCTATTCCCCGGATCGGCAAGGTATGCGTCCGCGCGAACACTGGACAGCGCGTCGACGAGATCAACACCCCTTCGTCAGATCTCCGGTACGAACTCTGATCCGGTCAAGACGGCCTCGCTGCGACGCTTACCAAATGACCATCACCGAACGCGGGCATCGCACCATCAAATCACATGACCACACTCAAGCGTTCGCGGTCGACACCATCAAAGGTTTTTGCAACCTCAGGCCTCGAGCACCAGCACACCCGCATTTTCTTTCATCATCAGGGGTGCCGACCACCCCTCTGCATGAAAGTTAGCATGGAACGCGATACGCAGTTGGCTGAGGACGAGCAAGGAAGCAGCAGCACCGCCGACGTACCGCCAGAGCCCATGAGCGGTCAATCTCAGCCTATTCCACACCTGTCAGTGTCCTCGCTGACAGGCTCGTCAGTAACTTGCTCAGCCAACTGCCCGACAGTGCAGTTGTAGTAACTGAATACGTCGATCACGAAAAATAGAGAATGCTATCTTGCCAAGGCTGCATCGCGTAGAAATTTCGCGCTGTTCTACTGCTGTGCAGGGATCTCGGGGGCGCTTGTCGTCCCCGCGCCCTTGCGGCGCATCGAGTCCCGTGCCGGATGCAAGTGTCAAACTAACCACACTAATGATGTGGATGTTTCGGCTGGAAACATCGGATGCCCCGCAGTGTCCAGAGCCTAGCTTGTGCGCAGCGCGGCTAACACCATAATAATCAAACAATTGACGTAACAACTATTGACGTGGCACACGTTGTGCTAACTGAAGGAAG
>JAXMJU010000066.1:0-4479 GCA_034376265.1 Sulfuritalea sp.
TGTACAACAACGCAATGGCGACGGGGCCGAAGAAGCAGGACCAGACGCAGACGCCGGAGGGGGCGGACATCAGCTTCAGCCTGTCCCCTTGGATCAGCCAGCAGCCGGCCGACACGCAAGAGGCTCTGCGCAAGGCCGGTGTATGGCACGTCCCGCCGACACTGAAGGACCGCATCAAGGTCTGGTCCACGGACTGGCAGAAGCGGCTGAAGCAAGGCGTGGTGGACCAGTTCGACCCCATCAAGGAGTACGACTATCACGCCTACATGCTCGCGCGCATGGCCCGTGGGGCCGACAACGCGCTGGACGGGCTCCTGAACTACGGCACGGTGTATCTCGACCAAGACGGTGGCGTGGACGTGAATTTCGAGCGCGGCGGGTTCCTCGGCATCATGTCGAAACTCGCTGGCGAGCATGACCGCTTTCTCGCCTGGGTGATCGGCAACCGGGCCGAAAGGCTGCTCGCCGAGGGCAGGGAGAACAATTTCACGCCGCAGGACATCGCCCGCCTGAAGGCGTTGAATCAAGGTGCCATGCTGAACGGAACTTCAAGGGTGCAGGAGTACGCTCGCGTGAGGGCCGAACTGGACCGCTACAACAAGTCGGTTCTCGACATCGCCGAGAAGGCGGGGTTGATCGACGCCGAAGGTCGTGTTGCATGGGAGAAGGATTTCTACGTTCCGTTCTACCGCCTCATGCAAGACGAGGCCGGCAAGCAGCAAGGCCCGATCCCGAGCAAGGGACTGGTGAACCAGTACGCTTTCAAGGTGCTCAAGGGCGGTGAGCAAGCCCTGGGCGACCCGATGGAAAACATCCTCAAGAACTGGTCGCATCTTCTGGACGCAAGCCTGAAGAACCAGGCGGCAAGAGAATCCCTGCTCGCCGCGCAGCGCGTGGGTGCCGTGGTGGAAGGCGACGAGTCCACCGTCAGGCAGATGGCGAAAGCGGCAGGCCTGAAAGAAGCCGTGGTGTCCTTCACCGACCAAGGTACGCAACGCTGGTTCATGGTCGAAGACCCGTTCCTTCTCGACGCCATGAAGGCGATCGGCTTCACCGGATTCCAGGGCACCGGAATGAAGGTCATGCAGAAGTTCAAGAAGTGGCTGACGATGGGCGTTACCGTCTCCCCGACCTTCCGCATCCGCAACGTGATCCGCGACTCCCTGCAGATGATCGGAGCCAACCCGGCGAGCTACAACGTCCTCGGCAACGTCCTGACGGGCTGGAAGGCGACGAAGGCCGACTCGCCGGAATACGCCTCCATCCTGGCCGGCGGCGGGGTGATGCGCTTCGGGACCATTCTGGACGGCGACCGCGCCGAGCACGTCAAGCGCCTGATCGCAATGGGGGTAGACGACCAGACCATCCTGACAACCCCGGAGCGGACCAAGGCCGCGCTACAGCAGGCGTGGGACTGGTGGCAGACGGTTGGGGATCGGGCCGAGAACGTGAACCGTGCCGCGCTCTACAAGAAGATGCGGGCCGATGGCAAGACCCACCTTGAGGCATCCTTCGCCGCCCGCGACACGATGGACTTCTCGATGCAGGGCACCTGGGCGGCCGTTCGGTTCCTGTCGCAGACCGTGCCGTTCTTCAACGCGAGGTTGCAGGGCCTGTACAAACTCGGCCGTGGCGCCGCAGAAGACCCGCGCCGGTTCGGCATCGTCGTGGGTGGCGCAACCATGGCCTCGCTTGCCCTGATGATGGCCTACGGAGACGACGACGACTGGAAGAAGCGCGAGGATTGGGACCGGGAAACATTCTGGTGGTTCAAAATCGGCGACAAGGCTTTCCGCATTCCCAAGCCCTTCGAGATAGGCGCCATTGCGTCGATTGCAGAACGCGGATTTGAGGCCATGATGACGGACGAACTCACCGGCAAGCAGTTCGCCAGGCGGGTATTCAGCATCGTGAGTCAGCAGCTTTCCATGAACCCGGTGCCGCAGCTCGCCATGCCGCTGATCGAGCTGTATGCGAACCGAGACAGTTTCACCGATCGGCCGATTGAGAGCATGGGCATGGAACGGATGTCGAAGTCGCGCAGGATTGCACCGTACACGTCAGCCACGGCCCAGTTGCTCGGCAAGAACGGACTCGTTTCCCCGGTTCAGATTGATCATCTCGTGAACGGGTACTTTGGATGGTTGGGCGCGCATGTCGTGGCGACCGCCGATCTTGCGCTGCGGCCAGCGATGGACCTTCCCGGCAAGCCGGCCTGGCGCACCGATGAAGTGCTGGTAGTTGGCGACTTCGTGAAAGACTTGCCGCAGTACCAGTCGAAGTACGTCACGCGGGTCTACGACCAGATGAAGGAGGTTCAGCAGGCGATGGCTGATCTGAAGGAATTGCAGAAGGTCGGGGCGACCGAAGAAGCCAAGAAACTGCTCGAGGACAAGGCCGACAAAATCCGCCTGTACCGCCTTTACACGCACGCCGAGAAGCAGTTGGCGAACGTCAACCGGCAGATCAAGATGGCGCAGTCACGTGCTGGCGGTGCGGACGAGAAACGTGCGCGCCTGGACGCGCTATACGGAATGAGAAACCGGATCGCCAAGGCTACCGAAGAACGAGCCAAATCGCTTCAGCAATAAGCGCGATGGTCGCAAGCGTGGCTGCTGGCCGCGCCCATGTGTGTAGGCGTTCGACCGAAGAACCGATCAGCCAGACCGCGCCGAGGACTAGGAAGCCGACGAGGAACGGATAGTCCACTGATCATAGCCGAAGGTCATTTGCGGCGAAGTCTGCGCTTCACCAAGTACCGTGTCAAACAATCGAGGGCCCTGCGGGGCCTTTTGCATTTTCAAGGAGGCAACATGAAACGCATTGCCATGCTGTTGCTCGCGCTCGTGGCGCTACCGGTTTGGGCGCAGACGCTCACCTGCCACGCCGGGGCGATCGTCACGCTCACCTGTGCCGGGCCTATTGCACCCACCCCGACGCCAATCCCGACACCGGCGCCAGTTCCGCCGCCGCCCGCTCCTGCGCCGCCCTCCGGCTGGAGCGTCGTTGTTGCGCCGGCATCAATGGCCGGTGTGCCGTTGACGGTCGGGACCGGGATTACGTTCAGGTTTTCCGCGCCAGCGAACGTGATCCACGCGCACCGAATCCTATATACGGGCGTTGCGCCCTACGCGGGGATTTCGATGAACCAGCTCACCAACAACACCAATCCGCGCGATGCGTGGATATCCACTGTACCGGGCGCGCTCGAAGTGAGCAGCCCGTACTGCCGCAAGATGCGCAACGGACTGGGCGCGAGCTTCGATCTGTCTTTCGTCAACTCCGGGCCCGGGTACTGCAACTTGCAAAAGGGCACGACGTACTACCTGAACGTCAAGGCGTCGGATCCGAACACGCCGATTGATTATCTTGTGTCGCTGTGATTGCGGATATGACCCATTAACAATCAACAATAATTGACGGGACAACTATGGCCTCCTCAGAGGAATTTCAAGATGCCTCCACAGATTACGGACCGCTCACCCAAAGACAGGCGGAAAACGTCGCAGACCTCGCGGCTCGCCGTGCTGAAGAGCGCGTGTATGCGCGAATCGGACGCTCAGTGGTCACGAAGGTTATATATACGATTGGGGCGGCTAGCGCTTTTCTTGCTGCATGGATGAGCGGCTGGTTTCATGTAGGGCCTAAATAAATGAGAGCCATCATCCTCGCCTGCCTGCTCGCCTGGGCTCTCGCTGGCTGCGCGACCCCAGGCGGCAATCTCGAATCAGGTGCGAGCGTGATGCCGCCGCGGCAGTGGTTGGTGTACTGCCATGAGCATCCTGACCGCGAGGAGTGCAAATGATCCAGAACAAGGCCACGCTCGAAGCCGTCAATCACGAAGTCAATGAAAACTCGCGCTACGTCGAGGACATCACGCAGTACAAAGTCGAGGACAGGTGGGAGGACATCACCGAGACTAACGCCGGAGATTGCGAGGATTACGCCATCGCCAAGATCCGCAAGCTGTTGGCCCTCGGCTGGCCGAAGGCGGACCTGCGGCTGGCCATGGTTGGCATCGACAACGCCTCGCAAGTTGACCACGGCGTAGCCTGCGCGCGTGACTCGGCCGGGCAGTGGTGGGTGCTCGACAATCGGCATCCCTACGTCATGGCGCCCGGTGATCTGGGGCATCGCTGGTTCGAGTGGGGCATAGGAACCGAGTGGACAACGGTGAATCTGACATGACGCCGGAAACGAAAGCCAAGCTCACCGCCGCCGCGCCCTATGTCTTGGCGTGGCTGAAGGCGCACCCGCGCACCATTCAAGCGGTTGGCTGGCTTGCGCTCGGGTTTGTGCTCGGCTGGCTTTCGGGGTGCGCCACCTTTGACGCGGTGTACTGGTGCCTGCGCAGCGCACCCGGAACCGGCGGGCCGTTCTGCCCATAGGAGGAAGCGATGATCGACGACTGGAAGAAGCTGCAAGTCCCGCTCGGGCTCGTTGCCGCGGTGCTGATCGCGCTGGCCGGGGTTTGGGGCT
>JAXMJU010000067.1:0-6749 GCA_034376265.1 Sulfuritalea sp.
AGCAACAGGACTTTTCGCCGCTCGCAGATGCCGTCGCGCGCCATGCCCGCGCAGTGTTGCTGATCGGCCGCGACGGCCCGACGATCGGCGCCGCGATTGCCGGTGCCGGGATCGCCATCGAAAGCGCCGCCGACATGGCCGATGCCGTGCGCCGCGCCCATGCGCTGGCATGGCCGGGCGACGCCGTGCTGCTGTCGCCGGCCTGCGCCAGCTTCGACATGTTCCGCAACTACGAGCACCGGGCGCAGGTGTTTGTCGCCGCGGTGCGTGCCTTGAAAGGCAAATCGTGAGTCGCGCCTATGCTGTGGCGGCGAACAACGCGCCGGCCGAACTCGACAGCCTGCTGCTGTGGCCGGCCGTCGGCCTGCTGCTGCTGGGCCTGGTGATGGTGTATTCGTCCTCGATCGCGATGGCCGAGGGCAGTCGCTTCACCGGCAACCAGTCGGCCTATTTTCTGTTTCGCCACGCCGTCTTTCTCTGCTTCGGCCTGGTGGCGGGCGTGATGGCCTTCCAGATTCCGCTGCGCTTGTGGCAGCAGGCCGCGCCCTGGCTGTTCCTGGCCGGCGTCGTGCTACTGCTGCTGGTGCTGATTCCCCACGTCGGGCGTTCCGTGAATGGCGCCCAGCGCTGGATCGGCCTCGGTCCGGTCAATCTGCAGCCCTCGGAACTGATGAAGCTGTTCGCCGTGCTCTACGCCGCCGACTACACCGCGCGCAAGCTCGGCGACATGGGCAGCTTCCTGCGCGGCTTCGGGCCGATGGCGCTGGTCATGGTGCTGGTCGGCTTCCTGCTGTTGAAGGAGCCGGATTTCGGCGCGCTGGTGGTGATCCTCTGCATTGCCACCGGCATCCTGTTCCTCGGCGGCATCAATGCGCGGGTGTTCGCGGTCCTGGCGGTGGTGCTGGCGGTCAGCTTCGTCATCATGATCTGGGTTTCGCCCTATCGGCGCGAACGCATCTTCGGCTTCATGGATCCCTGGCAGGATGCCTACGGCAAGGGCTACCAGCTCTCGCATGCGCTGATCGCCTTCGGCCGCGGCGAATGGTTCGGCGTCGGCCTCGGCGCCAGCGTCGAAAAACTGTTCTACCTGCCCGAGGCGCACACCGATTTCCTGCTCGCGGTGATCGCCGAGGAACTCGGCTTCGTCGGCGTCTGCGTCGTGGTCGGC
Source organism: Sulfuritalea sp. (assembly GCA_034376265.1). Classification (GTDB taxonomy): domain Bacteria; phylum Pseudomonadota; class Gammaproteobacteria; order Burkholderiales; family Rhodocyclaceae; genus Sulfuritalea. The sequence goes on from JAXMJU010000067.1 coordinate 1,169, forward strand.
CTCTTCGCCCTGCTGGTGCAGCGCGCCTTCGCCATCGGCCGCCAGGCGCTGGTGCTCGGCCGCGTGCATTCCGGCCTCGTCGCGCAAGGCATAGGCATCTGGCTCGGCGTGCAGGGCCTCATCAACATGGGTGTCAACATGGGCCTGCTGCCGACCAAGGGCCTGACCCTGCCGCTGATGAGCTTCGGCGGCTCGGGCATCGTCGCCAACTGCCTGGCGCTGGGGATTCTGCTCAGGGTGGACTGGGAGAACAGGCAACTCATGCGGGGGCAGCAGGTATGAGCGCTTCCCGCCGGGCCGTCCCAAGGGGGGCGCAGCCAACCTACGGAGCCGCGCAGCGGCGAACCACCGTCACCCCCTGCCTTGGGGCGAAGGCAGGGTTTCGCGGAGCACTGCTCCGCGCTGCAGTAGCCGGCAGGCTATGCAGAGCCTGCAGTGGGGCCGGGGCTGGGGGGAGGGTAGTCCAGTGACCAAGACCCTGCTTGTCATGGCTGGCGGCACGGGCGGCCACATCATGCCGGGGCTCGCCGTGGCCGAGTATCTGCGCGAGCAGGGTTGGCGCATCGCCTGGATGGGTAATCCGAATGGCATGGAAGCGAAGCTGACCGCCGGGCGCGGCTACGAAATGGCCTGGGTGCAGTTTTCGGCGCTGCGCGGCAAGGGCCTGTTGCGCAAGCTGCTGCTGCCTTTCAACCTGCTGCGCGGCTTCGCCCAGGCCTGGTCGCAGCTCAAGCGCATCCGCCCCGACGTGGTGCTGGGCATGGGCGGCTATGTGAGTTTTCCCGGCGGCATGATGGCCTCCCTGCGCGGCATTCCGCTGCTGCTGCACGAACAGAATTCCGTGGCGGGCCTCGCCAACCGGGTGCTGGCCGGCGTGGCGGACCGCATTTTCAGCGGCTTTCCCGACGTGCTGAAGAAAGGCACCTGGGTCGGCAATCCGGTGCGCCCGGAAATCGCCGCCCTGCCGGCGCCCGCTCTGCGCTACGCGCAGCACCAGGGACCGCTGCGGCTACTGGTGGTGGGCGGCAGCCTGGGAGCGCAGGCGCTGAACGAAGCCCTGCCCAAGGCGCTGGCACTGATCCCGGAAGGCGAGCGTCCCCAGGTGGTGCATCAGGCCGGGGAGAAGCATCTGCCGCAACTGCAAAGCCTTTACCTGGCGGCGGGGATCAAGGCCGATTGCGTGGCCTTCATCAACGACATGGCCGGCGCCTACGACTGGGCCGATCTGGTGATCTGCCGCGCCGGCGCCCTGACCGTGGCGGAACTCGCGGCGGCCGGCGTCGCCAGCCTGCTGGTGCCCTATCCGCATGCGGTGGACGATCACCAGACGGCCAATGCGCGTTTCCTCAGCACGGCCGGCGCGGCGATCCTGCTGCCGCAGGATCAACTGACAGCGGAGCGCCTGGCCGAGATCCGCAATCTGTCGCGTAGCCAACTGGCGCAGATGGCCGAGAAGGCGCGCGAACTGGCACGGCCCGAGGCCACGGCGGTCGTGGCGCAGGCCTGCGCGCAACTGGCGTTGAAAGGAAAACCGGAATGAAACACAAAGTCAAACGCATCCACTTCGTCGGCATCGGCGGTTCCGGCATGTCGGGCATCGCCGAGGTGCTGGCCAACCAGGGCTTCGAGGTCAGCGGTTCCGACCTCAGCGAGAGCGCGACGACGCGGCGCCTGGCGCAGCAGGGCATCCGCATCGCGATCGGCCACAACGCGGCCAACGCCGCGACCGCCGATGCGGTGGTGGTGTCCACCGCGGTGCGCGACGACAACCCGGAAGTGCTCATGGCGCGCGAGCGCCGCGTGCCGGTGGTGCCGCGCGCGCAGATGCTGGCCGAACTGATGCGCATCAAGCAGGGCGTCGCGATCGCCGGCACCCACGGCAAGACCACCACCACCAGCCTGGTCGCCAGTTGCCTGGCCGAGGGCGGGCTCGACCCGACCTTCGTCATCGGCGGCCGGCTGAACTCGGCCGGGGCCAATGCCAAGCTCGGCAGCGGTGAATTCCTCGTCGCCGAGGCCGACGAATCGGATGCCTCCTTCCTGTTCCTCTCGCCCGTGGTCGCGGTGGTCACCAACATCGACGCCGACCACATGGAAACCTATGGCCACGATTTCGGCCGCCTGAAACAGGCTTTCGTCGATTTCCTGCACCGCCTGCCCTTCTATGGCGTCGCCGTGGTCTGCGGCGACGATCCCAACGTGCGCGACATCATGCCGCGCGTGGCGAAGCAGATCGTCAGTTACGGCATCGACAGCGAGGCCAATTTCCGCGCCGAAGACGTGGTGGCCGACGGCGGCACCATGCGCTTCACCTGCGTGCGCACCAACGGCAAGGTCAGCCGCCTGCCCATCGTGCTCAATTTGCCGGGGCGCCACAACGTGCTGAATGCGCTGGCGGCGATTGCGGTGGCCACGGAAGTTGGCGTTGGCGACACGGCGATCGTCCGCGCCCTGGCCGAGTTCCGTGGCGTCGGCCGGCGCTTCCAGCGTTACGGCGAGATTGCGTGTCCGGCCGGCGGCACATTCACCCTGGTCGACGACTACGGCCACCATCCGGTGGAAATGGCGGCGACCCTGGCCGCGGCGCGCGGCGCCTTCCCCGGCCGACGGCTGCTGCTGGCCTTCCAGCCGCATCGCTACACCCGCACACGCGACTGCTTCGAGGATTTCGTCAAGGTTCTGTCCGGCGTCGACGCCTTGCTGCTGGCCGAGGTGTATGCCGCCGGTGAGGCGCCGATCGTCGCCGCCGACAGCCGCACGCTGATGCGCGCGGTGCGCCTGGCGGGCAAGGTCGAACCGGTGTTCGTCGAAGACATCGCGGCCATGCCCGAGGCCATACTCGGCGCGGCACGCGACGGCGACGTGGTGATCACCATGGGCGCCGGTTCGATCGGCGGGGTGGCGGGGAAATTGAGCGGAGCCGGCGGCAATGCCTGAGCCGATGCGCGGCGAACTGCGCGAGCACGAGCCAATGGCCACGCATGTCTCATGGCGGGCCGGCGGACCCGTGGCGCGGGCGTTCTTTCCGGCCGACCTGGCCGACCTCGCCGCGTTTCTGGGCCGTGTGCGCTACGACGAACCCTTGCTGCTGGTCGGCCTCGGCAGCAACCTGCTGGTGCGCGACGGCGGCTTCGACGGCACCGCGATCTTCACCCATGGCGCCTTGAACGTGCTGCGCCGCGAGCCGGACGGCAGCTTCTATGCCGAGGCCGGCGTCGCCTCGCCCAAGCTGGCGCGCTTCGTCGGCCGCCAGGGCTGTGCCGAAGCCGAGTTCCTGGCCGGGATACCCGGCACCGTGGGCGGCGCGCTGACGATGAATGCCGGTTGCCATGGCGGCGAGACCTGGCGCTACGTCGACAAGGTGCTGATGCTGAATCGTCGCGGCGAGCAGGTGCTGCGCGGCCCGGAGGATTTCGCCATCGGCTATCGCCATGCCGGGCTGAAGAGCGCCACCGACGAGATTTTCGCCGCTGCCTGGTTTCGCTTTCCGGCGGGGGACGCCGGGGCCGCGCAGGAGCGCATGAAGCAACTGCTGGAGCGGCGCGTGGCGACGCAGCCGCTGCAACTACCCAATGCCGGCTCGGTATTCAGAAATCCGCCGGGCGACCACGCCGCGCGGCTGATCGAGGCGGCCGGGCTCAAGGGCACACAGATCGACGGCGCACAGGTTTCCGAAAAGCATGCGAATTTCATCGTTAATCGCGAGGGCGCGGCGACAGCGAGTGCGATAGAAATGCTAATCGGCCGGATTCAGGCGGAAGTCGCGGAAAAGTTTGGTGTCGCCCTAGTACGCGAGGTGCGCATCGTCGGCGCCGTGGCGTATCGATCCGGGCACGATGGAGAAGGAGTTTGATGGATTTCGGTAAGGTGGCGGTGATGATGGGCGGCAAGTCGGCCGAGCGCGAGGTCTCGCTGAACAGCGGGGCCGCGGTGCTGGCCGCGCTGCGATCAAGCGGCGTCGATGCACACGGTTTCGATCCGCAGGACAAGGCGCTCGAGGCGCTGCATGCGGAGGGCTTCCAGCGTGTGTTCATCGCGCTGCATGGCCGCGGCGGCGAAGACGGCACGCTGCAGGGCGCGCTCGACCTGCTGGAGATTCCCTACACCGGCAGCGGCGTGCTGGCTTCCGCGCTGGCGATGGACAAATGGCGTTCCAAGCTGGTGTGGCAGGCCAGCGGTTTGCCGGTGCCGGATTACGCCGTGCTCGATGCCGCCAGCGACTTTGCCGCGGTCGAGGCGCAACTGGGCTTGCCGCTGTTCGTCAAGCCGGCCAACGAAGGCTCCAGCATCGGCATCAGCAAGGTCAACCAGGCCGGCGGCTTGCGTGCCGCCTTTGAACTGGCGGCGCGTTACGACGCCTGCGTGATCGCCGAACGCTACCTGGCCGGCGGCGAATTCACCGTCGGCATCCTCAATGAACGGGCTTTGCCGGTGATCCGCATCGTGCCGGCGACCGAGTTCTACGACTACGACGCCAAGTATTTGCGCGACGACACCGAATACCGGATTCCGAGCGGGCTGGGCGAGCAGCGCGAAACCGAGATGCGCGACCTGGCCTTGCGCGCCTTCGCCGTGCTCGGCGGGCGCGGCTGGGGGCGCGTCGATTTCATGCTGGACGCCGCGGGGCGCATCTATTGCCTGGAAGCCAACACCTCGCCCGGCATGACCGATCATTCGCTGGTGCCGATGGCGGCGCGCGCGGCCGGCATTGCGTTTCCGCAACTGGTGCTGGACCTGCTCGCGGAGGCGCGCTGTGGCTAGGATGCGCGCCAATTCCAAGAATGGGCATGCGCGCGATCAGCGCGGTGGCGCGGGTTTCTGGGATCGCCCGTTGCTGATCAACCTGCTGGCCGACGTGCTACTGCTGGCCGGCGGCGTCCTGCTGGCCTGGGCTGCGACCGTGGCCCTGCAGCGCCTGCCGGTGCTGCCGCTGAAGCAACTGCTGGTGGCGACGCCGCTGGATCATGTCTCGCGCGCACAGATCGAACATACGGCGCGCAATGCGCTGTCCGGCAACTTCTTCACGGTGAATCTGGAAGCCGCGCGCAGCGCCTTCGAACGCATGCCCTGGGTGCGCTCGGCCGCGCTGCGCCGCGTCTGGCCGGACGGCATAGAACTGACGCTGGAGGAGCATCGCGCCGCGGCGCGCTGGACTCCGCTGGAAGGCGAGGCGCGCCTGGTCAATCAACGCGGCGAAGTGTTCTTCGCCACCAGCAGCAACGCGCTGCCGGTGTTTGCCGGTCCCGAGGGCTCGGCAGCCCGCGTACTGGAGCGTTACCGCGAGTTCAGCGACGGCCTCGCCGCCAGCGGACGCCGTCCGGTGGCGATACACCTCTCGGCACGCGAGGCCTGGCAACTCCAGCTCGACGACGGCGTGGTGCTGGAACTGGGCCGCGATGAGCCCAAGCATCCGCTGGCCGAGCGCGTGCATCGCTTCGCCAGTCACTATGCCGTAGCGAGCAGCGCGGCGGCAGGTCGTCTGCCCGGCATCGCCGTGGTGGATATGCGTTACCCCAATGGATTCGCCCTCAGGGGGATAGCTGCGCTATCCCCCGAGGGGAAATTGCGCCCCCCACCCCCC
>JAXMJU010000068.1:0-6406 GCA_034376265.1 Sulfuritalea sp.
CTTGGCGGGATACGCCTTCGTTGTACGACCGTCGCACTGCAACAGCGTTACCGGATCGGGAGGGTGGGGCGTTCTGCGCAGCGAAGTAAAGAAGGAGTCGGCGCCCACAGGGCGCCGACGGGGGACATGAGCGAAGCAGAATGCCCCGCCCTCCCGATCCCGCGCCAACCGCGATTCGACAACAGGTTTCATGCTAGCTCGTCCGCGCGATCAGGCCGGGCACGCGGGTGCGCGCCTCGATCCAGGCCATGCCGCGATTGGCGCTGAAGGCGCAGATGAAGTAGAGCAGCGTCACGGCGAGGTAGGTTTCGATGCCCTGCTCGGAATCTTCCTGCATCTGCCGCGCCTGGAAGGTCAGTTCCAGCACGCCGATGGCGAAGGCCACCGAGGAGTTCTTGAACACGTTCATGAACTCCGAGGTCAGCGGCGGGATCACGATGCGCAAGGCCTGCGGCAGGATCACCTGGCGGTAGGCCTGGGGCAGGGTCAGGCCCAGCGCCAGGGCCGCATCGCGCTGGCCGCGCGGCAGGCTGCCGACGCCGGCGCGCACCTGCTCGGCGATGCGCGCCGAAGTGAACAAGCCGAGGCACAGCGCCGCGGTGACGAACTCCTTGGCCGGCATCTCCTGCTTGACCCAGAGCGACCAGTCGCGCGGCAGGAACTCGGGCACGACGAAGAACCAGAGGAACATCTGCACCAAGAGCGGCACGTTGCGGAACAGCTCGACCCAGGCATTGCCAAGGCCGACCAGCAGGCGCGAAGGCGTGGTGCGCAGCGCGCCGACCGCGATGCCGATGCAGAGCGCGAGCAGCCAGGCCGTGAGCGACACGGCCAGGGTCCAACCGAGGCCGGTGATCAGCCAGTCGAGATAGGTCTCGTCGCCCGACTTGACCTGCTCGCGGAAGATGCCCCAGTTCCAGTGGTAGTTCATGCTGGGCTCGGCCGGAGCGGCGCACGGCGCGGGGCGCCGTAGCGCCAGCGCCAACTCTTACTTCTTGTTGAAGCTCTCGGCCGGCGCGTCGCTCGGCGCCTTGATCAGGGCCTTGAGCTGCTCGCTCATGGGGAAGTTCATGCTGACGTTCCTGGGCGGGATCGGCGACATGAACCAGCGCGCATAGAGTTTGTCGAGCTCGCCGCTCTTCATGAGGCCGATCACCGTCGCGTCGACCAGCTTCTTGAAGGCCGGGTCATCCTTGCGCAGCATGATGGCGATCGGCTCGATGTTCAGCACCTCGCCGACGATGGCGTAATCGGCCGGCGACTTGGAGCTGACGATGAGGCCGGCGAGCAGGTTGTCATCCATGACGAAGGCCACGGCGCGGTCGGTCTCCAGCATCAGGAAGGCATCGGCGTGGTCCTTGCCATAGACCTCCTTGAAGTCGATGCCCTTGCCCTTCTCGTGGGCGCGCATCAGCTGCACGCTGGTGGTGCCGGTGGTGGTCGCCACCGGCTTGCCGCCGAGCTGGCCGAGGCTCTGGATGCCGGAGGCCTTCTTCACCGCCATGCGCACGTTGGTGACGAAAGTGGTCGGTGCGAAGGCCACCTGTTTCTGCCGCGCCTCGTTGTTGGTGGTCGAGCCGCATTCGAGGTCGACGGTGCCGTTCGCGACCAGCGGGATGCGGTTCTGCGAGGTGACCGCCTGATGCTGCACTTTCAGCGCCGGCAGCTTGAGCTGGGCCTTGACCGCGTCGACGATGTGCTTGCAGACGTCGATGTGGTAACCCACCGGCTGCTGCTTGTCGTCGAGGTAGGACAGCGGGTAGGACGATTCGCGGATGCCCAGCGTGATGCTGCCGCTGTCCTTGACCTTCTTCAGCGTGCCTCGCAGTTCCGTTGCTGCCTGGGCCAGTGCGGGTGCGGCGACGGCGGCCAACAAGAGCAATGCAATGCGGGTATTCATGGCGGTCTCCTTGGGTCAGGCTTCGATCAAGTGCTGTTGTTGTTGCAAGGCCCACATCTGGGCATACAAGCCATCGCGTGCGAGCAGCGCGCGGTGGCTGCCGCGTTCGACGATGCGCCCGGCATCGAGCACCAGGATCTCGTCGGCGTTCATCACTGTAGACAGGCGATGGGCGATGATCAAGGTGGTACGGCCCACCGCAACCTGTTCCAGTTCGGCCTGGATGGCCTTTTCGGTCTTCGAATCAAGCGCCGAGGTGGCTTCGTCAAAGATCAGGATCGGCGGGTTCTTCAATAGCGCCCGGGCGATCGCCACGCGCTGCTTCTCGCCGCCGGAAAGCTTGAGGCCGCGTTCGCCGACGCGCGTCTGGTAGCCGTCCGGCAGGCGCTCGATGAAGTCGTGGATGTGCGCCGCCTGGGCCGCCGCGATGACTTCCTCGCGCGGCGCCGCGGGCCGGCCGTACTGGATGTTGTAGAAGATCGTGTCGTTGAACAGCACCGTGTCCTGCGGCACGATGCCGATCGCGGCGCGCACCGAAGACTGCTGCAGCGCGCGCAGGTCGGAACCGTTGATCCGGACCGAGCCGGCCGTGGTGTCGTAGAAGCGGAACAGCAGCCTAGCCAGGGTGGACTTGCCCGAGCCGCTGTGGCCGACCACGGCCACCGTCCTGCCAGCGCCAACTTTGAAATTCACGTCGAACAGGATCTGCCGGTTGGACTCGTAGGCGAAGCCGACATTGACGAACTCGATCTCGCAGGGGCCGCTTTCAGCATTGGGGAACAAGGGCCGCGCATCGGGCGCATCCTGGATTTCGCGGTTCTTGTTGAGCAGGCCGAACATGCGCTCGATGTCGGTCAGCGACTGGCGGATCTCGCGGTAGAGCACACCGAGGTGGTTGAGCGGCATGTAGAGCTGGATCAGGAAGGCGTTGACCAGCACGATGTCGCCCACCGTCATTTGCCCGGCGACGACCTCGACCGCGGCGCGCCACATCATCACCGTCACGGCCGCGGCGATGATCAGCGACTGGCCGAGGTTGAGCCACGAGAGCGAAATCTGGCTGCGGATCTGCGCCTTTTCCCACTTCTGCATCTGCTCGTCGTAGCGGTCGTGCTCCCAGCGCTCGTTGTTGAAATACTTGACCGTCTCGAAGTTGATCAGGCTATCCACGGCGCGCACGTTGGCCGCCGAATCCAGCTCATTGACCTCGCGCCGCAGCACCGTGCGCCAGTTGGTGACGACGATGGTGAAGCTGACGTAGAGCACCAGCGTGACCAGCGTGATCAGCATGAAATCCTTGTCGTAGCGGAAGCCGAGGATGCCCAGCACCAGCGCGATCTCGACCAGCGTGGGCAAAATCGAATACAGCGTGTAGCTGATCAAGGAGCCGATCGAACGCGTGCCGCGCTCGATATCGCGCGTCAGGCCGCCGGTCTGGCGGTCGAGATGGAAGCGCAGCGAGAGCGAATGCAGGTGCTCGAACACCTGCAGCGTGATGGTGCGCACCGCACGCTGGGTGACGCGGGCGAAGAAGATCTCGCGCAGCTCGGTGAACAACACGGTCGAAAAGCGCAGCGCGCCGTAGGCCGCCAGGAGGCCCAGCGGCACCAGCAGCACGGCCTGCTCCAGCCTGCCGGCGCCGGGCAGGGTGAAGGTGTCGATGATGTCCTTGAACACCAGCGGCACCGCGACATTGGTCAGCTTGGCCAGCAACAGGCAGGCCAGCGCGAAGACCACGCGGCCCTTCCATGCCCACAGATAGGGCAGCAGGGTCTTGATCGTGTGCCAGTCGTGGCGGGTCTCGGGAATCGGGCCCGGCAGGGCCATGGTGGTGGGGCTGCGGCGCATCATGCTTTAGATTCTAACAACTTGGCGCGGCGCGCCCGGCTTGTCGGGCCGGCCATGGCGCCGCGATGGTCGTCGATCTGCGGCGCCCAGCCTGCCGCTCAGGTGGATAGCTTGCGCCCCAGCTTGCCCTCGATGGCAGCCACCTTGGCGGTGATGCGTCCGCCCGGCCCCGCGCGATAGTCGATCTTGATCTGCGTGCTGATCCGGTCGCAGTCGGTGCGCATCGCCTCGAAGCAGGCGGTGACGACGGCCATGACCTCGGCCCATTCGCCTTCGATGATGGTGCCCATCGGCGTCAGCTGGTAGGGCAGGCCGCTCTTGTCGATGATGTCGAGCGAGCGTGCAACATAAGGGCTCAGGCTTTCACCCTTGGCAAAGGGCGACATCGAAAATTCAAGCAGCACCATGCTCGTCTCCCTTGGCCCGGCCTGCCAGCGCATCGATCGCCAGCACCGTGAAGTCGTCGGCGCCGTGCCCGGCGGCGAGCAGCCGGTCCATGCGGTCGGCCACGCCCGGCAGCACCGCCAGCGGCCGGCCGCCGGCGGTCGCCAGCATCAGGCCGAGGTCCTTGCGCGCCATGGCCAGCTCGAAGCTCGGCGCGAACCTGCCCCTAGCCATGTTGGCGCCGCGCGTCGCGACGATCGCATTCAGGTCCAGCAAGCCGAACAGGCGGATCGCCGCCTCGCCATCGACCCCGCTCGCCTGGGCCAGGGTCAGCACGTCGGCCGTGGCCGCCGACAGGCTGATGATCAATGCATTGCCGAGGAGCTTGTTCACCGCGGCAAGATCGCTGCGCTCGCCCTGGTACTCCAGGCGCCCGGTCATTTTCGCCAGCTCGTCTTTGACGATGTCGAAGACCGCAGCAGGCCCCGCGGCCAGCATCGAGCCTTGCGCATTGCGCGCCGCGGCCGGAGTCATGAACACCGGACAGTGCAGATATTTCAGCCCGGCCGCCGCAAGCCGCTGCGCCCGCTCGGCGGTCAGCGCCGGCAGTGTCGTGCTGTGATCGATCAGCACCGCCTCGGCCGAGAGTCCGGCGCCTGCCGCGACAATGACCTCATCCACCACCGCATCGTCCTTGAGCACCAGATGCACCCGCGTCGCACCGCCCACCGCCTCGGCCGGCGTCGATGCCACCCGAATGCCGAACCCGGTCAGGGCGCGTGCCTTGTCCGCCGACCGGTTCCAGACCGTGACCGTATCCCCCCGCTGCGCCGCGGCTTCCGCAAAAGCCGCGCCGAGCAATCCTGTCCCGAGAAATGCAATATTTGCCATGGCCGTATTCCTGAAGGTTTGAACATCCTGGATGACGCCGAAGCCCGTCGAGCGACGGGCCTGCGCTGCAGATAATCTTACCCCGGAGCCGGCGGGTCGGTCCGGCCATTCCAGGCGGTTGCACAGCGAAAAACATCGGTCTGCGGGTGACGTAGTAATATGCCACATATAGCCACACGGGAAAGCGCTATCGTGAAATCCGTCCGCATCACCGACGAACTTTATGCCGCCGCCGAGGCGGCCTCCGGCATCATGCACCGCTCGATTGCAATGCAGCTTGAGCACTGGGCCAGCCTTGGCCAGAAGATCGAGGCGCAGCACATGATCAACGTGCAGCAGCTGGCCGCCGGCGAAGATCTGACGCTGCGTGCTGCGAAGAAGCGTTCACAACAGGACTTCGCACGCGCGGTCAAGCGCGGCGCCCTGGCCAATACGGCAGGAATGTTTTTCTCGAAAGCATTCTTCAAGGACGTTTCGGTTGATACAGGCCGGCATGTCCTATGAAAGAGGCCTGCTTCTCCGCAAAGGATATCGATGCGCTGCTGTCGAGCATGGGCAAAGGCGACATCCTGGTCGGCGGGCAAGCCCTGGCTTTCTGGACCGGTTACTACGAAATCCAGTTCAAGCTGCTGGCCACCGTGCCGGCCATCACCATGGATGGCGATATCCTTGGCACCAGGAGTTCTGCTCGCCGTATCGCGTCCACCATGGGGGGCCGCGTCACGCCGACACCGAAAGACGCAATCACTATCCTGGTCGCCCAGGTCACTGTCGAGCTGGGCAAGGACAGCTTCCTCAACGTAGACATCATCGACCGCATCAACGGGCTGAGCAACGAGGAAATCCGCAAGCGGGCGCTGCCCGTCGAACGGGGGCAGCAATCCTTCCGGGTCATGCACCCGCTGGACGTTTTTGTATCCAGGGTGCGAAACATCCTCTCGATACCGTCGAAGCAGGATGAAAAAGGGCGCCTGCAGTTGCAGCTGGGCGTCTTGGTAGCCCGGCGCTTCATCGAAGACATCGCTCGCAAGGATCAGGTGCTCGCGGTCAAGTCGGCGAACATGGTCTTCAATGAATTCCGCGAAAACGGAGGGAAGATCCTCGATCGATGGGGTGTCGATCTGTTCGACGCCATCCCGCTCGACGACCTTGTGCTTCCCGCGTTCGTCGAGCATCAGCGAAACCGAATCCTTGCCGCTCACGCCAAGCTGGTCGCCGGTGCGCCAGAAACATCTGCGCGGCGATGACGTTACAGGCTTTCCGACTCAATTCGGCAAAGGATACGCATACGCACCATTCATAAGCAGGCATCCCGCCGTTGAGTCGATGTGTGGCGGGGAACGGCAGTAATAGCCAACAAGCCCGTCTCGCGAAATCCCTGCT
>JAXMJU010000069.1:0-13690 GCA_034376265.1 Sulfuritalea sp.
CGGCTTTGTCACCGTGGGTGACGGTGCCAATGTCACCGGCAGGGTGGTGGCGGCGACCGCCGTGACCATGGCCGGCGCCGGTGGCAATACCATCGGCGGCTGCTCGGCCGCGCCGAGCATGAGCGTGCAAAAAACGGTACTGGCGTTTTCCGATCCGGTGAATCTGCTGGCGAGTCCCAAGGCGATCCCCGGCGCGGTGATGAAATACTCCGTGGTGGTGACGAACTCCGGTGCTGGCGCGGCGGACAGCGACACCACGCTTGTCTCGGATCCGGTCCCGGCCAATACCGCCCTGTTCGTCGGCGATATCGACGGTGCCGGCTCGGGGCCGCTGCTGTTCGCCAACGGCACGCCCGCCAGCGGCCTCAGCTATACCTTCACCGCGCTGGGCAGCCTCGCTGACGACCTGGAATTCTCGAACGACAGCGCCGCGAGCTGGGGCTATGTGCCGGTTCCCGCTGCGGACGGCTGCGATGTGCTGGTGACCCACTGGCGCATCAAGCCCAGGGGCAGCTTCGTCGGCAGCGCTACTCCGCCGGGTCCGGGTTTTTCCCTGAATTTCCGCGTTTGCGTGAAATGACCCCAGCAAGAGTTGGTGATGGCGATACGGCGATCCGAAGTACGGAATGCCGCCGGTCGACCGGCGCGCTGGTCGTCGCGCTATGTGCGATAGCGCACAGACCTTGCGCGAAGGCTGGCTCAGAGTCCGCAACAAGTTCTCACACATCCTTGCGTGGGGGCGATCCCGATCCGACCCACCACAGGAGATGAACATGAATTCCGCATTCAAGAAGATGCTTTGCCGCTTTCTCGCCGTTGCTCTCATAACCCTGCCCTTCCAGACCGGACAGGCCAGCATGATCGGGACGGAGCAGGTGACTGCCGCCGCCACCGTGCAGGCGGACCGCAATCTGGTATCGAGTTATCTGAGTCGCTCGCAGACCGTGAACGAGTTTCAGGCGCTGGGCCTGGATGCACAGGATGCGCGGGATCGCGTCGCCTCGATGAGCGATGAGGAAGTCCGCGGCCTCGCCGGCCAGATCAATGCCGTTCCTGCCGGTGGCGATGGTCTGGTGGTGCTGATCCTGGTCGTCTTCTTCATCTGGTATTTCGCTTTCCGTCGCTAGTCGTCCCAACGCTCGCGAACCGAGCCGGAATTCCATGAAGCCGGGCTTTCAGTCCTGGTTCGCAGGCGCCCGCCTTAGCGCGGGCGCTTTTTTGCTGCTGGCGGGCCTCAGCGGCTGCGCCTCGCTGGTGCCGCAAACCATGAGCTTGCGCGATGCCTGGCCGCAGGGCGTCGCTGAGCGCATCGAACTGCGCGAGGTGCCCTTCTTTGCCCAGCAGGACTATCAGTGCGGTCCCGCCGCGCTGGCGACCACGCTGGTCCATGCCGGCACCGCGGTGACGCCGGACGAACTGGTCAAGCGCGTCTATCTGCCGGGGCGCGAAGGCAGCCTGCAGGCGGAAATGCTGGCGGCGCCGCGCCGCTACGGCAGGCTTTCCTACCCGCTGGCGCCGCGCTTCGACGATCTGCTGCGCGAGGTCGCGGCAGGCAACCCGGTGCTGGTGCTGCAGGATACCGGGGTCGGCTTCATCACCAACTGGCACTATGCCGTCGTCGTCGGCTTCGACTATCCCGCCGGCGAACTCTACCTGCGCTCGGGTGAAACCCGGCGCCTGGCCGTGCCGTTCACGGTCTTCGAATACACCTGGAAGAAGAGCAATTACTGGGCAATGCTGACTTTGCCGCCCGGCCGCATTGCGGCGACCGCCAGCGAGACGGCGCATCTGGCGGCGGTCGCGGCGATGGAGCGGGTTGCCGCGCCGGATGCAAGCTTCGCCGCGTATGCGGCGGCCCTGCAGCGCTGGCCCGACAATGTCGCCGCGAGCATCGGCCTGGCCAACCGCCATTACGCGCGGGGAGAACTCGGCCCGGCGGAAGCCGTCCTGCGTCGGGCTTATGCCCGTCATCCGGATTCCGTGGCGGTGATCAACAACCTGGCGCATACGCTCTCCGATCTGCGGCGCAACGAAGAGGCGCTGGCGCTCATCGAGCAGGCCGCGGCACCCGTCGGCAGTCCCTTCGCCGCGGCGGTGGGCGAGACCCGGGCGCTGATCCTGCAACGCCTGGGGCGCGACAGCTAGTTCCGACGCGTGCGGCATGCGCGGCGGTTTGCCAATGTACGGTATCGCACAGAAGGTTTGCGCCGTGCCGGCTATGTTGCGCAGGACAGTTCGCTGTTCAATGAATTGACTACATGGTGATCCAACATGAAACTACTGGCTCTGAAAACAAGATGTGCCACGGCGCTGCTGATCGCCGGGATTTTCGCGGCCGGCCCGGCGCTGGCCGACAAGCCCACGTGGGCAGGCAACGACAAGGGCGGCAAGAACGATCGCGGCGATCAGCGTGACGATCGCAAGAGCGACCGCAAGGATGATCGCAGGGATGACGACCGCAACTCGCGCCGCGACAACGATCGCCGTGCCGATGGCGATCGTCGCTACTTCCAGCCGCAGCAGCATGTGGTGGTGCGCGACTACTACGCCCAGCATTACCGCGGGCGCGGCTGCCCGCCGGGCCTGGCGAAGAAGCACAACGGTTGCATGCCGCCGGGCCAGGCCAAGAAATGGCGGGTCGGCTACCAGCTGCCGCGCGACGTGATCTATTACTCCGTTCCGGCGCCGCTGGTGGTGCAGATCGGGCCGCCGCCGTCAGGCCATCGCTACGTGCGCGTTGCCGGCGACATACTGCTGCTGGCGATCGGTACGGGCATGGTGGTCGATGCGATTGCGGATCTCGGCGCCATGTAGGCAGCCAGTCTTGGCCGGGCCTATAATTTAGCGGTGCGGGCGCCGATACCATCGGCGTTCGACCCTGCGGCGGCAATCGCCGTAACGAAAGCGGAGTGCATGCAATGATTTCTGGTCCCGGTTATTCACTGCAGGCAACGGCGGGTCTGGCATTGTGCCTGTGCCTGTTTCCGGCGCATGGCGCCGCGGTGGAGCCCGCCAATCAGCCGATCGTCGCGGCCACCATGCCGGTGGCGACCGGTGGCGCCGGGCTCGGCATGGCCATGCGCTTCGAGAACTCGATCTATAGCGGCGCGGGCACGCGCAACGACTTTGTTCCGGTCTACATCTACGAGAGCAAGCGCGTCTTCCTCGAAGCCTACCGGGTCGGCCTGAAACTCAGGGAAACACCCGATTCGCGCTTCGATGCGTTTGTCGCCTATCGTTTCGAGGGCTACCCCTACGACCGCATTCCCGCGAGCCTGGCCGGCATGGCCAATCGCGGGCCGGGCGTCGACCTGGGGCTCGGCTATCAGCAGCGCAGGCCCTGGGGCACGCTGTTCGCCGAAGTGCTGAGCGATGCCGGCAGCGGATCGAACGGCAGCGAAATCCGCGCCGGTTATCGCTACGACCTGGCGCTGGGCAAGCTGCAGCTGCAACCGCAATTCACGCTCGCCGCACGCGATGCCCGGCTCAACAACTACTACTACGGCGTGCGGCCGTCCGAAGCGACGTTCACGCGGCCGGCCTACGAACCGGGCGGCGGCATCAACGCCGAACTGGCCCTGTCCGCGGCTTACCGGCTTTCCGAACGCTGGCGGCTGATCGGCGGCGTATCGGCGACGCGCTGGGCCTCGGGTGTGCGCGCCAGTCCCATCGTCGATAGCCGCACCCAGCTGGCCGGGCACCTCGGGCTGGCCTACGATTTTTCTCCCGAGCACGACGCCTGGCCCGACGGCCGGCCGCTGATCGTCAAGGTGCTGTACGGCAAGGCCACCGATTGCGACGTGGCCCAGGTGATGCTGCTCAAATGCACCTCGACCAACACCGTCGACCAGACGCGCGTCGCCGGCATCGAACTGGGCCGCCCCTTCATCGAGCGCCTCAACGGCTGGCCACTCGACTTCGTCGGTTACATCGGCCTGCTGCGCCACAACGAGCGCGGCTTGCAGGAGGATTCCTGGCAGGCCAACGCCTACATGAAGGCCTATTACTACGGCTTCCCCTGGAGCCACCGCGTGCGCACCCGGCTCGGCATGGGCGTCGGCATCTCCTATGCCGAGCGCGTGCCCTACGTCGAACTGCGCGACCAGCTGGCGCGCGGCCGCAGCAGCTCAAGGCTGCTCAACTATCTCGATCCGAGCATCGACATCAGTCTGGGCGACCTGATCGGCGTCAAGTCCATGGGCGAAACCTATGTCGGCCTCGGCGTCACGCACCGCTCGGGCATCTTCGGCACCTCGCGCCTGCTCGGCAACGTGAACGGCGGCTCGAACTACATCTATTCCTACGTCGAGTGGCGCATGTAGCGGCCGTCGGGCGGGCGCGCGGCCATGCCGGCGATAGCGGTCAGCCAGCCTTCACGGCCAATACCGGGCAGGGAACCGTAAGCAGAATGTCCTGGGCCACACTGCCCAGAAAAAGCTTTCCTACCGGTGTGCGTTTGCGCAGGCCGATGACAACAAGAGAAACCCGCAGCGAGTCGACCATCTCCTCGATTTCTTCGATGGCGCTCTTGCCGCGAACGAACTGCTTGAATGTTGCGTCGATCCCGGAAGCCATCAGCAATTTTTCGACGCGCTCGACATCCTGAACATCGGCCATCGAGGGATCTTCCCCGCTGCCGCCCCGGCTGGTGTTGACCACCACCAGGGCTTCCTTGCGACGACCGGCAATTTCGATTCCCTTATCCAAGGCGGCCTGCCCTTCCGGGCGCGGTACATAGGCTACAAGTATGGTCACGGCTATTCTCCCTATCAACGACGGCTGGGTACCTGGAGAACGCAGATTCTGCGCACGTCCAGGATTTGAATAGCCTGATCTTAACCTGCTTGGCGAACGCGCCGGAGTTGTCTCTCCCGGACTGCCCGGCGCTTGCCCGATGCAGGCGAGTGGACTTACTGCCTGCCCTTGACCACCATGTCGTTCTTGATGGATTTGACGCCCTTGATGCCTCGGGCAAGCCTGACGGCCTGGTTGATATCGGCGCGCGACTTGACGAAGCCGGTCAGTTGAACAATCCCGTTGTGGGTTTCGACATTGATCTCCGTCGCCTTGAGCGTGGAGTCCTGGAACACCGCGGTCTTGATTTTGCTGGTGATGACGGCGTCGTCCACGTACTCGCCGACGGTTGCCGTCGTGCTCGTCGCAGCCTTTGATCCGTTTTGCGCAGTGGTGTCGGCGGCGAGCGCAGGGGCGCCGAAGGCGAGGGCAAGCGCGGCGGCGATTGCGGTCAGATTGATGCGTTTCATGGCGTTTCCTTTCGGGGTGGCAATGCCTGAGGGGAGCTGTTCATCCCCGGGCTGAGAGCTTGCGGGCGGGTTTGCCGATGAACGGGCTGGACGCCTGCAAGTGATGCGAGGCTGCGCTGATCTCAGACGGCTTTCTTGATGTCTTCCTTCAGATCGCCAAAACCGGCCTGTACCTGACCTTTGAAGTTTTGCAGCTTGCCTTCGTCTTGCAGTTGCTTGTCGCCGCTCAGCTTGCCGGCAATTTCCTTTACCTTGCCTTTGACTTCCTCGACGCGGCCTTTGGTTTGATCCTTGTTCATGGTGTGCTCCTGGTGATTGAAATTGAGAAGGGTCGGCGGCGCCGCCTGGCAGCGCCCACCGTCGATCAGGTTAGGCGCGAAGCCGGCGGCCGTCCGTGCGCTGGCGCTCACAGGCGCTGCAAATCGTGGGGCCGCTTGAAGCGAAAAAGGCCCGGCGCAGGGTTGCTGGGCCGGGCCAAGTACTGCAGGAGTTCGTTGCGGAGGAGGACTACGAACCCTGGGCTCAGAATACCTGGGGTTGCCGATGCGCACTGTGCGCTGCCGCACCCTGCGCGGCTTCCCTTACTTGCCTTGGACTGCCTTTGCCACCAGGTGGTTGTCGACCTGCCTGACGCCCGCCACCGCACCCGCGAGTTCCTTGGCCCTGTCGCTGCTCTGGGCCGAATCGACCGATCCGGTGAGTGTCACCACGCCCTTGACGGTATCAACGCTGATCTGCAGCGTCTTCAGACCGGGCTCGGCAAAAATGGCTGCCTTGACCTTTGCCGTGATTTCGGTGTCGTCCATGGCGACCCCGGCTTTCATGCCTTGCTCGCCCAGCTTGTCGCCCAGCTTGTCGCTTGCATTGTCGATCGACCTGCCGGCTGCTTCCGCGGTTTGCTCGATCTTGCGCCCGGCGGCCTCGGCAGTCTGGTCGAGCTTCTTGCCGGCGGCCTCTGCCGTCTGATCGATTTTCTTGCCGGCGGTTTCTGCCGGTCCGGGCTTGTCGCATGCAGCAAGGCCGGCTGCGAGCAGGACCGAAAGGGCGACTAATTTGAAACGGGATGGGATTTTCATTTTGGTTTCCTTTTGATGTGTAGCGATCGAACCACCGGGTGCATTTATGCTCCATTCGGCGGCTTCGGTCAGTGCGTTGGAACACATAGCCCGGAGCAGAACCAGGCGACGCCGGCTCAAGGCGGGTCCATGTTCCGCATCGTGCGCTGCCGTACAGACCGGCGCTCAGGCAAGGATCAGGCTGTGCGCTTGGGCAGTGTCGGCGCTCGAATCCGCGGTCGCCGCTGCAGCTCGTCAACACCGGGAGAGACCATGAATATTGCATTGTTCGAACATCGCGGCGCCATCGAGATCAAGAAGGACAGGCTCGTCAGGGATCTCAAGGGCGTTGTCGCCGATACCGACGACCTGTTGCAGCAGGTGGTGAGTTCGACCGCGGAGGAATTCGCCGCGACGCGTACCCGGATCGAGGGCCAGTTGCGGGATGCGAGATCGCGACTCGATGCGGCGCGAATGGCGGTGGCAAGAAAGGCCTCGGACGCTGCCGACGCCACCGAGGAATACGTCAGGGAAAATCCATGGAAGGCATTTGGCATTCCCGCAGTGGCCGCGCTCATCGTCTTCGTCCTGCTCAGCCGTCGCTGATCGGCCTTCCTGCCGCACGCCTGCCGCGACAGGCCGGCCAGAGAGTTGGCGCTGGCGCGACGGCGATTGCGCCGTACGCAGCGATACCCACGCACGATGCACCCGAAATGACTGCAATTGCCTTGGCCGGCACCCATTTGTCTTGCGCTATGTACGCCACCGCACTGACGCCACCTGTCGTCTTGCCTATTCTGGCTTTGAGGCTTCGAAAGCGTGTGCGGTTTGCATCCCAGGGGCTCGGTTCTCTGTCTGGAGGATGGCGAAACAAATTGCGCGAATCCGGGTCGGGAATTCTGTTCAACTCAAATTTGGAGAATCAATCATGAAACAAGCTAGAAGCTATATCTCGGCACTTTTCCTGGCCGTCACGCTGGTCTCGGTCGTCGGCTGCGCGTCCACCACCAAGCAGGAAGGCACCGGCGAGTACGTCGACGACGCCGTGATCACCACCAAGGTGAAGGCGGCGATCTTCAATGAGCCGACCCTGAAGTCCGCCGAGATCAATGTCGAGACCTTCAAGAACGTGGTGCAGTTGAGCGGATTTGTCAGCTCGCAGACAGCGATCAACAAGGCCACAGATCTGGCGCGCGGTGTCGCCGGTGTCAGGTCCGTCAAGAACGATATGCGGATCAAGTAATCACACCTGAAGCCGTAGCACGAACAGGCAGCCGCAGGCTCTGCCCGCGGTTGCCTGTTCGCGCTGTGCCAGCCACCGCAAGCGTCCCGGGCGAGACCAGTCATGGCCAGTGCAATTGTCGATCTCATCGTCCATGTCCCGATTCACTGGGCGCGACGGCTGCGAATAGTTCTGGTCGCCTCGCTGGTTTCGTGGATCGACCATCGTGCAGCCAGCAAAGGCGCGGCACTGGCCTTCTATACCCTGTTTTCAATGACGCCCATTCTGGTGCTGGCGATTGCGGTCGCCGGCTATTTTTTTGGCGCCGAGGCGGCTCAGGGCGAGATCGTTGCCCAACTGGAAGGTCTGGTGGGGCCGAACGGGGCCAAGGCGATGCAGGCCTTGCTGGCAGGTGCGCAGAATCCGGCGTCGGGCCTGCTGGCCACGCTGATCGCCAGCGTACTGCTGTTGCTGGGCGCGACCAGCGTTTTTGCCGAGCTGAAGGGCAGCCTCGATGAACTGTGGGGCGTTGGCGGGTCCGGCCGGTCGGGCTTTGGCGTACTGCTCAGAACACGGCTGCTGTCCTTTGGCCTGGTACTGGTGCTGGCCTTTCTGCTGCTCGTATCGCTGGTCGTCAGCGCCGGATTGGCGATGGCGGAGCGCTACGCGCATGGAATGCTGGGCAGTTCCGCTCTGCTGCTTGAGGTGACCTCGTCGCTGGTCTCGTTTGCCGTCATCGCCTGCATGTTTTCGATCATCTACAAGACCTTGCCCGAGGCGCCGCTGTCGTGGCGCGATGTCTGGATTGGCGCAGCCTTCACCGCCGGACTGTTCAGCCTGGGCAAGTACGTGATCGGCCTGTACCTGGGCAACAGCGGCGTGGCATCGAGCTTCGGGGCCGCCGGATCGCTGATCGCCCTGCTGTTGTGGGTCTACTATTCGGCACAGATTTTCTTCCTCGGCGCGGAATTCACGCGGCATTACGCCCTGTGGTTCGGCAGTCTGCAGCAGGAACGGCTGCGCATGGAGGAAATCAGCGCGCTTGCCGTGCGGCCCGACATCGACTGATGAAACAACCACCTATTCCGATGTCTGTTCCTACGCCCCTCGGCCCAATTACCGACATGGAAGCGGCGGCCGGCAAGCCTGTTGACCCCGGTCCCGATGCGGCGGTAGCGCCACCCGTGATCAGCGTACTTGAAGGCAGCCGGGATCTGGCGCTGGTCGTCGTCGCCACGGTGGCGGCGGTGTATGCCCTGAAGTGGGCACAGGGCTTTTTCATTTCCCTGCTGCTCGGCGTTCTCTTCGCCTACACCCTGGGGCCGCTGGTGGCCTGGCTGGAGCGGATTCGCGTGCCGCGCGTGCTCGGCACCAGCATCGTGATGGCCAGCGTGGTGGCGGCTCTGGCCTTCGGCAGTTACTCGCTGCGCGATGAGGTGCAGACGATACTGGACCAGTTGCCGGAAGCCGCAACCAAGTTGTCGGCCGGTCTGGCCAGTCTGAACAAAGGGCAGGCCAGCACCATGCAGAAGGTGGAAACCGCCGCGAGCGAAATCGAAAAGGCGACCAGTGCGGCGACAGGCCAGCCAGGCAAGTCCAGGCGGAAGGCGACGCACGTCGTGATCGACGCGCCCGGCTCCCGCTTCGGCAATTTCCTTTGGGTCGGCTCCATGGGCGCAGCAGCCATGCTCGGCCAGGCCACCATGGTGCTGTTCCTGACCTTCTTCCTCCTGCTGTCGGGCGACATCTTCAAGAGAAAACTGGTGCGGGTAACGGGACCGTCCTTGTCCAGAAGAAAAATCACGGTGCGCATCCTCGATGACATCAATGATTCGATCCAGCGCTACATGATCATGCTGCTGGCGACCAATGTGCTGGTGGGCTTGCTGACCTGGCTGGCGCTGCGCTGGATCGGTCTGGAAAACGCCGGCGCCTGGGCCGTGGCGGCGGGCCTGCTGCACGTGATTCCCTATCTGGGCCCGGTGGTCACGGCGGTGGCCATGGGCATGGCGGCCTTCATGCAGTTCGACGAACTATCCGCGACGCTGCTCGTCGCCGGCGCTTCGACGGCGATTGCCATTGCGGTCGGATTCTTCGGTGTCACCTGGATGACGGGGCGGATCGCGAGAATGAACACCGCCGCCGTATTCATCTCGCTGCTGTTCTGGGGATGGCTGTGGGGAATCTGGGGTATGTTGCTGAGCGTGCCGATCACCGTCATCGTCAAGGTGGTGGCGCAGCACGTGGAGCAACTGGAACCGGTTTCCGAGTTGCTCGGAGATTAGGCGGCCAGGTCTGGGGTCGCTCGATGCAATGGGCATCGGCGAAAGACTACTGCGAAAAGGCTGGCTGAATTGAATATCGGTAACGGGTTTGACGGATCTTGGCGACAGTGGACCACGCGCCTGCGGGCGAGCTTGCGGCCGCGGCATGCGTCCGACGAGGAATCTCCGCTGCGCGCCCAGTTGTTCAGTGCCGATCAGATGGAGCAGCACGGCAAGGTTCTCGCTGGGTCGCACCGGCTGGCTGCCGGTCGCGCACCGGACCAGCTTCTGGCGCGGCTGGCAGCCAATGAAAACACCCTGGTCGGCGTCAGCCAATTGCTGACGGAGGCGGTTGCAAAACGGCGACGGATCACTCCGGCAGGGGAATGGCTGCTCGACAACTTCTATCTGATCGAAGAACAAATCCGCACCGCCAGGAAGCATTTGCCCAAGGGTTACAGCCTGGAACTGCCGCGTCTGGCGCAGGGCGCATCGGCCGGCCGGCCGCGGGTCTATGACATCGCGCTGGAAATCGTCGCGCATGGCGATGGCCACGTCGATGCGGAATGTCTCGGCCGCTTCGTGGCTGCCTACCAGACCGTGAGCGCCCTCGATCTGGGCGAGCTGTGGGCGATTCCGATCATGCTGCGCCTGGCCGTGATCGAAAACCTGCGGCGCGTCGGTGTGCGCATTGCCGCGAGTTTGACCGAGCGCAATCTGGCCTGCCGCTGGGCCGACGAGATGACGGATACCGCCGAAAACGATGCCAAGAACCTGATTCTGGTGATCGGCGACATGGCACGCTCGAAGCCGCCGATGAACTGCTCGTTTGTCGCCGAGCTGGCCCGTCGGCTGCAGGGAAAGGGGCCGGCGCTGGCCTTGCCCTTGACCTGGATCGAGCAGCACCTTGCGGAATCCGGCCTGAGCATCGAACAACTGGTGCAGACCGAGAACCAGCTGCAGGCATCGGGTCAGGTCTCGATCAGCAACAGCATCGGCAGCCTGCGGGTGCTGGGCGCGATCGACTGGCGCGACTTCGTCGAGAGCATGAGCGTGGTCGAGCGGACGCTGCGGGAAGACCCGCCGGACGTTTACGGCAGCATGGACTTCGCCACCCGCGACCACTACCGTCACGCCACCGAACGGATCGCGCGGAAGAACGGGCTGGCCGAGGAGTTGGTGGCCGGCAAAGCGCTTGCTCTGGCCCGCGCCGCCGCCGGCACGGATGCGCCCGGCGCGCGCGAGGCGCACGTCGGCTTCTACCTGATCGACCGGGGTTTGCCGCAACTCGAAACGGCCATCGGCGCGATTCCCTCGCGCCTGGGTGCGTTGCTGCGCACGGCGATCAGGGTGATGCCACCCAGGTAAGGCAACAGCGGAAACCGGCTTGCCGTGCCCATCGCCTGGGCGCTCGTGGCGCAGATGCTGCCCGCCGTGCAGCGCAGCGCGCAGTTCGCCGCGCTGTCGGCCACGCAAGCGGTCTGGGTGCTGCCGCCGCTGGTCATCCTTGCCCTGCTGGCCGCCAGCCAGTTGGCGCTGGCGCTGGCGAACTGGCTGGCCACTCTCGTGGTGCAGCCGAAGCCGCTGCCGCGCCTGGATTTTTCCAAGGGCATTCCGACTGCATCGCGCACCCTGGTGGTGGTGCCGACCATGCTCAGCAGCACGGCGAACATCGAAAATCTGCTCGAGGCACTGGAGGTCAGGTTCCTCGCGAATCGCGATGAATGCCTGCACTTCGGCCTGCTCACGGATTTCTGCGACGCCCGCCAGGAAACGCTGCCCGAGGATGATGCCCTGCTGCAACAGGCGCGGGCAGGCATCCTCGAACTCAACGAAAAGTATGTCGGCGCAGGGGCCCGGACCCACGACGACATTTTCTTTCTCTTCCATCGGCCGCGGCGCTGGAACCCGATGGAGGGGCTCTGGATGGGTTATGAGCGCAAGCGCGGCAAGCTGGCGGCCCTGAATGCGTTGCTGCGCAGCGGAGCGGGCGGCCGGCGCGAGGGCGCCGTCGATGACTTTTCGCTGCGGGCCGGCGACACGGCGATTCTGGCCGGGGTGAAGTACGTGATTACCCTGGACACCGATACCTCGCTGCCGCGCGATGCGGCGCGGCAATTTGTCGGCGCCATGGCGCACCCGCTGAATCGTCCCCGTTACGACGAGGAACAAGGACGGATCTGCGCCGGCTACGGCATCCTGCAACCCTGCGTCGCGGTCAGCCTGCCGGGCACCAATCGCTCGCGCTATGCGCGCCTGAACGGCGGCGAGCCCGGCATCGATCCCTACACGCGCACGGTGTCGAACGTCTACCAGGACGTGTTCGGCGAAGGCTCGTTCATCGGCAAGGGGATTTACGACGTCGATGCCTTCGAGCAGGCCCTGGGCGGGCGCTTTCCCGAGAACCGCGTGCTCAGTCACGATCTGATCGAGGGCTGTTACGCGCGTGCCGGGCTGTTGAGCGACGTGCAGCTGTACGAGGACACTCCTCTGCGCTACAGCGCGGAAGTGAGCCGCCGCCATCGCTGGATACGCGGCGATTGGCAACTCGCGGGCTGGCTGCGGCGACGCACGCCGGATTTGAAAGTTGGCGCTGGCGCTACGCCGAAGCAGAACCAGCTTTCGCTCCTGTCGCAGTTGAAACTGTTCGACAACCTGAGGCGCAGCCTGGTCCCGGCCGTGCTGACCCTGTTGTTGTTGCTGGGCTGGATGCTGCTGCCGACGGTCGGACTGTGGACCTTGTCGGTGATCGGCATCCTGTTGATTCCGCCGCTCTGCGCTTCGATCGTGGAACTTTTTCGCAAGCCCGGCGAAGTGCTGCTGCGACAGCATCTCGCGTCTGTCGGGCAGTCGGCGGCACGGCGCGTGATGCAGTTCGCGTTCGAGTTCGCGTGTCTGCCCTACGAGGCGTACTACAGCCTGGATGCCATCGCGCGCACCGTCTGGCGGATGCTGGTCACGCAGCGGCGACTGCTGGAATGGAATCCGTCGAGCGAGGCGGATCGCGAGTCGGCCAGGGGCGACGGCCACAGCCTGCCCGGCGTGATCCGGGCGATGTGGGTGGCGCCGGCGCTGGCTCTGGTCACCACAATCGAGCTGGCGGCATGGGCGCCGGCGGCCTTGGCGGTGGCCGCGCCGATACTGCTGCTCTGGTTTGCTTCCCCCGCGATCGCCTGGTGGCTCAGTCTGCCGCTGGCCCGCCGCAAGGCCAGCCTGAGCGTCGAGCAAACCCGGTTCCTGCGCGCGTTGTCGCGCCGCACCTGGGCCTTCTTCGACAACTTCGTCGGCGCCGAGGATCACTGGCTGCCGCCCGACAATTTCCAGGAGTACCGGATCGCCGCGATTGCGCACCGCACCTCGCCGACCAACATCGGGCTGGCGCTGCTGGCCAATCTTTCCGCCTGCGACTTCGGCTACCTGGCGCCCGGACAACTCCTGCTGCGCACGAGCAACACCTTCGCCACGCTGGATACGCTGGAGCGCCACCGCGGACACTTCTTCAACTGGTACGACACGCAGACGCTGCAGCCTTCGGCGCCGCGCTACATCTCGACGGTGGACAGCGGCAATCTTGCCGGCCACCTGCTGACCTTGCGTGCCGGTCTGCTGGCGCTGGCCGACCAACGGCTACTGGCGGCGCAGCTGTTCGACGGTCTGCGCGACACGCTGGGAATTCTGGCGGATGCGGCGGACGGTCCGGGGGCCGACGCGGTGGCGGCGTTTCAGAAAAAGCTGGAGGCGGCCACTCTGGTTCCGCCGCGCACGCTGGCCGCGGCGCGCGGGATGCTGGCTGCCTTGTCCAACTCGGCCGCCGAACTGCAGGCGCAGATTGCCAAGGCGTTCGACGGCAGCGACGATCCCGTGCTGAAGGGCGAGGCCGACGAA
>JAXMJU010000070.1:0-12228 GCA_034376265.1 Sulfuritalea sp.
CATGGGCAGCATCATCATCGCGGCCGTGGCGATTGTGGCCACGGTGATGACGGCCGGGGCGATGCTGCCGCAGTGCTTCAGCTCCCTCGGCGCCATGATGAGTGCGGGGGCGACAGCGCTGGGCACGAATCTGGGAATCGCGTTGGCGGCGGGCGCCATCGGCAGCATTGCCAGCCAGACGGTCGGGATCGCGATCGGCGTGCAAAGCGAATTCTCATGGAGCGGTGTGGCCATGGGGGCGATTGGCGCCGGGGTGTCGGCCGGGCTGGGTGCGACGGGTATGAACCTGATCGCCCGCGCCGCCGTCGGCAGCATGATTACCCAGGGCGTCGCGGTAGCCACAGGCCTGCAGGAGGAATTCAGCTGGGCTGGCGTGGCGGCGTCTGCCGTTGGTGCGGGAGTGGGTCAGGCCGTCGGTCGGATCGACTTTGGCGACAACACGTTTGCTCGCGATCTAACGGTCGGCCTGGCCAGCGGCGTGGCACGGCAGCTGGTTTATGGCGGCAAGGCCAATTGGGCGAACGTGGCGGCGGATGCGTTTGGGAATGCGATTGGGAACTCTCTCGCTTATCAGTCGAACTCGGCCAATTCCAGCTCGCAGGAAACTGTGCTCAGTCAGGCAGAAAACACGGCTTGGACTTCGGAACGACAAGCGGCGCTGGATAACTGGCTGGTCAATAACGCGGGCAAGGGGATTTCGGATTCAGATTACCCGACGACCACACAGGCCGAGCGATACGCGCAAACCTATGGTGGTGAAACACGCAACGCGGTGATGAACCCAGGAGACGAAGGCGAGTTCATGGATGTCGCTGACAGGTCAACAACTCGAATTCGAAACGCTAGTGGCCACACGGAAACCGCTGAACTCAAAGATGGCAGGCTAGTTATCACGGCAACGCGAAATAAAGGCGTTGAAGGATCAGCGCTTGGCCAATGCACTCCGAATAATCCGTATGGCTTGCCAGCGTATGAAAAAGCAGTTGCGGATTACGTAATCCAAAATCCGCTTTCCGGTGGTGTAAGTTTGGCCGACCTGAATCAGTACCAAATGCAGTACATTGAAGAGGGGGTAGGCAATCGGATTGCAATTCAGAATGCTCAGGCTAACTCACCGTCGCTAACTTCAGGAGAAAGTTTTACACTGTCGCCTGCTGAGCACCCCAGATGGTATGTGGCGACAAGGTCATCGTTTAACATGCTGGGTGCAAGTGCTGGTGTGGTTCAGGGCTTGGCTGTGGCTGGTCTAGGGCTGGGGGTGAGTTCGACCCCCGCGTCGCCAGTCGGCTGGGTTCTTACTGCTGGAGGTATCGCACACGCGGGGAAGAATGTTGCCGACTTTTCCCTTAATGCAGCAAATCTTTGGAAGGCCACGGTAGGGTCTGGTGGATATTTTGAAGATTCATTTGCCGAACAAATTGTTGATTGGAGCGGAGGCTCAAAGGTGGACAAGCAATGGGCCGCAGCAGCTAACTTGGGGTATGACCTAGGCACAATGAAGGTGACTAACCTGCCGGGGTTCACCTACGACTACGGCAAAGCTGCTCGGCTTCAAGCGCCTTATAAGCCGAATGGCACTTACTTTAGCCCGATGACGTTGAAGTCACTGGCGTAAGTGTTTGAAACTGAGGCGAGAAGGAGGTGGCTAGCCCAAGGATTGATAGGATGGTTGTTCTCACACACCCAAACCATCTTTCGGAAGGCCAGCCACCATGGATCGTAATGCCAGAAACGTTTTGCAGCAACGTCGGCGCCATGTCGGACGCCGGATGCGGGCGACCGAAGCGGTAGAGTTTTTCAACCTGCTGACGAGTCCTGAGTTGCTCGAGACGACCGAAGCACTGCTGCCCGAGTACCGCGAGCGGTTGTATCCGCCGACGGTGGTGCTGTCCATGTTCATGCGCCAAGTGCTGGAGGCAGATGGCTCGTGCCAGAAGGCGGTTAACGGCTGGGCAGCGCAGCGCGCGGCTGATGGGCTTGCGCCTTGCAGCGTTCGTACCGGCGGGTACTGCCGAGCGCGCCAGCGCCTGCCGCTTGAGATGGTCAGTACGCTGGCGCGCGAAACCGGTCGTCTGCTCAGCGAGAAGGCGCTGGCCCAATGGCTTTGGCGCGGGCGCGCGGTGAAGCTGGTGGACGGCACGGGGATCTCGATGCCCGATACCGAGGAGAATCAGGCCTGTTATCCCCAGCCCAGTTCCCAAGCACCCGGGGTAGGCTTTCCGCAGGCGCGACTGGTGATCGTGATTTGCCTGGCCAGCGGCGCGGCGCTCGACATGGCGGTAGGGCCCTACAGCGGCAAAGGCAGCGGCGAACTCGGGTTGGTACGCGCGATGCTCGAGGGCTTCTCGGCAGGCGATGTGATGCTTGCCGATGCCCTGTACTGCAACTATTTCCTGATGGCCACGCTGATGGGCGCTGGGGTGGATGTGTTGTTCGAACAAAACGGATCGCGCATCACCGACTTTCGCCGTGGTCAGGCGGTGGGCACGCGTGATCACCTTGTGTACTGGCCCAAACCGTGTGCGCGCCCAGAGTGGATGACACCCGAGCAGTATGCGCAATTTCCCGATGAACTCAGAGTACGCGAAGTCAAAGTTGCCCACCAGGTGCTGGTCACCACGCTGCTCGATCATCGGCAGGTGAGCAAGGGTGATCTCTCGGCGTTGTATGCGCGGCGCTGGAACGTCGAACTCGACCTGCGCAACCTCAAGACCACCACCGGCATGGACGTGCTGAGCTGCCAAACGCCGCAGATGAACGACAAACAGCTCTGGATCCATCTGCTGGCCTACAACGTGATCCGACTGCTCATGGCGCAGGCCGCCTGCAATGCCGGCATCAATCCGCGGGAACTGAGTTTCAAGCACACAGTGCAACTGTGGACGGAGTGGGTGTCGCGAGGTCTGTCGGCCACAAAGGACTGCGGGCGGATGTTCACGCTGATCGCCCAATGCAGGGTGGGCAATCGGCCCGCACGCATCGAGCCCCGAATGCGAAAGCGACGACCCAAGCCCTACCCGTGGTTGAAGATCCCGCGCGCCCAGGCCCGACGAAAGATAGAGCTCCATGGTCACGCGTGGGAGACAAAGTAAGTGCCATTCCTTATAAGCCCACGTTCTCGGCGCTTGGATTTCAGGCCACGAGGGCGTATGGAAATACTTGGGGGAATGCAGAAAAAATTTCAAATCGTGCATTGCCGGTAAGTCTGGGCGCAGATGTCAATGAGAATATTCTTAACCCCTTTGAATATGGGATCATGCCTCAGCCAAAGATGACTAGGCCATGAGGGGATATCTTTCAGATAGGTGGTACGTAAAGTTAATGGGGAGAGTTTCAGTCTTCATCGGTTGGTCTGTCAGCGTCCTACTGTTTATCACATCACTGTGGAGTATCTTGGGTGAATATTTGTATTCTGCGGTGACTTTTGTTTATATGCTTTGTGCGTTCATCGACGATTACCGAAAATATGGTTTGAAAGAATTGCGAAACACTGGGCCGCTAGGGCGTAACTATTTTCTTTTCAATTTTATGGCCCTGAGCATTTCGGCCATTGTCAATTTAGTTGTGTATTTACGGTTGCTGGCACAGCAATAAAAATTCGCGAGTTCAAATTCGAAGTGCAACTCTGATTAAAAAAATAATCGGGGACAGACCACGGTTATTCCATAGCAGTAGCGCCGACAGCACGCCGAGTGTCATTCCTCGTTCGCCAAGTTGGCGCTGGCGACACGGCGCAGAAAAGTGCCATTGGGGTCAGAGTGATTTGGCTTTTAGGAATCGAATGGCGAGTGATAAAGGGTCGGAGTCGATTGAATTTGCATGGTCGTTGAAAGTCGGCGCTGGCGACACGGCGATGTTTCGCGGAAAGCTCGGGGTGATTTGGTTTTTTGAATCAAATGGACCACGCCGGACTGATTTGCTTGACGCGGCCGCTGCGACCGGAAGGGCCGCCTAGCGCGGCCGTGAGTTCATCTGTTGATCCGCTGCACCACCTGTGCGGCCGTTAGGATATCGATTCCCTGAAAGCTGCCCAGCGAGAGCAAATCCGAATCTCCGGAGGCGATGCACTCGGCGTGGGCCGCACAGGCGGCGGCGATGACGTGATCGTCATCGGGATCGTTTGGCACCACGCGCGGCACCTCGATGGGCTCGACCAGTTCCACCGCCTCGACATAATCCGCCAGCACCTCGCGGGCCGTCTTGCCGATCAGGGCCAGGCGCTTGGTCGCCGATGGCCGGGTGAGCACATCGGCCAACTCTTCAAGCAGCGTGGTGCTGCGGTAGATTTGCAGGCGCGGCTGCTGGCGTATCGTTTCCAGCAGGCGGTACGGAGTGCCCCGCTACAGCAACGCGGACAACACCACATTCGTATCCAGAACCAGGCGCACGAATCAATTGCCCGCCACGTTCCCGGCCTTGGTGCGCCGCTCGGCGCGAGCCGCCTTGACTTCGGCGGCGATCTCTTCTTCGGTCATCGGTGCGGCGCCGGCCGCCTCCAGCGCGGGCACGATGGATAACAGTCGATCCAGCGCCGAACTCCTTCTGGTTTTGGCGGCCAGGAATTCCACAAAATCCTCCACCTTGGCCACTTGCTGAGGCGAGAGCATTCTGATCTTTGAAATCAAGGTCTGTTCGATCAAGGTGTTCATCATTGTTCCTTTTTCTCGCATCACCGGGCCAAAGTTTCCTGGCTTTTGAGCCGTACAGCATTTCAGTCTTTTTGACGGCGTCTGATACATCGATGTTGCAGGATTGGCACCCGGAAATCAATGCGGGCATGCTTGAGAAATTAAAGGTTCCAGGCTCGAATTAAATTCGTAAAAGTCGGCGCTGGCGACACGGCGAGATGGTTATTCGGCGCCGCTGAGCACTCCGTTCGCTACGTCGCCGCGATCAGCCTGACCGCCTCGGCGGGCCTGACGATCTTAATGCCCTTGTACTGACCGCCCAGGTTGTGCAAATGCTTGTCACCCGAGACAATCCAGTCCGCGTTGGCCGCGAGAGCGCAGGCCAGCACCTTATCGTCGGTGGGGTCACGCCATGACGATCGGCGCGATCCGCGCCGCTACGATCACCGTCGTCAACTCGGCAAGCCCAACACCAGTTCCTCGCGCGGCAAGCCGGTGGCCGCTATGGCTGCGGCGAACTTGCCGCGCGCCAGGATGTTGGACAACTCCGCCAACAAAGGACGGCTGGTGAAAAGTTCGATCTCTCCGACTTGCGCCGCATCGAGCAGTTGAGCGGGAACACCACCCACAACAAACCCGAAGCCGCCACATTCGTATCGAGGACCAGGCGCATCAGCTCGCGGACTTGTTGCGCCGCCCGGCGCGATCGGCATCCACTTCCTCCTGAATCTCATCCAGGCTCATGGGCGGAATGCCCGCTTCGGCCACGCGCTGACGCGCCAAGGCCAACTGCGCAATGCGGCGATTGCGCACCGCCTCGCGCAGCATGGTTTGCAGGCTATCGGGATCAAGCAATCCCATTTGCGCGGCATCCTGCGCCAAGCGATCGGGCAAATTCAATTTCAATTCCAAGGTCGTCATCATCCACTCCTTTTTGCTGGATTGCGTACCCATTCCGGGCGGATTCCCCGTTCATGAATAGCGTCTTCGGCATGCTTGCTCGAAGTGACGTCCATCGAACAAGTCTAGCGTACTTCGGTACGCGGCGAAATCCGGATTCCCGTCCCTTGTCCAGCGTGTCCACCGCCCCGCTGCGCACCCGCCAGCGGTGAGCCGGCCCCGCGCCTAAAGCCGCGCCGGCCGGTTTCCGGCCACGCCGCTCGTTCTCATCAATGGTTTCCTCGATCCATCGCCGTCGCCGTCGCCAGCGTTCGCGGGCGACTACACCATCCGAATCACCAGCTTCTTGCCGCAGGCATCGGCGTACTTGCGCAGGGTTGCCAGGGATGGGGAATGCTTGCGGCTTCCCAAACTGGATTCGATGCGCGCCAGCACCGGCTGGGAAACGCCCATCCGCGCCGCGACATCGGCCTGAGTGAGGCCGGCATCCTTGCGCGCATGCAGCAGGGCGCCCAGCGCCGCAAATTCATCCTCCAGCGCATCGTAGGCGGCGCGAAACTCCGGATCCTCCTTGCGCTTTTTCGCCGCATGCGCCTTCGGGCTGAACGCCACCGGCTGATAACGATCTTCGATCCGAGCAGTCTTCAATTCCTTGGCGGGCGTCTGCCGGGTCTTCTTGATGAAGTCATGCAGAATCACGATCCGTCGGCCCATCAAGGCACAGAAGAACGCCCGGCCTATGCCTTCCTCGCCCTTGGCCCGAATCTCGAACAAACCCTCACCGCAGACAATAGGGGACGTATCGCGGCTTCCATCTGATTCCGCCCTTTGTTGCAAGCAGACGCACCGCGGGCGGCGCGCCGCTGAAGCTTGATGCGCCATGTCTGCTTCCGACCACCTCTGTTCATCGCCGCATGGATCGCCGTCCCGCCAGCGCCAACTTTGGGGGCAGCGGCAACTGTGGATCAGGCGCTTTCGAATCCGCAATGAAAGTCGGCTCTCGACTCCTGCCCGGGAATGGGTAAGATGCCCCGCTGCGAGTGTCGGCAGGCTGGTTCTTCCCCTGCACCGATACTGGCCAGCGCCCCGATAAGGAAAGCCCATGACGCTACCGCACTGGATGTCTGCCGAAAGATTTCGCAAGACCTGGCAATTTCTTGCCGTGACGGTGCTCGCGTTGCTGGTCTCGCTGGGCAGCGAGCGGCTGGGCTGGCTGCAGGACTACGAAAACATCTATTACGACTACTGGCACCAGATCTCGGGCCAGCGGCGCGAGGCGCAGCATGCCGCGGTGATCGCGGTCGATGACGACACCCTGCTGCAATACAAGGACGATCCGCTGGCGTTCTGGCAACCGATTTTCGCCGTGGCGATGCAGAACCTTAGCGATGCCGGCGTCAAGTCCATTGGATTGGACTTCATCTACGCGGTCAGCGCCGAAGCCTGGCTGCGCAAACTCAATCTGCCGGACAGCGAGGTCTCGCGCAATTACGACGCACCTTTCCGCGGCCAGTTGGCCCAGGGCAAGGCGATCCTGATCGCGCAACTGGTCGAAACCTCGCAAGGCGACATGGAGGTGATGGGGCCGCCCCAGGAACACCTGCTGATGATGCCCAACGGCGCCTTCGACACCGGCATCGCCAACCTTTATCCGGACAATGACAAGCTGGTGCGCACCTTCTATCCCGTGGTGATTCCCGACAAGCAGTTTCCGGGTGTCGGTTTTGCCATGCAGCTGGTGCTGCGGGCGACCGGCGGCGATACGCTGGGCGATGGCTGGAGCTTCGCCGGCGAGAATTACCCGCGCGCGCGGGAGCGCCGCCGCATCGGCTACGTCGGTCCCCCGGGCAGCATGCTCACGGTCTCGATGAGCAAGCTGCTGCAGGCCGATGCCCTCAACGATCCGGAGGTGAAGAAACTCAAGGGCCGTTCCGTGATCATTGCGCCCAACAACATCGGCACGTCGGACCGGCACTTTTCGCCCTATTCGCGCGTGCTGCCGGGACATTCGGCCGAGCCCATGATCGGCGGCGAAATCCATGCCAACGCGATCGAGACGATTCTCTCCGGGATTTATCCACGCAATCTTTCGCTATGGGTGGCCTGGCCGGCCCTGGTGCTGGTGCTGGTGGCGGCGGTCGCCCTCTATCTGCGCCTGCATCCCGCCGGCGGACTCGGCGTCGGGCTCGGCTTGTCGCTGCTGATCCTGTTGCCCGCCTACGCGCTGTTCCAGAAGGATCTGCTGTTGTCGGTGGCGCCTTTCCACCTGGCCCTGGGCACCGCCTACCTGGGCACGCTGGCGCTGCGCCTGACCGGCGAGGAAAGGCAGCGCGCCCACCTCAAGTCGATGTTCGGCCAGTACGTGTCCGACGTGGTGGTCGACAAGTTGATCGCCGAGGGCCAGCGCCCCAACCTGAGCGGCGAGAAACTCGAGGTGTCGGTGCTGTTCTCCGACATCCGCAACTTCACCACGATCTCCGAAAAGCTCGATGCCGAGGAAGTCGTGGAAATGCTGAATGCCTACTTCGGCCTGACCTGCGAACCGATCCTGGAACACGGCGGCATGGTGAACAAGTTCATCGGCGACGCGGTGATGGCGGTGTTCGGCTCGCCGGTGCATTACGACGATCACGCGCGCCGCGCCTTGCTGGCGGCGCAGGGCATGGCGCGCGAGGCGGAGAAGTTCAAGACCTGGATGAAGGAGCGCTTTCCCGATCGCGGCCTGCCGGAGTTCGGCATCGGCATCGGCGTCCACAGCGGGCCGGCGGTGATGGGCGACATCGGTTCGGTCAAGCGCCGCGAATTCACGGCGATCGGCGATACCGTCAATGCCGCCTCGCGTCTGGAGGGGGTGACCAAGGAGCTCGGCTGCGTGGTGGTTGCCAGCGCAGCCTCGATCAAGGCTGCGGGGGAGGGTATCCGCACCGGACGTCGCGAAGTGATTCACGTCAAGGGCAAGGCCGAGCCGATCGAAGTGTTCGAGGTGCTGTTCGAATAGGAATCGACGGCAGGGTGGGAACCGGAAGCGTCGAACCCTGTCAATCTTGCATGGATAGAGTTGAAATTTCTAGTTTGGGTGGGATAATCAAAAAAATTGGACCTTGAGTCCCGGGATAAATTTTTACTCAGCATTTATCGATGCCGATCAGCGCATTAGCCTATTCACCCTGGAAACCATCGGGTCACTTCAACCGATGGTGTTGCGCAATTGCGTTCGGACTGATGCTCCTTGGCGCCATCGGCAATGCGTTTGGGCAGGTGCAGTCGCAGGAAGCCCGCGTCGCCCTGATCATCGGCAATTCCGACTACAAGGCGGCTCCGCTGGACAACCCGGCGAACGACGCCAGCGATCTGGCGAATGCGTTGGAAAAGCAGGGCTTTACCGTGCTGGTGCGTGAGAACGTCGGCGAGCGGGGACTCAAGGAAGCCGTCGATATCTTTTCCAAGCACCTCAAAAAGGGCGGTATCGGCTTGTTCTTCTTCGCGGGCCATGGCATTCAGCTGAAGGACCAGAACTTTCTGCTTCCCGTGGATGTCGGCTTCGACAACGAAACCGATATCGCCTTCAAGTCGATCAGTGCCGAGTACGTGCTCTCGCGCATGGCCGAGGCGGGCAATCGTATCAATGTAGTGATTCTCGATGCCTGCCGCAACAATCCCTTGCAGTTGGCGCGGCGAACGATCAACAAGGGCCTGGGGGTGATGAACGTCGGCCGGGCGGAAAAAGGTACCTTTATCGCCTACGCCACCTCTCCGGGCTCCACCGCGGCTGACGGCACGGGACGCAACGGTCTGTACACCAAGCATCTGTTGCGCGCTCTCGAAACCAAGGATACCGACATCGACAAGGTCTTCGGTCGCGTGCGCACCGGCGTCGTGCAGGATACCAATGGCGAACAGGTGCCATGGACATCCAGTTCCGTAGTCGGCAGCTTCTATTTCAACGTTGCCGAAGACATCGCCGCGCTGCAGCGTCCCACGGCCTCGGTGGCCGCCTCGCATGAAGCGGCGGCGGAAGCGGCGCAAATTCCCTATGACCCGGTGCAGGAAAGGGCCCATTGGGAGAGCATCAAGGAGAGCCGGAACCCTGCGGATTTTCTTGCCTACCTGGAGAAGTTCTCCGGCGCGCAGCACGCGGCTTATGCCCGCTGGCTGGTGCAGAAATATGGTGGTGTGCTGCCGGCGCCTGCCCAGCACCAGGCGGCTGCGGCAGCGCCCGCGCCGCAGCAACTGACGATGGCGGCGCCGGCTGCGGTGTTGCCCTCGCCGCCCGCCGGCCTTGCTGCCGCGACCGGAGCCGCGGTGCCCTCGCCTGGCACGATGATCCAGGATTGCGCCGAATGCCCCGAACTCGTCGCCGCGCCGGCGGGGGAATACACCATGGGAAGCGGGCCGAAGGAAAGAATGCGCGAGCCCGACGAGGAACCGGCCCATCGCGTGCGCATCGCCGCGTCGATCGCGGTCGGCAAGTTCGAAGTCACGCGCGCCCAATATGCCGCTTTCGTGAAGGAGAGCGGACGCGAGCACAAACCCGGATGCAATTCCACCCGCGGCGGGTTCTTCCACAAGAATCCGAAAGCCACCTGGCAGGATCCCGGTTTCGAGCAGAAGGACAATGAGCCTGTCGTCTGCGTCAGCTGGGACGACGCCCAGGCCTATGTCCAGTGGCTAAGCAAGAAGGCGGTCAAGCCCTATCGCTTGCTGAACGAGGCGGAATGGGAGTATGTCGCGCGGGCCGGCAGCGTCGGCAGCCGTCACTGGGCCGAGGCGGACAATGCCGCCGTCTGCCGCTACGCCAGCGTTGCCGATAGCTCTTACAAGAGCGTTTCTCCCGGCGCGCCGTTGTTTCCGTGTTCCGATGGTTTTGCCTATACCTCACCGGTCGGCCGCTTTCCGGCGAATGCCTTCGGTGTGCACGACATGCTGGGCAATGCCTGGGAATGGATCGAGGACTGCTGGAACGAAGGTTACGCTGGCGCGCCGGAATTGGCCGCACCGCGCCTTTCCGGTTCCTGCACCGAACGCGTGTTTCGCGGCGGTGGCTGGAACAGTCCGCCATCCACCTTGCGCGCCGCCTATCGGGATCGTGCGACGAAAGACGAGCGCCACGACAATCTGGGTTTCCGTGTCGCGCGTTCCCTGCCGTGAGCGGCGGCCGCCACCCAAAGCTGCCGCCGGCGCCTGACGGTTTGTACAGCCCTGGGCGGCGGAGTTTGCTGCTCGGCGGCAGTGCCGGTCTGGCGCTCGGGGCGCTGTCGTTCGCGCCGGAACTGTTCGCCCAGTCGGCCGGCGAGCCGATTCAGGACATCTATGCCCCGCGTGCCAAATATGCGCTGCTGATCGGCAACCGCGATTACCCGAATCGCAAGGATATTGCGCCGGCGCACAAAAACGTCACCGACCTCAAGGATGTACTTCAGTACTACGAGTTCAAGGTAAAGGATTATCGCGACCTCGATGCGCTGGGAATGATGCGCGTACTGACCGAGTTCGGCGCCGAGCTGCGTACCGTCGGCGAAGCCAATCTTCCCGGCGGGGTCGCCGTGGTGTTTTACTTCTGCGGGCACGGATTCCAGTCGGAAGGCCGCAACTATCTGGTGCCTGCCCGCGTTGATCCATCCTCCGGCAAGGCGCTGAGTTCATCCCTGCGGCTGAACGAAGACATCCTGGCCGCCTTGCCGCAGCGCTACCCCGGCATCAGCATTGCGTTGATCGACGCCTGTCGCACCGACCCCTTCATCCGCAGAGGTGTCGACGACTTCAACCAGATTACGGCGCCCGAGGGCATGCTGGTGTTCTTCGCCACCCGTGCCGGTCGTCCGGCCCTGGCGCCGATCAGTCCGGAGCGCAACACTTTCTTTGCCGGTGCCGTGGTCGACGTGCTGCGCGAGGCCAATGGCGTGACGCCGATCGATGACCTGTTCCGGATCGCCGCCGTCGAGTGCCAGGCGCGGGTGAAAGCGGAGTTCGACAAGGTCAAGCTGACGATACCGCCGCAGTTTCCGGAAAGCACCGGCAATTTGCGCGGCCGCTTCGTGATTCGCAACCGCGAACTCGAACTGCGCCGCACGCAAAAAGGTCCGGCATTGATCGGGGTGGACGTCGTGGCAATGGAACAGCGCTGGCAGGCTATACAAGCGACCCTGCGGCCGGCGACCCTGATTCGCCTGTGCAAGGACTTCGAGCGGGATTTTCCCGGCAGCGAATTCGGCCAGCAGATCCGGGTGGCGATAGTCGGCGCCCAGCAGGCGCTGGAAAGTCAGCGCTCGGCCCGTCTTTCCAGCGACCTGTTCACGGAGGCGGTCGGCGACAAGGGCTATCGCGACGATCTACTCAAGACCCTGCGCGGCGACAAGGATTCGGCGCA
This sequence comes from Sulfuritalea sp., assembly GCA_034376265.1. Classification (GTDB taxonomy): domain Bacteria; phylum Pseudomonadota; class Gammaproteobacteria; order Burkholderiales; family Rhodocyclaceae; genus Sulfuritalea. The sequence continues at coordinate 11,896 of JAXMJU010000070.1, forward strand.
CCGCATCGCCATCGCCTACCGCGACGGAACTTCGGGCGTGACGGCCAATCCGCGGCGTACCGAGCAATGGCTGCGTTTTGCCGCCGAGTTGGGCAACGGTATCGCCAGTTGGGAACTGTCGGAGCTCTACAATCAGAGCGGACAGGTCGGCGACGCCGCCCGCTTCGAGAAAATGGCACTCGATCTGGGTTACCGGCCGCCGCCGCGGCTGGCGACGCGTGGCTACTGAGCACGGCGTGGCCAGCCGGCGCGATGCGCTCGCCGTCTCGCCAGCGCCAACTCTTGCCGGCTGAACAGGCGTGAGTCGCTTTGCTTCGGGCCTGCTGTGCGGCG
>JAXMJU010000071.1:0-3627 GCA_034376265.1 Sulfuritalea sp.
CGCGGGAGGTTTGGCTAGCGGCATGGCATTGGCTCCGAAAATGGCAAATCAGTGGCGCGGCGCGGCATCCGGCTCGGCGCAGGACCCGTCGCTGCAGCCGCTGCCGGCCGCGCAGCAGCCGCACTTGCTGTTGTCGCGGAAGGGGCCGAGCTGCGGGTTCTTCGCGGCGAACCCGCGATAGAGGCGCTCGACGGCGATGCCGCCGAGCATGACGGCGAAAATCAGGCCGACGGTGAGCAGGTAAGTGCCCATCAGCCGCCCAGTCCGGCGAAGCCCATGAAGGACAGCGAGAGGATGCCCGCCAGCATCAAGGACAGGGCGGTGCCCTGCGCCAGATCGGGCACGTTGGACAACTGCAGGCGCTCGCGCACGCTGGCCATCAGCACCAGCGCCAGGGTGAAGCCGGCGCCGCCGCCGATGCTGAAGGTGACGGACTGGACGAAATCGTATTCGCGCGCGGTCTGGAACAGCGCGACGCCGAGCACCGCGCAATTGGTGGTGATCAGCGGCAGGTAGATGCCGAGCGCGCGAAACAGCTTCGGGCTGTACTTCTTCAGCACCATTTCGACCAGTTGCACCGCCGAGGCGATGATCACGATGTAGGAAATCAGGCGCAGGAATTCGAGGTGGAAGGCCGACAGCAGCAGGTTCAGGCCGTAGGCGCAAAGCGAGGCCACCAGCATCACGAAGGTGGTCGCCACGCCCATCGGGAAGGCCGTGTCGAGCTTGCCCGAAACGCCGAGGAAGGGACACAGGCCGAGGAACATCGCCAGCACGAAATTGTTGGCGAGCAGCGCGTTGATGAAAATCTGGAAGGCGGATTCATGCATTCTGGGCGGCCTCCAGCGGTGCACTGCGCTGCTTGCGCAACTTGCGCCGCGCAATCCACGAGAACAGCAGCAGCCAGGCGCCGAGCACGAAGAAGCCGCCGGGCGGCAGCACCATGATCACCCAGGGCTGGAACTGGGCGCCGAACAGCGCCACGCCGAACAGCGAACCGGCACCGAGGATTTCGCGCACGGCGCCGAGGGCGAAGAGGCCCAGGAAGAAGCCCAGGCTCATGCCCAGGGCATTGATCATGGCCGGCAGCGGCGGATTCTTCGAGGCGTGGGCCTCGGCGCGGCCGAGGATGATGCAGTTCACCACGATCAGTTGGATGAAGGCGCCCAGCGCGTCGTAGAGCGCCAGGCTGATGGCCTGGATCAGGTAGTCGACCACCGTGACGAAGCTGGCGATGATCACGATGTACACGGCGATGCGCACCTCCTTCGGCACCCTCTTGCGCATCAGCGACACCAGGCCGGCCGAGCAGACCAGCACGAACATCGTCGCCAGCCCCATCGACAGTGCATTCATCGCCGAGACCGTGACCGCCAGCATCGGGCACATGCCCAGCGCCATGACGAACACCGGGTTCTGGCGCCAGATGCCCTCGGTGAATTCCTCCCACGCGTCGGTTTTGCTCGGATTCATGATTTGTTCGCCAGTTTGTCGAGGTTGGGCACCAGGCGCGGCAGCAAGGCCTGCGCCGAATCGTTGATCGCCTTGCCCACCGCGCGCGAGGTGATCGTGGCGCCGGCGATGGCGTCGATCTGCCAGGGGCTGGTCTTGGCGCCGTGCTTGACCGCCTTGACTTCGTTGGCCAGCGCCGAAAGGTCGGCCTTGAGTTTGACGTCGAGCGCGGAAAAATTGGCGAGGAAGTTCTTGTCGGTGATGATCTTGTCGCCGATGCCCGGCGTTTCGCGCATGGCGACCACGCCGATGCCGACCACGCACTGGCAGGCGGGCGAGTAGCCGAACATGATGCGCACGGTGTCGGCGTAGCCCTTGGCGCCGCCTTCGGCGGCAATGCCGGCGAGCTTGCCGGCGGCGTCGTAGGCGGCGAAGAATTTCACGCCGCCGGGCGCCGTGTCGCCAGCGCCAACTCTTGGCGCGATGCCGCCGCCGGGCAGCGCGACGTACTCGGCAATCGACTGCGCCGCCGGTATCACCTTGAACACGGCACGCTCGGTGGCGATGCGCTTGTTGGCGGCGACCGCGTCATAAGTGCCCTGGTAGGCGCCGACGATGATCAAGCCGCAGATGGCCGACACCAGGCCCAGGGTACGGATCATCGCGGCGGTGGGCGATGGCGGCGGCGCAGGCGGCATGGCGCCGGCGACGACGATGGGGATCACCCTGGATGCGGAATCGGGAAGTGGCTCGGTCATTTTTTTGGCTTCTTCGGCAGGAAGCGCTTCTTCGGCGTCACCGCGCCGGCTTCCTCGCGCGAGATGTAGCCGGGGTTGAGCGGATAGGTGGCGCGCTTGTGGCGGTTGAGCACGCCGCGGCCGAAGGGCACCGGCTGGGTGATCCTCTCGATCAAGGGCGAAGCCGCGTTGGCGATCAGGATCGCGTACATGACGCCTTCCGGCAGGCCGCTGTAGTAGCGGATCACCACGGTCAGCAAGCCGATCAGCGCGCCATAGACCCACATGCCCTTGGGCGTCACCGGCGAGGTCGCCATGTCGGTCGCCATATATACGGCGCCGAGGATCAGGCCGCCGGAAAACAGCATGAAGAAGGGGTTCGGATAGCGCACGCCGTCGAAGGCATACAGCAGCCAGGCGGTCAGCGCGGCGCTGCCAATGATCGCCAGCGGAATGCGCCAGTCCATGAAGCGGCGCAGTGCCAGATAGGCGCCGCAGACCAGGATCAGGAGCGGCGCCGGACCCACCGCCATGTGGCCCGAGAGCGAAGTCAGCAGGTCGCCGGCATTGGTCAGCACACCGTCGAACTTCCATTTCGCCAGCGGCGTGGCGCCGGCCAGGGCATCGAGGTTCTTCGCCTTGAGCCAGGTCGCCGCGTCGGCCGGAATCATCAGCGGCCAGGCCAGAGAAGACGGAATGAACTCGGTGAAGCGCCCCGCCAGGAAGGACGGCGTATAGGTCGCAATCGCCGTGGGAAATGCCGCCTGGACGAAGGCGCGGCCGACCAGCGCCGGGTTGAAGACATTGAAGCCGATGCCGCCGAACAGCGCCTTGCCCAGCGCAATGGCCACCAGCCCGGCGACCGCCCCCATCCACAGCGGAAAGCCCGGCGGCAGGGTCAGCGCCAGCAACAACCCGGTGATGACAGCCGAGTAGTCCGAGAGGCGGCCGGCCTGGGTGCCGGTGCGCACGAAGTAGCGCTCGGCGAACAGGCAGGCGGCGGTGACGACGATGATCGAGGCCAGCGCCGAGATGCCGTACTGAAAGACATAGAAGGCGCAGATCGGCAGCAGCGAATACACCACATGCCGCATGATGGTTTCGACGCTCTTCGGCCCCTGCACGTGCGGCGCGGAACGGATTTCGATCAGGGGGGTAGTCATGAGTTCATCCAATCTGCCACAAAGTTCCACCCGTCATTCCGGCGCATGCCGGAATCCAGCGAAGTACGCGCCGGGCAGGAACCCCTGGATTCCGGCGTCCGCCGGAATGACGACGGACGGCGCTCATGCGGCTTTCTCCCGCAGGATCTGCTTGGCGACGCGGAACTGCTGCACCAGCGGGATGTTGGACGGGCAGACATAGGTGCAGCAGCCGCACTCGAAGCAGTCGCCGAGGAAATACTTTTCGCCCATCTGGTCGTATTCGCGCTTGGCGG
>JAXMJU010000072.1:0-4932 GCA_034376265.1 Sulfuritalea sp.
GCGGCTCCGGGTGCGTTATCCCCGGAATTCGCCCGGAACCCCATTTTGCCGTTCAAATCGACACCGCCCTTCATCGCTCGGAAATCCGCATCAGTCATGGCTTTCAGAGATCCTCCCCTTCATTTAACCGGACAGTAGTGAGGAGGGATATATGGCAAATTCGAAGAACACCACCAAGAGCGCGCCCGCAAAACCCGCGGCACCGGCGAAACGAGCGGCTACGGCCAAGCCGAAGACCCCGACCAAGGCGGCGGCGGTAAAGAAGCCGGAGCCGGCGACGAAGAAAGTCGCGGCAAAAGCGGTGGCTGGCAAAGCGCCAGCCAAGGCAGCGGCGCCCAAGGCGGCTGCGCGCGCGAAGAAGCCGAAAGGCGTCCCACCAGAGCAACGCAGGAATTACGTCGAGATGGCGGCTTATTACATCGCCGAGCGGCGCGGTTTTGCGCCGGGCAACCCGCTCGAGGACTGGGTGCAGGCCGAGGCCGAGATCGATCGTCTGCTGGCGGCAGGCCGCCTGGGCCGCTAGGTCCGGCGCGAACCCGCTCAGGCCGGCAGCAACACCAGCGCCGCCAGCGGCGGTAAGCTCAGCGCAAGCGAAGCGGGGAAGCCCATCCAGGGCACCGGCGTGGCGCTGACGCGGCCGCCATTGCCCAGGTCGCCGCCGCCGTAGTGGGCCGAATCGGTGTTGATCCGTTCCAGGTAATCCCCTGCCTGCGGCACGCCAAGGCGGTAGTTGTGGCGCGGCACCGGCGTGAAGTTCAGCACCACCACGGCATGGCGGCCGTCACGCGCGCGACGCAGCCAGCTCACCACCGACTGGTCGGCATCATGGCAGTCGATCCACTGAAATCCCGCGGGAGAGAAGTCGAGTTCATGCAAGGACGGTTCATTCACGTAAAGTCGGTTGAGTTCGCCTGCCAGGCTCTTGATACCGTCATGCAAGGGGTATTGCAGCAGATGCCAGGGCAACTCCTCGCCGGCCCGCCATTCCCAGGACTGCCCGAGTTCGGCGCCCATGAACTGCAGCTTCTTGCCCGGCGCCATCATCTGGTAAGCCAGCAGCAGGCGCAGGTTGGCAAAGCGCTGCCATTCGTCGCCCGGCATCTTGCCCAGGAGGGAGCTCTTGCCATGCACCACTTCGTCGTGCGACAGCGGCAGCACGAAGTTCTCGGTGTAGGCGTAAAGCTGGCCGAAGGTCAGGCGCTCATGATGGAAGCGGCGATATATCGGATCGTGCGCCATGTAGTCCAGCGTATCGTTCATCCAGCCCATGTTCCATTTCATCGAGAAACCCAGGCCGCCGAGCCAGGTCGGCCGCGACACCATCGGCCAGGCCGTGGATTCCTCGGCAATGGTCAGTGCGCCGGGGAAATCGCCATGCACCATTTCGTTGAGCTCGCGCAGGAAGGCGATGGCTTCGAGGTTCTCGCGCCCGCCATGGACGTTCGGCGTCCATTCGCCGGGCTTGCGCGAGTAGTCGAGATAGATCATCGAGGCCACGGCATCGACCCGCAAGGCATCGACGTGGAACTCGGACAGCCAGAAATACGCCGAGGAAAGCAGGAAGCTCCTGACCTCGTTGCGGCCGTAGTTGAATACGTGCGTGCCCCAGTCGGGATGCATTTTCTGCTGCGGATCCTGATGCTCGTAGAGTGCCGTGCCGTCGAAATGCGCCAGCGCCCAGTCGTCGGCCGGAAAGTGGCCGGGCACCCAGTCGAGGATCACGCCGATGCCGGCCTGGTGCAGGCTGTCGATCAGGAAGCGCAGCTCGTCGGGACTGCCGAAGCGCGAACTCGGGGCGAAGAAGCCGGTGCATTGATAGCCCCAGGATTCGTCGAGCGGATGTTCCATCAGGGGCATGAATTCGACGTGGGTGTAGCCCAGCTCGACCAGGTAGGGCACCAGCCGCGCCGCCAGTTCGCGGTAGCTGTAGAAGCTGCGATCGGGATGGCGCATCCAACTGCCCAGATGCATTTCGTAGGTGCTCATCGGCGCCGCCTGCCAGTCGCGCCGTGCGCGCTCCTGCATCCAGGCGTTGTCGTTCCAGACGTGCGCCGAATCCGGCGTCACGCAACAGGCCGTCGCCGGACGTCGCTCGAAGGCGCGCGCATAGGGATCGGTCTTGAGGCGCAGCGCGCCGCTGCCGCGCACCCGCAATTCGAAGCGGTAGAGCGCGCCGGCGGGCAGTTCGGGAATGAACAGCTCCCAGACCCCGGACGCGCCCAGGGTCGCCATCGGATGCACGCGGCCATCCCAGCCGTTGAAGCCGCCCACCACCGAAACCCGTTCGGCATTCGGGGCCCAGACGCGAAAGCAGACGCCGGCGACGCCGTCGCGGGTTTCCGCCAGCGCGCCCAGGGTGCGCCAGGCCTGGCGCAGGCGGCCCGCGTTGAACAGATACAGGTCGTCGCTCGGCACTTGCGGCGCGAAGGCATAGGCATCGTAGTGCGTCGCGCCATCGATGTTCAGCCGCCACGGCCGCGGCGGCGGCGCACTTCCGTGCCACTCGAACAGGTCGCTGCCGCCGCGGCGCGCAAGCTTCGCCCAGTTGCCGTCCGCGAGCTCCACCGCGATCGACCGAGCCGGCGGCCGCAACACGCGCAGGCGCCAGCCGGCAGCTTCAGCATGCAGGCCAAGCACCGAGAACGGATCGTGTTCACGCGCTTCGAGCAGCGCGGCGCAGGAAGGATTCGACATGGATATATATTCGAAGAGTTTTTTTGCTATCGTGCGGATTGTAGCCGCTATGGAGAAGGCCCCATGCAATCGATTCTGGAACTAGGCGGCAGTTGGACCGTTGGGCATTCATCCGTACCGGAGGCATGCCCATGAGAGCCGCCGAAATCGCCCGCAATACCTTCGGCATCGTGCTGGCCGGCGGACGCGGCAGCCGCCTGATGCAACTCACCGACTCGCGCTCGAAGCCGGCGGTGCCGTTCGGCGGCAAATTCCGCATCATCGACTTCACGCTGTCGAACTGCGTCAATTCCGGTATCCGCCGCATCGGCGTCGCCACCCAGTACAAGGCACAGAGCCTGATCCAGCACCTGCAGCGCGGCTGGAGCTTTCTCGACGGCCGCTTTCACGAATTCGTCGATATCCTGCCGGCACAGCAACAGGTTGGCGAGTACTGGTATCGGGGCACGGCCGATGCGGTGTTCCAGAATCTCGGCCTGATCCGGCGCAACCGACCCAGGTACGTGCTGGTGCTCTCCGGCGATCATGTCTACAAGATGAACTACGCGCGCATGCTGTCCGAGCATGTACAGCGCCAGGCCGATTTCAGCGTGGCCTGCATCGATGTGCCGCGCGCCGAGGCTACCGATTTCGGCGTCATGCACGTCGACGACCAGCAGCGCGTGGTGGCCTTCGTCGAGAAGCCGAAGGATCCGCCGCCGATTCCCGGCCGCCCCGACCGCGCCCTGGCCAGCATGGGCGTGTATGTGTTCAATGCCGAGTTCCTTTACGAACAGTTGATCCGCGACCACGACGACCCCCAGTCCTCGCACGACTTCGGCAAGGACCTGATTGCGCAATGCCTCGAACGCCATCGGGTCTACGCCCACAATTTCGCCGACTCCTGCGTCGGCATGGACCACACCGGAATCCCCTACTGGCGCGACGCCGGAACCATCGACGCCTATTGGGAGGCCAACATGGAACTGACCAAGGTCACGCCCGAGCTCAACCTCTATGATGAAGAATGGCCGATCTGGACCCACCAGGAACAACTGCCGCCGGCCAAGTTCGTCTTCGATGACGAGGGCAGGCGCGGCATGGCCGTCGATTCGCTGGTCTCGGGCGGCGACATCATCAGCGGCGCCGGCGTGAGCCGCTCGCTGCTGTTTTCCCGGGTGCATATACACAGCTACGCCGAGATCGAGGATTCGGTGATCCTGCCCGACGTCGATATCGGACGCCACGCCAAGCTGCGCCGGGTGGTCATGGACAAGCATTGTCGCGTGCCCGATGGCATGACGATCGGCTACGACGTCGAAGCCGACCGCAAGCGCTTCCACGTCAGCGCAGGCGGCATCACCCTGGTCACGCCCGGAATGCTCGGTCAATCGGCGAATCATGTGCGCTGGACCGAGTCCCGCAGTATGCCGCGGGCCGACCCGCCAAAAACATGAAACAACTCGACCTGGTCTTTCTCTGGCATATGCATCAGCCGGACTATCGCGATCATGGCGCGCCGCTGAAAGCTCCCGCGGGGACGCAGAGAGTTGGCGCTGACGCCACGGCGACGACCGAACCCGGCGCGGAGTTCATGCTGCCCTGGGTCTATCTGCATGCCATGAAGGACTACGTCGACATGGCGGGGCATCTCGAACGCCATCCGCAGATCCGCTGCGTGGTCAATCTGGTGCCGGTGCTGCTCGACCAGATCGAGGACTACGCGCAGCAGTTCGCCAGCGGCCGCTTTCGCGATCCGCTGCTGCGCATGCTGGCGACGCCCGACCTGGCGCACCTCGGCGAGGCGGACCGGCAGGTGCTGCTGGCGACCTGCTTTCGCAGCAACCAGTCCACCATGCTGGCCCCCTTTCCCCAGTACAAGCGACTGCACGACATCTACCTGCTGCTCACCGACGAAAGCGAGGCGGCCTACAGCTATCTTTCGGGCGCCTACTTCTCCGATCTGGTGACCTGGTACCACCTGGCCTGGACCGGCGAAACCGAGAGACGCCGCAATCCGCTGCTGGCCAAACTGATGAGCCAGGGCGAGGGCTATGACGCGGACGACCGCCGCCAGCTGCTGGCGAGCATCGGCGAACTCGTCGGCGGGCTGATTCCGCGGTGGCGGGCGCTGGCGGCGCGCGGCCAGGTGGAGCTGTCATCGACGCCACAGACACATCCGCTGTCGCCGCTGATGCTCGACTTTCGCAGCGCGCGCGAGAGCCTGCCCGAAGCGCCGCTGCCCTTCAGCGCCGCCTA
>JAXMJU010000073.1:0-2364 GCA_034376265.1 Sulfuritalea sp.
GCCGCCGCCGAAACCAAGCAAAGTCTGGAAGACCTCTATCTGCCCTACAAGCAGAAGCGCCGCACCAAGGCGCAGATCGCGCGCGAGGCCGGCCTCGAAGCGCTGGCCGACGCGCTGTTCGACGATCCGACGCTGACGCCGGAGGCCGAAGCGGCGAAGTACGTCAATCCACAGGCGGAGCCGGCCGAGCTGCACGTACCCGACATCAAGGCCGCGCTCGATGGCGCGCGCCAGATTCTGATGGAACGCTTCAGCGAGGATGCCGCGCTGCTGGCCAAGTTGCGCAGCTATCTCAACGACTATGCCCTGCTGGCGTCCGCCGTGGTCGCCGGCAAGGAAATGGAAGGCGCGAAGTTCCGCGACTGGTTCGACTTCCGCGAAGCGGTCAAGACCGTGCCCTCGCACCGCGCGCTGGCGCTGCTGCGCGGGCGCAAGGAAGACATCCTGCGGCTGGGCCTGAAGACGGAGCAGGAATTGCGCGATCCGCCCGAAGCCTCGCCCTGCGTCGGCATGGTCGCCGGCCATTTCTCGATCCGCGACCAGGGCCGCGCGGCGGACAAGTGGCTGCTGGAAACCGCGCGCTGGGCCTGGCTGGTGAAGCTGTCCCTGCACCTCGAAGCCGAACTGATGAACCAGCTGCGCGAGCGCGCCGAGGAAGAGGCCATCCGTGTTTTCGCGAACAACCTGCACGACCTGCTGCTGGCGGCGCCGGCCGGGTTGCACACCGTCATCGGACTCGATCCGGGCATCCGCACCGGGGTCAAGGTGGCGGTGGTCGATGCCACCGGCAAGGTGGTAGACACCACCACCATCTACCCGCACGAACCGCGGCGTGACTGGGAAGGCTCGCTCGCCGCACTGCGCCACCTGGCGCAGAAACACGGCGCCGGCCTGATCAGCATCGGCAACGGCACCGCGAGTCGCGAAACCGACAAGCTGGCCGCCGAACTGATGCGCCGCCACCCGGAACTCAAGCTGACCAAGATCGTCGTGTCCGAAGCCGGTGCCTCGGTGTATTCCGCCTCCGCACTGGCGGCGCAGGAATTCCCCGAGCTCGACGTATCCTTGCGCGGCGCGGTGTCGATCGCCCGCCGCCTGCAGGACCCGCTGGCCGAACTGGTCAAGATCGAACCGAAGGCGATCGGCGTCGGCCAGTACCAGCACGACCTCAACCAATCGCGACTGGCGCGCTCGCTCGACGCCGTGGTGGAAGACTGCGTGAACTCGGTCGGCGTCGACGTGAATACCGCGAGCGCCGCGCTGCTCAAGCGCATCTCCGGACTCAACGCGACGCTGGCCGGCAACATCGTCAGCTATCGCGACACCCACGGCGCGTTCAAGTCGCGCGCCCAGCTCAAGGATGTGCCGCGCCTGGGCGAGAAAGCCTTCGAGCAGGCCGCCGGCTTTCTGCGCATCAGCGGCAGCGAGAACCCGCTGGACGCCTCGGCGGTGCACCCCGAGGCCTACCCGGTGGTAGAGCGCATCCTGGCCGACATCCAGGCCGGCGTGCGCGAACTGGTCGGCGACACGCGCCGCCTGCGTGCACTCGACGCACGCAAATACACCGACCAACGTTTCGGCCTGCCTACCGTGCAGGACATCCTCAAGGAACTCGAAAAGCCCGGCCGCGACCCGCGTCCCGAGTTCAAGACCGCGTCATTCAGGGACGGCGTCGAGGAACTGCGCGACCTGCAGCCCGGCATGCTGCTCGAAGGCGTGGTGACCAACGTCACCAACTTCGGCGCCTTCGTCGATATCGGCGTGCATCAGGACGGCCTGGTGCATGTCTCGGCGCTGGCCAAGCACTTCGTCAAGGATCCGCACGAAGTGGTCAAGGCCAGCGACGTGGTCAAGGTCAAGGTGCTGGAAGTCGATGCGGCGCGCAAGCGCATCGCGCTGACCATGCGTCTGGCCGATGACGTCCCGGCGCCGGGAACGCAGCCTGGACCAAGAATTGGTGCTGGCGCTACGGCAAATCGTGGCCGCGTTGCCGGCAAACCCTCAGCCGCAAAGCGTGAGACGGAAACTTCCGGGGCCATGGCCGCGGCCTTCGCCAAGCTCAGGCGCTAGGGTCTGTTCTCAAGCACCCGGCACGCCATCCGGATAAATGCGGAAGGCATTGCGCGTACTGTCCTTGACGCCATACAGTGCGGCATCGGCATTGCGCTGCAAGGCCTCGACATCCGTGCCGTGTTCTGGAAACAGTGCAACGCCGATGCTGCACGATATATGCGCAGTCCCGGCCTGCAGTTCGAAGGGACGCGCGAGGTCGGCGACGATGCGCGCCGCAATCTCCTCGACTTCGGCTCTCGATCCGACCTCGGCCAGGATGGCTGCAAATTCGTCGCCGCCCAGCCGCGCCAC
>JAXMJU010000074.1:0-19185 GCA_034376265.1 Sulfuritalea sp.
CGCGCCTGGCGCGAGATCGCCGCCGAGCTCGGGCAGCCGCATCCGATGCAGCGCCTGCTGCAGGGCGACGTCGGCAGCGGCAAGACCGTGGTCGCCGCGCTGGCCATGCTGCATGCGGTGGAAGCCGGCTACCAGGCGGCGCTGATGGCGCCCACCGAAATCCTCGCCGAGCAGCATTACCGCAAGCTCGCGGCCTGGCTGCAGCCGCTCGGCATCGAGGTCGCCTGGCTCACCGGCAGTCTCAGGAAGCGCGCGAAGGAGGCCGCGATCGCAAGAGTTGGCGCTGGCGACACGCCGATTGCGATCGGCACCCACGCCCTGATCGAGGACAAGGTCGAGTTCGCCCGGCTCGGCCTCGCCATCGTCGACGAGCAGCACCGTTTCGGCGTGCGCCAGCGCCTGGCGCTCAAGGAGAAAGGCAGCTTCGCGCACCAGTTGGCGATGTCGGCGACGCCGATTCCGCGCACCCTGGCCATGAGCTATTACGCCGATCTCGACGTTTCGGTGCTCGACGAGCTGCCGCCCGGACGCAGCCCGGTCACCACCAAGCTGGTCGCCGCAGCGCGTCGCGACCAGGTCCTGACGCGCGTGCACGAAGCCTGCCGCGGCGGGCGCCAGGCCTACTGGGTCTGTCCTTTGATTGAAGAGAGTGAAACCCTGCAGTTGAAGACGGCGGAGGAAACCTACGCGCGACTCACCGCCGAACTGCCCGATCTGCGCATCGGCCTGGTGCATGGCCGGCTCAAGGCCGCCGACAAGGCCGCCGTGATGGCCGCCTTCGTCGCCAATGAAATCCAGGTGCTGGTGGCGACCACGGTGATCGAGGTCGGCGTCGATGTGCCCAATGCCAGCCTGATGGTGATCGAGCATGCCGAGCGCTTCGGCCTCGCGCAGCTGCACCAGTTGCGCGGCCGCGTCGGCCGCGGCGCGGCGCAATCGGCCTGCATCCTGCTCTACGCCCAGCCGCTCGGCGAGCTGGCGCGGGCGCGGCTGAAGGTCATCTACGAATCCACCGACGGCTTCGCCATCGCGCGCGAAGACCTGCGCCTGCGCGGCCCCGGCGAGTTCATCGGCGCCCGGCAAAGCGGCCTGCCGCTGCTGCGCTACGCCGACCTGGAAGACGCGGCGCTGGTCGAGCAGGCGCGCGCCGTCGCCGAGGACATGCTGCAGGCCGCGCCGGAGCAGGCCGAGGCGCATTTGCAGCGCTGGCTGGGCGGTCGCGAGGAACTGCTCAAGGCATGAGACCGAGGAATCGCAAGAGCCGTGGCCGCGATGCCGGCGGCTGGCTGGCGCTGTGTACCGAGCACGGTGCCGCGCGCGCCTGGTTGCGCGAAACCGGCTCGCTCACGGCGCGTCTGCGACTGAGCGGGCCGGTCAGCGTGCAACTGCTGCTTCAAGGCCTGCGCCGGCCGCAGCGCGACGAGCGGCGCGTGCTGCAGGTCGCGGCTGGCCGCGTGGCTCCGGTGCGCGAGGTGGTATTGCGGGTGGCCGGCCGTGTCGCCGTGTATGCCCATACCGCCGCCAACCGTGCGGCCTTGATACTGTTGCGCCGCGCCGGCCGGCGCCCGCTGGCCAGCGTGTTGTTTGCCGACCCGCGGGTCAAGGCCGGGCCGCTCTACTACCGCCAGCTCGATGCCCGTCATCCCTTGCATCGCGCGGCGGCCTCCTGGTGCGAAGGCCCGGCGCCGAACCGCCTGCCGGCCCGACGCGCGTTGTTTGCCCGCGGCCCGGCGCGCCTGCTGGTCACCGAAGTCTTTCTGCCAGGGTCCCGCGGTCAAACCTGAACCGTGTGCCGGCTGCCACCGGCCGCGGCCATTGCGAGCGACTGCCGTTAAAATCGCCGCATGAAATTCGCCGAACTCAAACACCGCCTCGACCTCTACGAAAAACTCATGCGGCTGGACAAGCCGATCGGCACGCTGCTGCTGCTGTGGCCGACCTTTTGGGCGCTGTGGCTGGCGACCGGGGGTCAGCCGCACTGGATGCTGGTCTGGATCTTCGCCCTCGGCACGCTGCTGATGCGCTCGGCCGGCTGCGTCATCAACGACTATGCCGACCGCGATTTCGATCCCCACGTCGAGCGCACCAAGGCAAGGCCGCTGGCGGCGCGCGTGGTGTCGGTGCGCGAGGCGCTGGTGCTGGCCGGCGCGCTGATTCTTTGCGCCTTCCTGCTGATCCTGCCGATTCTGCGCGAGGTCTGGTGGCTGGCGCTGATCGCCGTGTTTCTCGCCGCCAGCTATCCCTTCACCAAGCGCTTCTTCGCCCTGCCGCAGGCCTATCTCGGCATCGCCTTCGGCTTCGGCATACCGATGGCCTTCGCCGCGGCGACCGGCGAGGTCGGCGCCCTGGGCTGGACGCTGCTGGTCGCCAATATCTTCTGGGCGCTGGCCTACGACACCGAGTACGCGATGGTCGACCGCGAGGACGACCTCAAGATCGGCATCCACACCGCCGCGATCACCTTCGGCCGCTTCGACGTGGTGGCGGTGATGCTCTGCTATGCCGCGACGCTGTCCATCCTCGCCGTGGTCGGCTGGGATCTGGGCTACGGCGTCGGCTATTTCGCCGGCCTGGGCGCTGCCGCGGCGCTGGCCGGCTATCACTACACGCTGATCCGCGAGCGCCGCCGCGAGGGCTGCTTTGCGGCTTTTCGCCACAACAACTGGTTCGGTGCGGCGATCTTCGCCGGCATCGTCGCCGAACTCAATCTGCGGCCATGGCTGGGGCAGTGACGCGACCGAGACTCACGAACCGGTCTGTTCGGCCCTGGCGTCTTCCTGCCCGTTAATGTGAAAGTCGCGCCAGCGACTCTGGACGCTCCCCACTCCCCTTGCGGGAGAGGGGCTAGGGGAGAGGGAAAACGGGCATGACTTTCATATTCAAGGGTGTCCCTCAAAGTCATGCCCGTTAGCGCTAATCAGCTTGGTCAGGGCGGCGCGCAAGCGTGCCGGCTTGATGGGTTTGTGCAGCATGATGAGCTCGGCTTTCCGCGCCGCCTGCAAGACGGCCTGGCTCGTATCCCCGGTGATCAGCAGCGCCGGCAGCTGGCTGCCGTAGCGCCTCCGCAGGGCGGCAATCGCGTCTATGCCATTGCCCTGGCCGGGCAATCCCATGTCGGAGATCACCGCGTCGATCGGCGCGCGGCCGGCCGCGGCCCGGTCGAGTGCCTCGGCGACGCAAGCGGCCGTCGTCACCTCGCAGCCCCAGCCTTGCAGCAGCTCGCACATGCCGGTGCGGATCGCCTCCTCGTCGTCGACCATGAGTATGCGGCGGCCGGCGAGGTTGCCGGCGAGGTGTCCATGTTCGGTGTCGGGCAACTGAGCGTCGGGCCGGCCGTCGGCCAGTGTGGCCAGAGCTACGGCGACGCTGAAGCAGGAGCCGCGCCCCGGCTCGGAGCGCATGGCCAGCGCATGGCCGAGCAGGCGCACCACGCGCTCGACGATGGCCAGGCCGAGTCCGAGTCCCTGGCTGCGGTCGCGGGCCTTGTTGCCGATCTGGTAGAACTCGGCAAAGATCGCCGAATGCTGGTCGGACGCTATGCCGATGCCGGTGTCGAACACCTCGATGGCGAGTTGTCCGTTGCGGCGCCGGCAGCCGAGCAATACGCGGCCGGACGGCGTATAGCGCAGCGCATTGGCAAGCAGGTTGCGCAAGACCCGGCCGAGCAGCGCCGGATCGCTGGCGATGACAGCCGAACAGGGCGCGACGCGCAGCCGGATTCCGGCCTGCCCGGCGATCGGTGCGAATTCGTTTTCCATCTGGTGCAGCAAGGCCTGCACCGGGAAGCTGCGGCAATCCGGGGTGATGACATTGGCGTCGAGGCGGGAGACGTCGAGCAGGGCGTCGAGCAGGGTCTTCATGCCCTCGGCGGCTTTTTGGGCGTTGGCGAGGATCTTGCCGGCAGGGGCGGCGCTGCGTATCTCCTGGCCCAGCAGTTCGTGAAAGATCGACAAGGCCTGCATCGGCTGGCGCAGGTCGTGGCTGGCGGCAGCCAGGAAACGCGCTTTGGCCAGATAGGCCTGTTCCGCCGCATCGCGCTGCACGGTGAGTTCCCTGGCCAGCATTTCATTGCGGAAGCGCAGTTGCTGCGCCTCGATGAACACCCGATTGCGCTTGCGTGCCTGCCAGATCGTCATCGGCACGAAGACCAGCAACATCAGCCCGAGGATGGTGTGCAGGCGATCGCCGACAGTGAACAGCCATAACGCAGGCAGGCTGATCGAGGCGAGGATGTAGGCGCGCGAGGGCGGGACATAGGAGAAACCTTCGGACGCGTTGCTGGAGGCCGCCACCGTGATTACGGTCAGGATCAGCAGCTGCAGTTCCGTCGGCAGATGCGCCAGCATGGCCGTATTGGCGAAGCCCCAGCAAACGCCGGAGAGGCCGCCGCTGATGGCCTGGCTGCGCCCCCATTCCAGGCTGCTGCGGCTGGCCGGGGCGCGGTGGTATTGCCAGATCAGCCACGCGCGCACCAAGGTGACCACGTAGAGGGCGAACAAGGCCGGCTGCCAGGTCCAGGCCGGAATGCCGTCGTGCACCACATACACCAGCAGGCTCAGTACCAGTGCGCCGGCGAGGTTCTGGTCGTTGGTTTCGCTGAAAAAGGCCCTGATCTGCTCGGCCTTGACGACTGCGCGTTCTTCTGCCGACTGGAATGCGATGGACATCGTGCATCACGGATTGTCTGGGAGGCGAATAGTATCAAGGCCGCATTGGTGCAGCGCGCAAATCTGTCGTGACGCCGTGGTGCCGGCATCAACTCTTGTCGGCTCGGGTCTGGCCGATGCAGCGGGCGGGGGTGAGGACGGTTAAAATTCAAATATGAGATATACCGACCTGCGCGATTTCATTGCCCAACTCGAAACGCTGGGCGAGCTCAAGCGGATCGCGGTCGAAGTCGATCCGCAACTGGAGATGACTGAAATCGCCGATCGCGTGTTGCGTGCCGGCGGGCCTGCGCTGCTGTTCGAAAAGCCCAGGGGGCACTCGATGCCGGTGCTGGCCAATTTGTTCGGCACGCCGCGCCGGGTGGCCCTGGGCATCGCCGCTGCGGAAGGCGAGGAAGGCGTGGAGCTGGACTGGAAAGTCCGCCTGCGCGAAGTCGGCACCCTGCTCGCCTACCTCAAGGAACCCGAACCGCCGAAGGGCCTCAGGGACGCCTGGGACAAATTGCCGGTGCTGAAGCAGGTGCTCAACATGGCGCCCAAGCTGGTGAGTTCGGCGCCCTGCCAGGACCTCGTCTGGGAAGGCCGGGACGTCGATCTGGGCCGCCTGCCGGTGCAGACCTGCTGGCCCGGCGACGCCGCGCCGCTGATCACCTGGGGTCTGGTCGTCACGCGCGGGCCGCAGAAAACCCGGCAGAACCTCGGTATCTACCGCCAGCAGGTCATTGCCCCCAACAAGGTCATCATGCGCTGGCTGGCCCATCGCGGCGGCGCGCTGGACTATCGCGAGCATTGCGCGGCCCATCCTGGCGAGCCCTTCCCGGTCGCGGTGGTGATCGGCGCCGATCCGGCGACGATCCTCGCGGCAGTCACGCCGGTGCCCGACACGCTGTCCGAATACCAGTTCGCCGGCCTCCTGCGCGGCGCCAAGACGGAACTGGTCAAGTGCCTGGGCTCCGAGCTGCAGGTGCCGGCCAGCGCCGAGATCGTGCTCGAAGGCCTCATCCATCCGGGCGAGACGGCGGCGGAAGGGCCGTTCGGCGACCACACCGGCTACTACAACGAGGTGTCGGAGTTTCCCGTGTTCACCATCGAGCGCATCACGCAGCGCCGCGATGCGATCTATCACTCCACCTACACCGGCAAGCCGCCCGACGAGCCGGCGATGCTCGGTCTGGCGCTGAACGAAGTCTTCGTCCCGCTGCTGCAGAAGCAGTTTCCCGAGATCGTCGATTTCTACCTGCCGCCCGAGGGCTGTTCCTACCGCATGGCCGTGGTCAGCATCAGGAAGGCTTATCCCGGCCACGCCAAGCGCGTGATGTTCGGCATCTGGTCCTTCCTGCGCCAGTTCATGTACACCAAGTTCATCATCGTCACCGACGAGGATATCGACGTGCGTTCCTGGCCGGAAGTGATCTGGGCCCTGACCACCCGCGTCGATGCGGCGCGCGATACCCTGATTGCCGAGAATACGCCCATCGATTACCTCGACTTCGCTTCACCGGTGGCCAGTCTCGGGAGCAAAATGGGCATCGATGCGACCAACAAGTGGTCCGGCGAGACCACGCGCGAATGGGGCCGCCCGATCGCCATGGACGATGCCGTGAAGCAGCGCGTAGACCTGCTGTGGCAAGAACTGGGACTCTAGGA
The DNA here is from genome assembly GCA_034376265.1 of Sulfuritalea sp. Classification (GTDB taxonomy): domain Bacteria; phylum Pseudomonadota; class Gammaproteobacteria; order Burkholderiales; family Rhodocyclaceae; genus Sulfuritalea. Next base: position 6,315 of record JAXMJU010000074.1, read on the forward strand.
GGTGCGATGACTGAGCCTGATGCGATTCCTGTGGATGTTGACGCGGACGACCCGCTGGACGGGCCGCGTGCCTGGTGCCATGTGATGTACGGGCTGCATGCGGTTTCGGCGGCGTCCGGCATCCTGAGTTCGGCCACCATCATCGGCGCCTTCGTCTTCGGCTGGCCGTCGATCATCGCCGTGATCATCAATTACGTCACCCGCGACAAGGTGCGCGGCACCTGGCTGGCCAGCCACTGGCGCTGGCAGCTGCGCAGCTTCTGGTTCGCCGCCTTGTGGCTGCTGGTGGCGGGCCTCCTGGCCTTCACCCTGATCGGCATTCCGGCGGCCTTCATGGTCATCGTCGGTACCGGGCTGTGGGTGCTCTACCGCGTGATTCGCGGCTGGATGGCCTTGCTCGACCGGCGCGCCATGCCGGTGCCGCCGTCGGCCGTGGTGGCCTGATTCCGGCCTGCCCCGCTCCAGAGACGCCTGCCCATGCGTCGCCGTTTCATCTCCTGGTCGGCATTGATTGCCACGCTGTGGCTTTGCGGCGCGCCCTTGCGCGCCGCCGATGTCGAAGGCGCCAGTTCCGTGCTGCTGATCGCGGCCGAGGGGATCGCCGACCCGCGCTTCCAGCAAAGCGTGGTGCTGGTGACGCGGCATGGCAGCAGCAACTCGACCCTCGGCGTGATTGTCAACCGTAGCCTCGGCGTGCCCCTCGACCGCCTGTTTCCCAAGCTGAAGCAGGCCGCAGAGCACCACCTGCATTACGGCGGACCGGTGGCAGAGGGGCGGATCGTGTTCCTGGTGCGCAGTGCGGAGGAACCGGCGGCGGCGATCGCCATGGCGGAGCAGTTGTTCCTCAGCAGCGACGGCGGCAGCCTGCACAAGCTGCTGGCGGCGCCGACACCGGTGACGCGCCTGCGTGTGTTCAGCGGTTTCGCCAGTTGGGCACCGGATCAACTGGAGCATGAAATCGATCGCGGCGATTGGTATCTGTTGCCGGTCGACGCCGAGGCCCTGTTCGGCGATGCGCTGGACGACATGTGGCCCAAGCTGTGGCGCCGCGCCACGCAGGTGATGGTGCAGAGCCCGCCCGCCGCCCGGCAGGCGGCGCCGCAGCGCAAGGTCGCTGCCGCCGCGCTGAGGCAGGCGCGGATGCACGCCGTCCGGCATCGCGATAGGGCTTATCCGCTTTAGGCAAAACAGACTGGCTTCCGGCGTCGGCACGCGCATACTGTCGGGTTCCAGTCATCAGCAGAAGGAATTCCCATGACGCTTTGTCCGATTGCCATCGTCGCCGGCTGCCAGAAATGCCCGGCCTTCAAGATTTGCCCGCTCAAGGGCGTGATCGGCGACCAGCCGCCGAAACCGGAAGCGCCCGCCGAGGCCCTGGCGAAACCACGCAAGACAGCGGCGCGCAAGAAGAAGTAGCCACCCTGTATGCATAGTGGTTTCTTGCCGGGACGGCAGCCGACGCACCAATAGGGAGCAGAGGAATTTCTCTGCAACGCCATACTGGTGCGTCCCTGGCGTTCCCGTTTTGAACTGGCTATTCCGGCTTAAACCAGCCGCAGCGGCCGATTGCGACCGTTCCCGCGATACTGCCAATGGCATGGCACGCCCTTCGCTATGGAAGGACTGCACCGTTTCAATCCAGACGGTCGGTCCGCTCAAATCCATTGAAAGGGGAACACCATGCAACGTCGCAATTTCGTCAAGGCCACGGCCCTTACCCTCGCCCTCGCCGCCGCCGGTTTCGTCACTCAGCCCGCGGTCGCCGCCGACACCATCAAGGTCGGCATCCTGCATTCCCTCTCCGGCACCATGGCCATTTCGGAAACCGCGCTGAAGGAAACCGCGCTGATGACCATCGCCGAAATCAACGCCAAGGGCGGCGTGATGGGCAAGCAGCTCGAAGCCGTTGTCGTCGACCCGGCCTCCAACTGGCCATTGTTCGCCGAGAAGGCGCGCCAACTGCTGACCCAGGACAAGGTCGCGGTGGTCTTCGGCTGCTGGACTTCGGTCTCGCGCAAGTCGGTGAACCCGGTGTTCAAGGAGCTCAATGGCCTGTTGTTCTACCCCGTGCAATATGAAGGCGAGGAACTCGAAAAGAACGTCTTCTACACCGGCGCCGCGCCCAACCAGCAGGCCATCCCCGCCGTCGAATACCTGATGAGCAAGGACGGCGGCTCGGCCAAGCGCTGGGTCCTGCTCGGCACCGACTACGTCTATCCGCGCACCACCAACAAGATCCTGCGCGCCTTCCTGAAATCGAAGGGCGTCGCCGAAGCCGACATCATGGAGGAGTACACCCCCTTCGGCCATTCCGACTACCAGACCATCATCGCCAAGATCAAGAAGTTTGCCGGCGAAGGCAAGAAGACCGCCGTGGTGTCGACCATCAACGGCGATTCCAACGTGCCCTTCTACAAGGAACTCGGCAACGCCGGCCTCAAGGCCACGGACGTGCCGGTGGTGGCCTTCTCGGTCGGCGAGGAGGAGTTGCGCGGCGTCGATACCAAACCGCTGGTCGGGCATCTGGCCGCCTGGAATTACTTCCAGTCGGTGAAAAATCCGGCCAATGACGCCTTCATCAAGATGTACAAGGACTGGGCCAAGAAGCAGAAGCTGCCCAAGGCCGACACCGTCGTCACCAACGACCCGATGGAAGCCACCTACGTCGGCATCCACATGTGGAAGCAGGCGGTGGAGAAGGCCAAGAGCACCGATGTCAACAAGGTGATCGCGGCGGTGGGCGGCCAGAAGTTCAAGGCGCCGTCCGGCTTCGAGATCCAGATGGACCCGAAGAACCATCACCTGCACAAGCCGGTGCTGATCGGCGAAGTGAAGGCCGACGGCCAGTTCAACGTGGTGTGGAAAACCAAGGGCCCGGTCAAGGCCGCGCCGTGGTCGCCCTACATTGCCGGCAACGACAAGAAGAAGGGCGAACCCGAGGGCAAGTAAGGGCGTTGTAATCGCATAAGCGATTCGTCATTCCCGCGCAAGCGGGAATCCAGAAGGGCGTCCCTAGTGCTCCTGGATTCCGGGTCAAGCCCGGAATGACGAGCCCATTCCTGGTCTTGCGATCTTGCTTTGGCAAACGCCGTACCGTCAGCGCCGACTTTCCAAAAAATGCGCAATCTCATCCTCGCCCTGCTGTGCTGCCTGAGCCTCGCCGTCCATGCGGCGCCGGACCCGGCCGTGCTGCGCCAGCTCGCCGCCGAGGAGTCGGACGACAAGATTGCAGCGATCCAGACGCTCGCGCTGACCGCTTCGCCGGAAGCGCTCGCCGTGCTGCAGCAGCTCGCCGACGGCACGCTGAAGGACGACCAGGGCGAGGACATCACGATCAACAACCGCGTGCGGCGCGAGCTCGAAAGTGCGCTGGCCGTGCTCAAGCTCATCGATCCCGACGTGACGGTGCGCTTTGCGGCGGTCAAGGAAATCGCCAGCAATGTCGATGCCGCCATGGCGCCGATGCTGGCCAAGGCGCGCGACCGCGAGACCGAGCCGAAGATCCGCGCCCTGCTGGTCGAGGCGCATGCGCTCGCAACGCTCAAGGATGCCGATCCGCAGCTGCGCATCGCCGCCGCCAAGGCGCTGGCGAGCAGCGCCGATCCGAACACCCAGGCCCAGCTCAAGGCCCAGAGCGAGCCTGCCAACGAACCGGAAACCGAGGTCCGCCGCGCCGCCTTCCAGTCCTACCTTGCAGTCAAGGACCGCCTGACCCTGGCCGAGACCGTCGGCCGCGTTTTCTCCGGCCTCTCGCTGGGCAGCATCCTGCTGCTCGCTGCGTTGGGCCTCGCCATCACCTATGGCGTGATGGGCGTGATCAACATGGCCCATGGCGAGCTGCTGATGGTCGGCGCCTATGCCACTTACGCGATCCAGGGAATCTTCCGCACGCATTTTCCAGAGCACGTCGACTGGTATCTGCTGGCCGCCGTGCCGGTGGCCTTCTTCGCCGCGGCCGCGGTCGGCGTGCTGCTGGAACGCACGGTGATCCGCTGGCTCTACGGCCGCGCGCTGGAAACCCTGCTCGCCACCTGGGGCCTGTCGCTGATGCTGATCCAGGCCGCGCGCGTGATCTTCGGCGCGCAGAACGTCGAAGTCGCCAATCCGTCCTGGATGTCGGGCGGCCTGGAGATTCTTCCTTCTATCGTGTTGCCGCTCAATCGCATCGTCATAGTCGGCTTCGCGCTGTTCGTGCTGGCCCTGGTCTGGGTGCTGATGAACAGGACGCGGCTGGGCATGTTCGTCCGTGCCGTGACGCAGAACCGCGCCATGGCCGGCTGCGTCGGCGTGCCGACGGGGCGCATCGACACGGTGGCCTTCGCCCTCGGCGCCGGCATCGCGGGCCTCGGCGGCGTCGCCCTGTCGCAGATCGCCAACGTCGGTCCCGACATGGGCCAAGGCTACATCGTCGATTCCTTCATGGTGGTGGTGCTGGGTGGCGTCGGCCAGTTGGCCGGTGCGGTGTGGGCCGCGCTGGGCTTAGGGATAGTCACCAAGTTCATCGAAAGCTGGGCCGGCGCCGTGATCGCCAAGATCGTGGTGCTGGTGTTCATCATCATGTTCATCCAGAAGCGTCCGCAGGGCCTCTTTGCCCTCAAGGGCCGTTTTGTCGAGAACTGACATGAAACGCACACCCTTCATCGTCCGCTTCTTCGGTGCCACGCCGAAACAGGGCTGGCTCGCGATCGCCATCGCCGCGGCGATCGCGCTGGTGCTGCTCCCGGCGCTGCACCTGCTGCTGCCGGCTGACCATCCCTTCCATGTCTCGGCCTATGTCATCACCCTGGTCGGCAAGATCATGTGCTACGCCATCGTCGCCGTGGCGATGGACCTGATCTGGGGTTACACGGGCATCCTCTCGCTCGGCCACGGCCTGTTCTTCGCCCTCGGCGGCTATGCCTTCGGCATGTATTTGATGCGCCAGATCGGGCGCGACGGTTCCTACCAGTCGGACCTGCCCGACTTCATGGTCTTCCTCGACTGGAAGGCGCTGCCCTGGTACTGGACCGGCTCGGATTCCTTCCTCTGGTCCATCCTGCTGGTGCTGGTGGTGCCGGCGCTGGTGGCCTTGATCTTCGGCTTCTTCGCCTTCCGCTCGCGCATCAAGGGCGTGTATTTCTCGATCATCACCCAGGCCCTGGTGTTTGCCGCAATGCTGTTCTTCTTCCGCAACGAAACCGGCTTCGGCGGCAACAACGGCTTCACCGACTTCAAACGCATCCTCGGCTATAGCATCACCGCGCCGGAAACCCGCGTGGCGCTGTTCGCGCTGACCGCGCTGACGCTGCTGGCGACGCTGGTGCTCGGCCGCTACATCGTTACGTCGAAGCTCGGCCGGGTGCTCGCGGCGATTCGCGATGCCGAGTCGCGCGTCATGTTCATCGGCTACAACCCGCTCTACTACAAGCTCTTCATCTGGACCCTGTCGGCGCTCTTGTGCGGCATCGCCGGCGCGCTCTACGTGCCGCAGGTCGGCATCATCAACCCGGGCGAGATGTCGCCGGCAAATTCCATCGAAATCGCGATCTGGGTCGCGGTCGGCGGCCGCGCCACGCTGATCGGGCCGGTGCTCGGCGCCTTCATCGTGAATCTGGCAAAGAGCTACTTCACCGTGGCCTTCCCCGAATACTGGCTGTTCTTCCTCGGCGCCCTGTTCGTCGGCGTCACGCTGTGGTTGCCGGACGGCGTGGTCGGCTTGTGGCGCAAGTTGCGCGGGAAGCGCGCGGGAGCGACAGCGTGAGCGCGCCGAGCATCCTGCTACTGCACGAAGTCACCGTCAGCTTCGACGGTTTCCGCGCCCTGAACGAACTCTCGCTGGACATCGAGGAGGGTGAACTGCGCTGCATCATCGGTCCCAACGGTGCCGGCAAGACGACGATGATGGACGTCATCACCGGCAAGACGCGGGCCGACCGCGGCAAGGTGCTGTTCGACCAGGACATCGACGTGCGCCGCATGGCGGAAGCCGAGATCGCCCATCTCGGTATCGGCCGCAAGTTCCAGAAGCCGACCATCTTCGAAAACCTGACGGTGTTCGAGAACCTCGAACTGGCCATGAAAACAGACAAGCGCGCGCGCACCAGCCTCTTCGCCTGGCTGGATGGCGACGCGCGCGACAAGATCGCCGACACCCTGCGCCTGATCCGCCTCGACCACGAGGCCGAGCGCCAGGCCGGCCTGCTCTCGCACGGCCAGAAGCAGTGGCTGGAAATCGGCATGCTGCTGATGCAGGATCCGAAGCTGCTGCTACTCGACGAACCGGTGGCCGGCATGACCGACGACGAGACCGCACGCACCGGCGAGCTGTTCAAGTCGCTGGCCGGCAAGCATTCGCTGGTCGTGGTCGAGCACGACATGGCCTTCATCGCCCAACTCGGCGGCGTGGTCACCGTGCTGCACGAAGGCTCGGTGCTGGCCGAAGGCGACCTCGCCACGGTGCAGAACGACCAGCGCGTGATCGAAGTGTATCTGGGGCGCTGAGCCGAAGGCGGGCCAACAAATCATGCTCAAAGTCGACAAACTCAACCAGTTCTACAGCGGCAGCCATATCCTGCGCGACGTTTCGTTCGCCGCGCCGATCGGCAAGGTGACCACCGTGCTCGGCAGGAACGGCGTCGGCAAGACCACGCTGCTCAAGGTCCTGATGGGCCTGGTGCCGTCGAAGACCGGCAGCATTTCCGTCGACGGCCGCGAACTTACGCGGGCGCCTTCACACCAGCGCGTGCAAGCCGGCATCGGCTATGTGCCGCAGGGCCGCGAGATCTTCCCGCGCCTGACGGTGCTGGAAAACCTGCAGATGGGCCTCGCCACGCGACCCGGCGGCACGCCGATACCGGAGCGAATTTTCGAGATGTTCCCGGTCCTGCAGCAGATGCTCAAGCGGCGCGGTGGCGACCTCTCCGGCGGCCAGCAGCAGCAGCTGGCGATCGGCCGCGCACTGGCTTTCGGTCCGCGCCTCTTGATCCTCGACGAGCCGACCGAAGGCATCCAGCCCTCGATCATCAAGGACATCGAGCGCGCCATCCGCAGCCTGGCGGCCGAGGGCAACATGGCCATCCTGCTGGTCGAGCAGTACTACGATTTCGCGGCGAGCCTGGCCGACCAGTACCTGGTCATGGAGCGCGGCGAGATCATCGCGCGCGGCGCAGGTAGAAACATGGAGGCCGACGGTGTGCGAGACATGCTCGCGGTCTAAAGCGGCGCTATGATTCGCCGATGCCGCATTCCCCACCCTGCGCCGACCCGATCACGCCCTGCTGGCAGGCCTCGCTCGATCTCGGCTTCGAGCGGCGCGGCGAGTCCACCCTGCTGGTGCGCCGCGAGCATAGCGGCCCGCTGCGCGTGCAGAAGGCGCTATATCCCGAAGGGCCGGGGGTGTGCCACGTCATCGTGCTGCATCCGCCGGCCGGCATCGCCGGCGGCGATCGGCTGCAGATCGATATCGGGGTCGGCGCCGGGGCGCAGGCCCTGCTCACCACGCCGGGTGCCGGCAAGTGGTATCGCTCGGCCGGGCCATGGGCGGAGCAAGCCGTGCGCCTGAAAGTTGGCGCTGGCGCCACGGCGGAATGGCTGCCGCAGGAGAGCATCGTCTTCTCCGGTGCCGCCGCGCGCATGCACACCACGGTGGATCTGGAAGAGGGCGCGCGCTACATCGGCGTCGAAACCCTCTGCCTCGGCCGCCGCGCCAGCGGCGAGGCTTTCGAGCGCGGCAGCCTGCATCTCGCCAGCGACATCCGCCTCGCCGGCAAGCTGCTGTGGCGCGAGCGCGGCCTCATCGAAGGCGGCTCGCCCTTGCTGCATTCGCCGATCGGCCTGGCCGGCTACAGCGTCTGCAGCACCGTGCTGGTCGCCGGCAGCGACATCGCGCCGGAAACCCTGCGCGCCTGCCGCGCCGTCGCCGCGAATGAAGCGGGCGCCCGCTGCGGCGTCAGCGCCATGCCGCAGCTCTTTGTCGGCCGCTATCTCGGCCATTCCGCGCAGGCCGCGCGTGTATGGTTCGTCATGCTCTGGCAACACTTGCGGCCAATCATGATCGGCCGCGAAGCTACCGTGCCGCGCATCTGGAATACATGAAATTGGAAAGCGCGCCCGCAAAAGTCGGCGTTGGCGGAACGGCGCCGGATATGCCGAGCCGCCCTCAAAGTTCCGCCGCCGCGGTGCCTTATCGCTCATTGTAGGTTGTTATTTAGTACATATACAACAAAAGCTTGCATCACTTATTGATTTAATGTAAAAACTTTTATATTAACTTCGCCTGCCCAATTGACATGGCAAATGACGTTCCCTGGTCGTTCTACGGCCGTCGTTCCGAGTTGCAGCAGATGCAGCGGATTCTGGAGCGACGGCGCTGGTTTTTCTTGCAGATTTCCGGCCGGCGGCGGATCGGCAAAACGGCACTGATCCAGGAGGCTCTGCGGGGTGCAGGCATTGCCAAAACGCTCTATGTGCAGATACCCGATTCGGACCCGGCAGGCGTGGTGGCGGCCTGCAACGGCTACCTGGAAACCTTCGGCATCGATGCGCGGGTGACGAGCCTCGGCGAACTGGCACAACTCATCGGTCGGCTGGCGGCGGACGGCTATGTCGTGGCCCTCGACGAGTTCCAGTATTTTCACCGCAAGCAGCTTGCCGACTTTTGTTCCCTGTTGCAGGCGGAAGTGGATCGGCTCGCGATGCGGGCGGCGGACATCCCCGGTGGCCTGATCGTGCTGGGTTCGCTGCACGCCGAAATGACGGCATTGCTGGAGGACAGGGATGCGCCATTGTTCAACCGCGCGACGGATACGCTGGAACTGGGCCATCTCGACATCGGGTCGGTGCTGGAAATTCTGCGAGTCCATGCCGACGACAACCCGGCGCGGCTGCTGTTTCTCTGGAATCTTTTCGAGGGCGTGCCGAAGTTCTACCGCGATGCCTACGAACAGGGCGTGCTCGGTGCCGGGCGCAAGCATTTGTTGCGCAGCCTGTTTTTCTCCAGTTCCTCGCCGCTACGCAACGAGGCCGACAACTGGTTCCTGCGCGAACTTCGCGGCCGTTACGACATGGTGCTGCAATTCCTGGCAAAGCACCCAGGCTGCACCAATGCCGATATCGAGGCGGCGATGGCCGACCTGTCCGGCCCCGGCGAAGTGCGCCAGGTCGGCGGGTACCTGAAAATTCTGTCCGAGCGCTACCGCATGATCGAACGGCGCTTGCCGATCTTTTCGCCGCCGCGGGCGCGCAGCGGCCGCTATTACATTCGCGACAACTTCCTGCGTGCCTGGCTGTCCGCATTGCAGCGTCCCGTGTCGGCGGTGGCTTTTCGGCCGGTGGATGCCCTGATCAACCAGGCAGACGAGCGGCTGGCCGATGTGGAAGGGCATGCGTTTGAAGACCTCGCTGGCCAACTCTATGAGGAGCGCAGCCGTCTCGGCCTGGGGGATTTCCCCCTGAGCGAGCGCATTCGCGGCTATTGGGACCGGGCCGACGTGGAAATCGATCTGGTGGCGGTGAACGAGGACGAGCGCAGACTCCGTTTTGGCACCTGCAAGCGCAATCCCGAACGCCTGCCCGGCGCGGTGGATGCGCTCAAGCGCAGTGCCGGCCGCTTCCTGGATTCGCACACCCGGTTTGCGGACTGGCGAATGGAGTTTGTCGCCATAGCGCCCGGCATCGACGAGACGGTGAGAGCCCAATTGCTGATCCTTGGCGTCACACCGCAAAGCCTGCACGATCTCACCGCCGGGTTGTAGGCGCGAACGAGGCGGCATCTGGAATACCTGACGGCAATGGAACTCTACAAGTACTTCAACGCAGAGGTAGGTCTGAAAGTCTTGGAAACAGGCTTGATCCGCTTCTCTCCGGCGAGGGCATTCAATGATCCGTTTGAGATGAAGCCAAACATCATTGGCTTGGCGCCTTCTGATCAGCTTGATGAGTCGATGCGAGAAAAGAATCCGGACGTAATCAAGGATGAGTACGAGAAGTCCCATGTGTGTATCAAGTCTGCAATGCCATTTGAGGAATATTTGCGATTTAGAACAGAACCCATACCCGGGATTCAGGCGGGAGTGACGACTTCCGCTCAATGGCTATCTCCTTTCCTGAGAATGGCACTTGAAGAGCGAATCGAAATGAGTATCGGAGTTCTGTGTTTGACTGACAGTGATCGTAACTTAACGATGTGGGCTCATTACGCCGATAGCCATAAGGGAGTGGTTATCGGCTTCGACACTTCTCATGCGTTTTTCAGTTCTAATGATGCCGGCTCGGGGCAGCCTTGCCATCTGAAGGAAGTAACGTATTGCGACAGGCCAAAGCTAACTTTCTCCGGTTTGCGGGCGGAGGACATTTTTCTCACGAAGGGGGAAGATTGGAGTCGCGAAAACGAGTGGAGGATGTTTGCCGGCCTTAGCGCGGGCAAGGTGGAAGTGACAAAGGAAGGCGAGGAGATTCACCTCTTTGCCTATCCGCATGAATCAGTAACAAAGATCATTGTCGGCTGCCGGGCGTCATCGGAGGTCTCGGATGGAGTATGTAAAGCAAGGACCTCAATTCCTGGTTTGTCGCGGGCTGTCGTGTTGAAGGCTTCACCGGACCGCAACAACTACGAGTTAAATTTCGAGGCGATAGTGCCTGTTTAGATGGAAGGTTTGAGCCAATGGAACTCACGCCACGCGAAAAAGACAAGCTGCTGATCTTCACCGCCGCGCTGCTGGCCGAACGCCGCAAGGGACGCGGGCTCAAGCTCAACTACCCGGAGGCGGTGGCCTTCATCACGGCCGCCATCCTCGAAGGTGCACGCGACGGGCAGTCGGTGGCCGAACTGATGAGCTACGGCGCGACGCTGCTGCGCCGCGACGAGGTGATGGAAGGCGTGCCGGAGATGATTCCCGAGATCCAGGTCGAGGCAACCTTTCCCGACGGCACCAAACTGGTCACCGTGCACCACCCCATCGTTTGAGCCTGACATGACCCTGTCCCAGCAGAGCTTCCTCAGCCTCGGCCCGGACGGCTTCCACCGCATCGCCTATACCGACTGGGGCGACACCCGCAATCCGCGCGTGGTGCTCTGCGTCCATGGCCTGTCGCGCAACTGCCGCGACTTCGACCGGCTCGCCGCCGCGCTGGAGAGCGATCACCGCGTGGTCTGCATGGACGTGGTGGGGCGCGGCGACAGCGACTGGCTCGACGACAAGTCCGGCTACAGCTTCGGCACCTACCTGGGCGACGCCGCGGCGCTGATCGCGCGCGTCACCACGCCGGCTCCCGGCGGCCTGCTGGAAAGCCTGCAGGCGCGCTTGCGCGGGCAACGGCCGGCGGCCACGCTGGACTGGGTCGGCACCTCGATGGGTGGCTTGATCGGCATGCTGCTTGCCGCCAAACCGGGTTCGCCGATCCGTCGTCTGGTGCTGAACGACGTCGGTCCCTTCGTGCCCTGGAATGCGCTGATCCGGCTCAAGGGCCATATCGGCGGCGAGACCCGCTTCGCCGACTTCGCCAGCGTCGAGGCCTGGGTGCGCCAGGCCTGCAGCAGCTTCGGCGCGCTCGACGAGGATTTCTGGCGCCACCTGGCCGAGCATGCCGCAGTGCCCGACGCGGGGGGCGGCTATCGCCTGCGCTACGACCCGGACATCAGTCGCGGCTTGCCGGTGCACCGCGATCCGGAACTGCCGATCGGTCCCGAATTCCTGCGCGGCATCGACCTCTGGGCGGCCTGGGAGGCCGTGCGTTGCCCGGTGCTGGTGCTGCGCGGCGAGGATTCCGAGGTGCTGCCGCGCGAGACCGTGGCGGAGATGCAGCGGCGCAAGCCGAATCTGAAGGTCGTCGAGTTCCCCGGCGTCGGCCATGCGCCGGCGCTGGCCGGCGCCGAGCAGATTGCCGTGATCCGCGAATTTCTCGACGCCGCAGACGAACAGCCATGAACGCAGAAGGAGGCAGCACATGATTCCAGGCGAAATGAAAATAGAAGCCGGCGAGATCGAACTCAATGCCGGCCGCCGCACCTTGACCATCGAGGTCGCCAACAGCGGCGACCGGCCGATCCAGGTCGGCTCGCACTATCACTTCTTCGAGACCAACGAAGCGCTGGCCTTCGATCGCGCCGCGGCGCGCGGCATGCGGCTCAACATCGCGGCCGGCACGGCGGTGCGCTTCGAGCCGGGGCAGACGCGCAGCGTGGAGCTGGTCGACTACGCTGGCGAGCGCAAGGTGTATGGTTTTCAGGGCCGGGTGCAGGGGGCGTTGAAATGAAACCGCTTGATGTGTTCACGCTGGTGCGCGCTCGGGACGGCGGGGTGCACTGCGCCGCTCATGTCACCCGGCACCGGCCTTCGGCCGGCGCCTCCTTCTTTACTTCGCTTTGCAGAGCACCCCACCCTCCCGAGCGGGTGACGCTTTCGCAGTATTGCGGTCGCAAAGCAGAAGCGCTTCCCGCCAAGGGTGGTGGGGGACCGACGCAGCGAGGTAAAGGGGGAGAGCCTGGCGCAGCCAGGCTCGGAGGACACGAGCAGCGGCGGTCCCCTACCACCCTTGGCGCGCGCAGCCCAATGGAGCAACCGAAATGAAAATCACCCGACAAGCCTATGCCGAAATGTTCGGCCCGACCACCGGCGACCGCGTCAGACTTGCCGACACCGAACTCTGGATCGAAGTGGAAAAGGACTACACCATCCCCGGCGAGGAAGTGAAGTTCGGCGGCGGCAAGGTGATCCGCGACGGCATGGGTCAGAGCCAGCGCGCCTCCAAGGACACAGCCGACACGGTGATCACCAACGCCCTGATCGTCGACCATTGGGGCGTGGTCAAGGCCGACATCGGCATCAAGAACGGCCGCATTGCGACCATAGGCAAGGCGGGCAACCCCGACATCCAGCCGGCGGTCAACATCGTC
>JAXMJU010000075.1:0-4211 GCA_034376265.1 Sulfuritalea sp.
GGGGGGGGGGGGGGGGGGCCTGGGGTCGGTATCCGCCGCACCCTGGGGTTCGGCCTCGATCCTGCCGATCTCCTGGATGTACATCACGATGATGGGCGGCACGGGCCTCACCCGCGCCACCGAGATCGCGATCCTCAACGCCAACTATGTCGCGGCGAAACTCAAGGACCACTACCCGGTGCTCTACAGCGGCAGCCAAGGCCGCGTCGCCCACGAGTGCATCCTCGACGTGCGCGCCATCAAGGCGCAGACCGGCGTTGCCGAAACCGACATCGCCAAGCGCCTGATGGACTACGGCTTCCACGCGCCGACGGTGAGCTTCCCGGTCGGCGGCACGCTGATGGTGGAACCCACGGAGTCCGAGGACAAGGCCGAGCTCGACCGCTTCTGCGCCGCGATGATCGCAATCCGCGACGAAATCCGCCAGATCGAAAACGGCGAATGGACGCTCGACGCCAGCCCGCTCAAGCAGGCGCCGCACACCGAGGCCGACCTGGTCGGCGACTGGACGCGGCCCTACTCGCGCGAGCAGGCGGTGTTCCCGCTGCCCTGGGTGGCGGAGAACAAGTTCTGGCCTTATGTGAATCGCATCGACGACGTGTACGGCGACCGCAACCTGTTTTGCGGCTGCGTACCCAGCCCCTGACGAGACGCCCGGGACAGGGCAGAAATACCGGGCCGTGCATCGTCGATGTACGGCCCGCATTTTTTGCGACGCCGGATTGATCGCCCGAAACGGCGCCGAACAGCCGCGCCAGCCACCGTCGCTCATCGGCGACATAATTTTCTTTGGATAAACAGCCGCTTGCCGATTCGGCATGGAATCTTGTCGCCACAGGCCGACAGGCCCTCACTCACCGCGCCCCGACCAATGGCGACAATTTATTGTATTCATTGATAAAAGACGCCCGGCACGGCGCTTGCTGATGGCCATAGCGTGCCGCTTGCCGCCCGAAGGGCAAGCGGCGCCAATCGGCCCAAGGAGAACCCATGCTCACAAAATCGAATCTGTTCAGCAACAAACGTGAAGACAACGTCATCACTCGTGACCCGCGTCTTGCCGGATACAGCCAGAACGCCAGCAGCAGCACCAGCCCGACCGGCACTGCCGCCAGCAGCCTGAACGCGGCCAATGCGGCGACCGCGACGCCGGCAGCCGCCGAGGCGAAGGCCACCAAGAGCCACGAAAGCGTTTCCGCCAACCGCCTCATGGTCGGGCCCGACGTCAAGCTCAAGGGCGCCGAGATCCTCGATTGCGACACCCTGGTCGTCGAAGGCCGCGTCGAAGCGACGATGGACAGTCGGGTCATCAACATCGCCGGCAATGGTTCCTTCTCGGGCAAGGTCGGTATCGACGTCGCCGAAATCCACGGCCGTTTCGAGGGCGAACTCACCGCCCGCAGCCAGTTGATCATCCACGCCACCGGACGCGTCAGCGGCACCATCCGCTACGGCAAGATCCTGATCGAGGAAGGCGGCGAGATTTCAGGTGACGTACGCTCGCTGGCATCCGAGGCGGCCACCCCGACCCTGACCCAGCGCAGTGCCGCGCCCGAATTCCCGAAGGTGGTCCCGGCAATCGCCGGCGCCGCATCCTGATTTAACCCTCCCCTTAGCTGCAGCGCCCCACCCCCCCCTCCTCCCTTAGTGCCGGAATCCCCTCCCGGCCAGGGCGCTGCAGCGCTTTTTCGCTTTCCCCGCGTACGCACAAGCCGGCAATGCCCGGTTACCTGACGTTTTTCCCTGGTTCATTGCAAGCACGTCCAGATTTGTCGCGATGCTTGCATCAAGTTCCCGCCAAGACTTCGCTGCCAGCGCTCCGCCGTGGTATTCTTACCCGCCATCAATCGATTGAATAAAGGTAAGACAATGGCTCCGACAGCCACTCTGTCAAGCAAATACCAAATTTCCGTGCCCAAAGCCATTCGCGACGATCTGCACTGGAAAGCCGGCCAGGAGTTCGTTTTCATCCCCAAGGGCAAGGGTGTGTTGCTCATGCCGGTGCCCGAGCTGAAGCAACTCGCCGGCATCGCACGCGGCGCGACAACCGAGGGGTATCGCGACCGCCAGGACCGTTATTGATGCGCGTCATCGACACGTCGGTATGGATCGAATGGCTGGTGGGAAGCCCTTTGGGCAAGAAACTGGCGCGCGCGATTCCCGACAAGTCCGAATGCATCGTGCCCACCATCGTGCAGTTGGAGCTGGCGAAATGGCTGGCGCGGGAAGTCGGCGAAGATCAGGCCGACCAGATGATCGCCTTTACGCAGAAATGCGTGGTGGCGCCGCTCGACACGCGAATTGCACTGCTGGCGGCCGACCTGCATCGCCAATACAAGCTGGCCACCGCCGATGCCGTGGTGTACGCGACGGCGCGCGATTCCGGCGCCGATCTACTGACCTGTGACGCGCATTTTGCAAATCTGCCTGGCGTGACTGTCGTCAAGAAACTCGGCAGCACCTGAAGCACATCTCAACCCATAACTTTCGAACGGAAGACCATGGCACAACATCTCGTTCTCACCGTCATCGGCGACGACCGCCCCGGCCTGGTCGGCGAACTCTCGGCCGCGATCAGCGCCCACCAGGGCAACTGGCTGGAATCCTCGATGGCGCAACTGGCCGGCAAGTGCGCCGGCATCGTCGAGATCAGCGTCGATGCGGCGCAAGCCGATGCGCTGCGCGACGCGCTCGGCCAGCTCGCCGGACTGAAAGTCAGCATCGAGTCGGCGCTGCCGCAAAAGTCGGCGCTGACCGGGGTTGCCAACACGCGGCGATTGAAGCTCGCGCTGGTCGGCCACGACCGCATCGGCATCGTGCGCGAGGTGTCGCAGGTCCTGGCGCATCACGCGGTCAATGTCGAAAACCTGGAGACCCACACCTCGAGCGCGCCGATGTCGGCCGCCGTGCTGTTCCATGCCGTGGCCGAACTGACCGCCGCGCCCGATCTCGACGTCGGTGCCCTGACCGGGGAACTGGAGCGCATCTCCAACGATCTGATGGTCGATATCACGCTGGACGAGACGATCCGGGTCTAGGTTCCATGTACACGCTCCACATCGCCAACAAGAACTACTCCTCGTGGTCGCTGCGGCCCTGGGTGCTGCTGCGCGCGCTGGAAACCGAGCTGGCGAGCGCCGGAACGGTGACCGTCGACCTGCGCGCCGTATCGCCAGCGCCAACTCTTTGATGAAGGCCCCCGAACTGCTGGCGCCGGCCGGTTCGCTGCTGATGGCGCGCACCGCGCTGGATTTCGGCGCCACGGCGATCTACGCCGGCCAGCCGCGCTACAGCCTGCGCGTGCGCAACAACGATTTCGGCACGCTGGAAAACCTCGCCGAGGGCATCGCGCTGACCCATGCGCGCGGCGCGCATTTCTATCTGGTCAGCAACATCCTGCCGCACAACGCCAAGCTGAAAACCTATCTCGACGACATGGCGCCGGTCATGGCGCTCCAGCCCGACGCGCTGATCATGGCCGACCCCGGCCTGATGGCGATGATCCGCGAGCGCTGGCCGCAGATGCCGATCCACCTTTCGGTGCAGGCCAACACCGTGAACCACGCCGCCGTGAAATTCTGGCGCAGTGTCGGCGTCACGCGCGTGATCCTGTCGCGCGAACTGTCGCTCGACGAAGTCGCCGAAATCCGCCAGGAATGCCCGGACACGGAACTCGAAGTCTTCGTGCACGGCGCGCTGTGCATCGCCTATTCGGGCCGCTGCCTGCTCTCGGGCTACTTCAACCACCGCGACCCGAATCAGGGCAGCTGCACCAATTCCTGCCGCTGGGACTACAAGCTGCATGAAGGCAGCGCAGACGGCAGCGGCGACGTCAGCCTCGCCGCGCCGCGCCCGGCAACCACGGCTCCCGCGAAACCGACCGCGCTGCGCCGTCCCGGCGCGACCTGGCTGCTCGAAGAGAAGGAACGCCCCGGCGAATACATGCCGATCGAGGAAGACGAGCACGGCAGCTACATCCTCAACTCAAAGGACCTGCGCGCCATCGAATACGTGGCGAAGCTGACCGAGATCGGCGTCGATTCGCTGAAAATCGAAGGCCGCACCAAGTCGCCCTACTACGTCGCGCGAACCTGCCAGAGCTACCGCCGCGCGATCGACGACGCCGTCGCCGGCCGCCCCTTCGACGCACGACTGATCGGCCAGCTCGACGGCCTCGCCAATCGCGGCTACACGGCCGGCTTCTACGATCG
>JAXMJU010000076.1:0-23553 GCA_034376265.1 Sulfuritalea sp.
GGGCGTGCCGACGATCGAGCCATGCCCCGGAAAGGCCGCCTGCAAGGCGACCTGGGTGGCTGGTGCCTTCTTCCAGATCGCCGCCTCGGGTGAAGCGGCGTCCACACCGGCTGCAGAGAGCACGCGAATCGTCTTCGACGCGGGAGCGGCCTGCACTGCGGTGGCAGCGAGCCCGATCGTAGCGGCGGCTGTAACAATGGCGAGCGCCCCTGCTTGCTTGATCAGATTGATTGGCTTCATGTGTATCTCCCGATTATTGGGTTTCGCTGCCGAGCCGGCCGCGGTGGGTTTCCACCAGTTCGGCGAGCGCCGTGACGTGTTGCACATACGGGCTGTCGGTCGCTTCCAGCTTGCGGCGAAATGTCGGCAGCCAGGCCGTCAGGTGTCTGTCGAGGAAGTCCCGCGCCGCGCGCCGGAAGGACTCCGCATCGCCGCCCTTCTGCTCTGCCGCCTGTTCCCGCATGCACAGCCAAGCGAGAAATTCAAGTTCGGTGACGAGATGATCCGGATACTCCCGATCAATCTCGGACAGCTTGACGTCGAAGAACTCGTAGAAGCGCAAGAGATCTTCGAGTATGCCCTCACGCCCCAGATCCCCCCGGTGCATGCCTTCGAACAGAGGCACCGGCGACTTGCCGCGTCCCAGTTCGAAGGCGGCCAGGTAGTCGGCCGCCAGGACTTCCTGGCCGAGCGTCGGGTCGATCAGTCCATACTCCACC
Source organism: Sulfuritalea sp. (assembly GCA_034376265.1). Classification (GTDB taxonomy): domain Bacteria; phylum Pseudomonadota; class Gammaproteobacteria; order Burkholderiales; family Rhodocyclaceae; genus Sulfuritalea. Next base: position 720 of record JAXMJU010000076.1, read on the forward strand.
AGACGCTGCCACGTTTCCGGATTCGGATAGGAGAACAGCTGCGCCATGCCCAGATAGGCGCCGGCCAGGATGCCGGCGTGGTCGGTCTGCGCGTTCATAGCCGATACCTGTCCTTGTTGGTGTAGCCGATCAGGAGCTCGGTCAGCTCCGAAGGCTTGGCCTCGCGGCGCTTCTGCATCTCGCGCCCGAGGGTCTCCAGCGCCTGCTTGGTGCCGGGGCCGAACAGCGCCTCGATGTCGGCGAGCGGAATACGCGGCTTGTCGCCCAGCCGGCCATCCTCCTCGAAAGGCGGTGGCGTCACGTTCATCGGCGGCACGTAGAACACGTTGGGCTCAGTGCCGTACTCGGCATGCAGGGGCAAAGCCACCTTCCACTGCTCGACCAGCTTGTAGATCGGCCCGTCCTTGTCGTCGCGGTAACCGACGAAGCGGATCTTGCCCACGCACTGGGCCACGCAAGCCGGCGCAACACCTTTCTCGACGCGCGGATAGCAGCCGATGCATTTCTCCGACTTCTGGGTTTGCAGATTGAAATACACCTTGCCGTAGGGGCAGGCCTTGACGCAGTAGCGGTAACCCTTGCAGCGCTCCTGATCCAGCACCACCAGCCCGTCCTCCGGCCGCTTGTAGATCGCCTTGCGCGGGCAGGCCGCCAGGCAAGCCGGATTGGAGCAGTGGTTGCAGATGCGCGGCATGTAGAAGTAGTGATTATTGGGGAACTCGCCCTTGCCCTCGTCCTCGTCCCAATTGACGCCCCAGGTGGGTTTCTCGTGCGGCACGACCTGGTTGCCCTTACCTTGCAGCAAGACTTCTTCGAGGTTGTACTCCCAGGTGCCGCCGTAGTCTTCCTTCGGTGGAATCTTGCCGTCCGTTTGCAGAACCCCACCCTTGAAACCACCACCCTTCTGTTCCCAGTTCTTCGGGTAGCCCTTGCCGGGGCGGCTTTCCACGTTGTTCCAGTACATGTACTCGCGCCCGTCGCGGTTGGTCCACAACTGCTTGCAGGCCATGGTGCAGGTGTGGCAGCCGATGCACTTGTTCAGATCGAACACGTAGGCCAACTGTCTTTGGCTCATGGTTTATTTCCTCAAACTTTCTCGACGTCGACCGTCGTTTCGTAAAAGATGCGGTTCGGGTTGTAGCCGCCGGCCGCATACTTGATGTGGCCGTAGCCGCCCACCAGCTCCAGCGGGTTGATCAACTCGGCGCCGACGTTGTTGTAGTGCGTCATGTTTTTGTACAGGTACTGCTCCCATCCGTGCTCGGAGAAAACCTGGTCGTCCGGCAGCGACGGCGCGACTTTGCACACGGCAAAGAATTCGCCCTGGGAATTGAACACCCGCACCATGTCGCCGTCCTTGATGCCCTTCTTCGCCATCGCCTTCGGGCTGAGGCACACGTCCGGTTCGCCGCGCTGGTGGCGCATCAGCCACTTCTCGTTGCGGGCGAAGGAGTGGATGCCCCAGCGGGTGTGCGGCGAATTGGTCTTGAACGGATACTTCTTCGGGCCCAGGTGGCCGCCCTTGACCTGGGGCTTGGGCAACGTCGCGCCAAAGCGCTGGAACCAGTCGTGGTCGACATAGAACTGCAGGCGCCCGGTTAGCGTCTTATAGGGTTTCTTCTCGGATACGTTCACCGTAAAAGGCCGATAGGGCTTGTCCTTCGGCACCGGCCCGGTCTTGCCTGCGGACGGACCGACGGCGACGAAACCTTTCTTCATCACCTCCTCGTACGTGCCCGGACCCAATGCCTTGGAGCGCTCCATGACGAAGCGCAGCGCTTGTTCGTCGCTAACGACTTTGCCGTCCATGGTGAACTCGTCATAGACCTTGTCGAAATCGATGAAGCTCTTGAGTTCGGGGTCTTCCACGCGGCCGATGCCGCGCGCCTTGGCGCGCTCCTGGATCTTCTGCGCCAGGGCCACATTGATCTGCCAATCGGTCTTGCGCTCGTACATCGGTTTGATCGGCTGGCCGAAGGCGTGAATGAAGCGCGTCACCGAGGTTTCGCGGATGTCCAGCTTCTCCATCGATGCCGCCGGCAGCACGATGTCGGCGTACATCGCGCCCGAGTTGAGACGGAAGTCCACCACCACCAGCAACTCGCAGCGCTTGAGGAAGTTCTCCGCCAGATGCGAGTAGCCGTTGGAGGTGGCCCAGAGGTTGATGCCGCCGTTGATGTAGACCACCGGGTCCTTGATCGACTGCCACTTGGGCATCCAGCCCTTGGCTTCCGACTCCTTGCGCAGAGCCTCCATGTCGTCCACGCCGAAGCCGATCTGTTCCTTCAACTGGGCGTCGTCATAGTAGGCCTTGGAGCGGCGGTACTGCTCACCCCACACCCACTGCGCCAGCACCATCGAGACGCTACGCCCCGGCCGGCCCTTGACGGCGCCGAGTTCCTTGCCGCCTTCCAGCACCCAGCCTTCGTAGGTGGTGTCGATCGAGCCGGTGGTGCCGTGGTGGCCGATCAGGGTCAGGATCAGGATCTTCAGCCGGCCGCACTGGAAGCCGTCCATGTGCTTCTGGTTGTTGTAGCCGTCGAGGATGCGCAGGGCCTTGCACTCGGCGATCCAGCCGACGAGTTTGCGCACTACGCTGGGATGTATGCCCGTGGTGGCCTGGGTCACCTCGGGCGTGTAGGGAGCGATCTCCGCCTTCAAGCGCTCGAAAACTGTGGTGACCTTGATCCCATTGGCGTCGAACGTGCCCTCCAGGGCCGGATCGACCGCTCCGAGTTTCAGGGTCTTGTCCTTGGAACCCATGCTGCCGGGCGCCGGCACCGCCTTGCCGGTCTTCGTGTCCCAGACGTAGAAAATCTCTACGCTACCCTCAGGGTTGAAATCCTTCTCGCGCAAGAATTTGCCGTTATCGGTGCGCACCAGGAAGGGCAGGTCGGTCTGTTCCTTGAGGTAGTCGACCTTGTAGTGCTTGCCGGCGATGAGTTCATGGACGATCGCCGCGGCCAGATGGGAGTCGGTACCCATCTTCACCGGCACGAAGAGATCGGAGTGCACCGAAGACGGGTTGTAGTCGGCCGAGATGTTCACCAGCCGCGCGCCGTTGTAGCGCGCTTCCGTCAGGAAGTGGGCGTCCGGGATGCGCGTGACGATGGGATTCTTGTGCCACATCAGGATCAGGTCGGAGGTGAACCAGTCGTCGAAGGTGGACACCGTGCGCGCCGGCATGCGCACCGTCTGGATGCCGGGATAGAGGTCGCCGGTCATGGAGGAAACGTCCGGCTTGATGGCGCCCAGCAAATTCGCCAGCCGCGTGTAGCCGGTGTTGCTGATCACCGCGAAGGGCCGCTTGGGGATGCAGACGTTGCCGGGACCGCGCTTGATCGTGGTGTCGATGACCTTGTCGGCGATCTCGGTCAGCGCCTCGTCCCAGGAGATGCGCTTCCACTTGCGTTCGCCGCGCTCGCCGACGCGCTTCAGGGGGTACTTGAGGAAGTCCGGCTGCTTGACCCAGGAACAGTACACGGCGCCCTTCTGGCAGCCGCGCGGGTTCATGTCGGGAATGCCGGGCAGTTGCGGGTACTCGCTGACCTGCTCCTCGCGCATCGGCACACCGTTCTTCACGTAAACCTTCCACGCGCAGCCGCCTACGCAGCCGTTGGAGTGCGTGGTGAAGCCCACCGAGTCCCAGGTCCATTCCTTGCGGTAGAGATCTTCCCAACCGCGGTAGGGATAGCTCTTGAGGGGATCCTCGATGACCTGGATCTTCGAGAACGCCCACACGCCGGAGGGCACGGCGGTGCTGGCCAGCGCTGCACCGGAGATCTGCAGGAATCTGCGGCGTCCGTTGCCGTCGTTCGGAATACTCATTGCATTTCCTTTATAGGTGTAACAGTTGTCGGGGCACACCAGACTTCAGGGTGCGGACTGCGTGCATCGAAATTCGATTGAATCCTGGATCAGGTATTCGCTGCTTCAACCTGGACGGCCACGCCAGGTCGGCAGGCGCATCGTTTGAATCAGAATACAAGCAGCCCACTTGCTGGATCTTGATTAAGGTCAACATTCGTACGATTGTTAGAATGGTATTCTGTGACAACGCTTCCATGCCAAGTTCATCACGTTACGATGACAGTGGGACTGTGGTTTATGATCTTCATGCAGACGTGATGCGTGTTTTGTTACTCGCTGCGATCCTGGGAGGGAGAGTCCATGCAAAAGAGAAAAATCAAAGATCTTCTGTACGAGCAAGTGGCGCGCGTAGGGAAAGCTGTTTCCAGCCCGAAGCGCCTGGAACTGTTGGAAGTGCTGGTGCAAGGGGAAAGGATGGTCGACGCCTTGGCGCGCGAGGTGGACATCGACATCAAGCTAGCCAGCTCCCATCTGAGAGTGCTCAAGGAAGCCCGCTTGGTGACGTCCCGCCGGGAAGGGCGATTCATTGCCTATCGCCTCAGCGGCGATGATGTCGGCGGGTTGTGGGTGAACCTGCATATGGTCGCCGAGGAGCACCTCTTGGAGCTGCGCGCGGCGCTGGAGAAAATGATTGCCGCGCCCGAGCGGCTCACGCCGGAAACCCGCGCCAGCCTTCTCGACAAAGCGCGGCAGGGAGATGTCCTGGTACTGGACGTGCGTCCGGAAGCGGAGTACCGGGCCGGCCATCTGCCGTACGCGCGATCCATACCCATCCAGGAACTGGAACTCAAGCTCGCCGAACTGCCTCAGGACCGGGAGATCATCGCCTATTGCCGCGGCCCGTTCTGCCTGTTCGCCGCGGAAGCCGTGGCGCTCCTGCGCAAGAAGGGCTTTCGTGCCGGCAAGATCAGCGATGGAATCGCCGAGTGGTCGGCCGCCGGCATGCCGCTGGAGGGCACGCCCTCTGCCTGATACGCGGGCATCATCAAACCGGAGCGACTTCGTCTCGTAGCCCTTGCTCTGCGACGCCTTTGGTCGGTCGAGGGCCAGCGCCGCTGCTAGCCGCCGGTGGAAGACATGAAGCGGACCACCTGCCGCGGCTGCTCGCCGAACTCGTGGCGCGCCGGCTTGCGACGCAACCCTTCCAGCAGGGCCTGCTCCAGTTCGTCATCGCTGCAGCCACCACGCAGCAGAGGCCGGAACTCCACCCGATCCTCCTGGCCGAGGCACAGGTGCAATGCGCCGTCGACAGACAGGCGTACCCGGTTGCAGGTCTCGCAAAAATGTTGCGAAATCGGCGTGATGAAGCCGATCTGAAAGCTGCCGTCGGGCGACACCAGGTAGCGCGCCGGACCGCCGCCGGGAACCACGCCATCGATCAGGCCGAAGCGCTCACGCAGGCGCTCGCGTACCGGACACAGATCCAGGAAGCCCGCCTCGCGGCCGGTCGCGCCCACCGGCATGGTCTCGATCAGGCGCAGCACGAAGCCGCGCTCCATGCAGTAGGCCACCATGGCGGCGATGTCCTCGTCGGTGGTGCCGGCCAGCGCCACCATATTGATCTTGATCAAGCGAAAACCTTCGCTGCGGGCGACCTCCAGCCCCGCCAGCACCTGCGGCAGCACATCCCGTCGGCAAATCGCGCGGACCCGCGCGCAGTCAAGCGAATCGAGGCTGACATTGAGCCGCGTCACGCCGGCCCGGCGCAGGCGCGCCGCATGTTTCGCCAGTTGCGTGCCGTTGGTGGACAGCGAGAGATCGTCGATGCCCGGCAGCGCCGCCAGGCGTTGCGCCAGATCGGGCAAATTTTTGCGCAGCAGCGGCTCGCCGCCGGTGAGTCGGACGCGCCTGAGTCCAAGGCGGACAAACACGGCCAGCAGGCGTTCGATTTCATCGAAGCTCAGCCAATGCTTCGGTTCCTCGTAGCCCTTGAATCCCTCCGGCATGCAGTACGAACAGCGCAGATCGCAGCGGTCCGTAACCGATAGCCGGAGGTAGTCGACGCGGCGGCCGAAGCCATCGAGCAGCATGGCTATTCTTCTTCCTTCTTGGTTCCGGCGGGCTCCTTGTGCGCAATGCCCTTGTGGCAGTCGATGCAGGTCTCGCCCTTTGCCTTGGCGCCCTTGTGCCGGCGCCAGGCCGTCGCGGTCTGGGTCTCCTTGGACATGCCATCGAGGCTGTGGCAATTGCGGCATTCGCGCGAATCGCTGGCCTTCATGCGGTCCCATTCGTGCTGTGCCAGTTCCAGGCGCTTGGCTTCGAACTTCTCCGGCGTGTCGATGGTGCCCATGATCTTGCCGTAGATCTCGCCGGAGGCTTTGATCTTGCGGCCCATCTTGTGCACCCAATCCTTCGGCACATGGCAATCGGAGCAGACGGCACGTACGCCGCTGCGGTTCGAGTAGTGCACGGTCTTCTTGTATTCCTGATAGACCGTGTCGCGCATCTCGTGGCAGGAGGTGCAGAACTCCAATGTATTGGTCGCCTCCATGCCGGTGTTGAAGCCACCCCAGAAGAATATCCCGGAGAGGAAGCCGACCACCAACAACGACATCAAGGAGAACTTTGCGCTGGGGCGCCGCAGAACCGCCCAGACACGGGCGAGCGCACCGGAGCCTCGGCCGCCAGTCGCGTCGCCCGATGGTTTCGTATCGCTCATTCCGGAATGTCCTTCGCGGTCTTCTGGAATTCGGCGCGGACCTTGGGTATCGGTTCACCCTCGAAGGAGCCTTTCAGCTTGTAGTGTTCGTGCAAGGCCTTGGTGCGCACTGCCTTGTCGAACTCGAACTTGTACTTGGCATCGACGGCGGGGGTAAAGGGCGTGAATGGCGCCTTGGCGCCCTTGAGCGGCGAACCCTTGAAATTCAGATGGCAGGTGGCACAGGCCTTCTCATAGTCGAAGTTCTGGCCTTTGCCGGCGATGAGCTTGCGCGGCGTGCTCTGCTGCGCCCGCAACAACTTCTTTTCCGCCGTGCCATGCTCTTCGCGATAGTCCGAACCCGGGCCATGGCAAGCCTCGCAGCCCACCGATCCGAGTTTTTCCGGACCGCCCGGATCCTTGCCCAGGGCATAGCCGCCGGCCTTGCCGAAACCCGTGCTGTGGCAGCCGACGCAATCCTTGTCCTTGGTGTAATCCTTGGCCGGATCGAGCTTGGCCTTCTTCTTCTCCTCGGCCTTGGCGTTGGCTTTCAGGGAGTCGAAGGCCTTGGCGTGCGAGGTTGCTGCCCAGGATTCGCCATGCACGTCATGGCACTTGGTGCAAACCTTGACACCGACATAGCTCGGCGCGGCGACCGCGGCTTGCGCCAGACAGGCCAGAGCTACCGCACCCAGAAGTTGTTGCAGGAATCGCTTCATTTTCTATTTCTCCGTTTCAAAGATTATCCGATGGCTGTCTATCGTCAGCAGCCGCAGTCCGCTTCCACCGAGATTGCAGTCTGGGCCGTTGCCTTTTCGCCGTTTTCATCCTCCGCTCGCAGGATCACCACATACAGGCCCTGAGTGAAGGTGTGCTCTACTTCTTTGGTTTTCGCCGATTCGCCGTCACCGAATTCCCATGACACTGACTTGAGCTTGCCGCTGCCGCCCTTGGCCAGCGCTTTCATGTTTACCTTGTAAGGCGCATTGCCACGGCGACTGACGACCCCGCCGATCTTCACGGCGAACTTGCCGCCGGCCGCGCCTGTTTCTTCGATCAGCAGGCTGCCACCGAGATCTTTCGACACCTTGGTCAGCGACTGCCTGATCTTGTCGTCCATGGCCGCGGTGCCGCCCGGCTTGGCTCCCACCTGAATTGCGGCTTGCGAGCCCTCATCAATACGCACGATTTCGGTGCCGGTATCGACCACCAGCCGACCGAGCACGGTCCACGCTGTGAAACTCTTCTTCTCCGGATCGAAGTTCAGGGCGAATTCCGCGCCCTGTGCGCGCGTGCTCAGCCCGCCCATGCGGATCTGGAAATCGGCGAACAGATGCTCCGGTACCTGGGCCTTGGCAAACACACGGCCCTTGACGAGTTCGAGAATGGTCTGTTCCAGTTTCTTTTCGAGGTCGAAGGAGACGCCGGCCAGTTCGATCTCGGTATTCGGATAGAGCTTCGCCATGCTGCCGTTGGTCCATGACAGCAGCACCGCCGATTTCTCGCGGGCCGTAATCCGGTCGCCACGCTCCAGCACATCGCCTTCCTTTGCCGGCTTCCAGTCCTTGGCACCACTCTTGCGAATCTCGACACTGCCGTCGCTCTGAGAGATGCGCACAGTCGACGCGTCCTCCGCCGAGGCGACAAGGCTCCAAAACACGAATACCGCAAACGCTAGAAATTTCATCATTGCTTCCTTCTGTTCGTTGGACAGACTTGACCTTTGCTATTTCATGCCGCCGCAGCCATGGGATTCCGCTTCGATCGCCACGCTGGCTTTCCTGACCTTCCCGGCGCCATCCTTCACCGTCAGCAACACGTCATAGCGGCCGACTTCATATTCCTGCTCCGGCACTTCCGGCCCATCCCATTCTTCGCCATTGCCCAGGTTCCAGTGGTAGCTCACGGGTGGCGTCAGTCCGGCGACCTTGGCATACAAGGCAACGATCTTCACCGACCGATCGGTGCAAAGATTCTCCGCACCAATCGTCACCGAGGGAACGTCATCCGCCAGTACCGCCGGCGACCAGAAGCCGCCTGCGAGGCAGCCGGCCATCAATACGCTTGGCGCGATCCTGTTCATGGCTAAAACTTGACCTCCGCGCCAAGAACCATCTCCACTGCCGCCTTCGGGTTGCTGCCGTCGGGCCTGGCATAAACCGCACCGGGCTTGAAGTAGCCGAAGGAAGCAAAGCCTTCCACGCGTTTGTAGATCGGGAAGGACAGGTTCAAATCCACCTCCCAGCCGATATCCCGGGTCGTGTCGGTCAGGGTGCTGGCGCCCTGGCTCCAGTCGAAGACCGGGCCACGCCCCTTGAAGACTTCCTTGGTCGTCCACAGCTTTGTCAGCGACGGCGTCACTTTCAAACCGTGACGCGGCTCCAGTGTGGTTTCGAGGCGAAGGTAGGTGACGTTGGACAGGTTGCTGTCCCAGAAGTAGTAGCCGGCGCGAACATCTTCGCTGAAGAGGTTGCCGAACTTGTTGCGTTCCCGGCACATGAAAAGCGCGTTGAAGTTGCGCATCGTGCCGCTGTTCGAATTGCTCGTTCCATTGCCCGAGCCGCTACCGAACTGCAAGCCGGCGGACAGACTGCCCAGAACTCCCAGCTTGCCGAAATCGCGCATGGCTTTGAGCAGCAGCGCATTCGCGCTCAGTTTGCGACCTGCTTCATAATCACCGGTGAGCGAGACGGCTTCGGCGTCAAGCTTCCACGGCGCAAAATCCGCCGAAACAGAAAGACCCGCCCACAATGGCCGGAAACTCCCATCCCGCGGTGCAGTGGCCGCGTTGAAATCCTTGTCGAGATTCAGGTCGGCGTCGCCGGATCCGCCGCTGTCGAGCACCTTGATTAGATAGGGCTTGACGCGTAGCGCGCGCGAGGCCCGGATGTCGAGATCGGCGTAATACGCGTCGAGCTTGTTGGAGGCACCGAAAATTTCCTGACGATTGCCGCCCAGACGTCCGCCCGTGGCATTGAAGTTGTTGTAGCTGCTCCAGCCGCCGGCAACGGCCATGAAACCGGCAGACAGCGTGGTTTGTCCCCAGGGCAGTTGGCCGAACGGATACTGGACGCGGATGCCGTCCATCGGCCCTTCGAGCACGATCCTTTGTCCGACATCCCAGCTTTGGCGCCCGGCTCGAACCATGAAGGGGCCGGTGTATTGCACGAACAACTCGCGCACCAGTTCCGACCCCGCCGTCTGCAACTGGCCCCAGCGCTCCAGGGTGCCTTCGCTGTCTTCCTTCCAGTCGCTGACAAAGTTGCCTTTGTCGAGCACCAGTCGCGTCAGCAACGCTTCGTAGGTGGCGTCGATCTGCAGCGAAAAGCGGTGGTCGACAAAACTGTTGTTGTCGTACTTCCCCTGCTGGGCCGGATTGCTCAGGTTGAAGTTGTGACGCGAATTGGCTTGAACCTTGTACTTCCCCGAGAAATCGAACTGCACCTTGTCTTTTGTTGCCTCTTCCCGTTTGGCGGCTTCCGCGCCGGACTTCCGGGCTTGAGTCTCGAGCACCAGCAGGCGGCGGCGCGCCTCTTCGTCGCGCCCTTCCGCCTTCTTGTCCACCTCGGGCTCGTCCCATTCGCCGCCGGTCGCGGTGGCCTTGCCTACAGCGGGTTTTGTCGCCGTGGCGCCAGCGCCAACTTTCCCGGCTACTGGCACGGCTCCCTGCTTTTGCGCCAGCTCGGCCCGCAGTCGCGATGTTTCCTCGCGGAACTGGCTGACCTGGGCCTCCAGTTCCTGCAAACGTCGCAGGACTTCGCTTTCGGTCGTCCGGCTCTTGGTGGCGGCGGCTTTTTTCTCCACCGGGGCAGCCTGCGCCTGTACAGCCACTCCACCACCCAAGACGGCGCATCCTGCAATCAGGGCACAGGTTGACACGCCGCGCTTCAAATTTTCGTGCTTCATCACGATCCGGTCCGATCCGCTGTCACTTTGACGGCTGCTACTTGGCTGCCTGCTTGGCCGCCTGCGGCGCCCCGTAGAAGGTCTTGATCTTGCTGTCCGGGCCATGGCATTCGGCGCAGACCAGATTCTTCAGTGTCGGCTTGAATGGATGTGGATCTGCCTGATGCATCGCGTTGACCTGGAGGTATTGCGTCCCCTCGCCGCCGCGTACCACCAGTTTTTTCCAGACGCCCGCAGGATTAAGCATGACGTTGGGGTGATAGACGTCGCCCTTGACGAACCAGCCTTCCTTTTTCTTGGCCTTGGTTTCCGACGGCGTGACCATCTGGTGGCAGGTCAGGCAATCGCGATTCTTTCCCTCGTAGGCAACTTTCTTCGAATTCAGGTGCAATAGGTGCAGATTGGGAATTTTCTTGCGCGCCGTCTTGACCGCCAGGATTTCCTTGTGACAGTCGAGGCAAAGCGAGTTCTTGGCCTTGAAATCCGGCACCTTGCCGGTGGCCTGTTTGGGCACGGCTTTCGGCGGCCAGTCGATCGGCTTCGACGGCTCCAGCTGCGAAGCAAACGTCGCCGTCGCGGCCAGTGCCAAGAGAGAGGAAGTCAGGATTCGGATGTGCATGGTGTCCTCCATTCGGACTGAATTGCCTGGGCCAGCTTGGGCACGAATACTTGTTCTGCCTCCAGGAATTCGAGGGTGAGGGTGGCCAGTGCCCGATAGATTTCGAGACCGGTCTCGTTGAGAATCTTTTCGCACAGTTCACGATGCCAGCACAGCAGATGCTCGAACAGAAAGCCATTCTGGAAATCGAGGCAGCGTTGCAATCCATCGCCATCGGGTCCATCCCAGAACTGCTTTTCGATGTCGCAAAGGAACTGCATGAACTCCAGTTCCACGCCCATGTGGTCAGGAAGCTCCAGACAGGCGCCAGTCAACTGCGCTGCCGCGTTGTCGTAGTAGAGCTTGACCGCGGCCGTCACATGCCCACCCACGCGCTGATTCTTGTCCGTGTAGTAGGACTCGTGCGGAACAACGCCGGAGGGCAAGGAAAACAACCTCGTGTACTCGGCGATGACGTCCGCAGCCGCAGGCCCGGCCGGTACCAGCAGTCGGAAGGCCGTGGTCAATGCCTCCGCGGCTTGCTTCAACGGACCACCGCCCTCCGGCGCCAGTCCGCCTTTGCGGATCATGGCCGCCAGCTCCTCGGATGGCGGCGCCGAGAACAGCGCCGCCAGCAAGGCATAGGTCTTCGCCCGACCGCCAGCAACAATTTGCATTTCGCCCAATTTGATCACTCTAGTTTCCTCCACTAAAAAAGTGCCGCGCCACGGAATCGCGACGGTCGCCGCTGACCTGGCATGCCGGGCATAAATTCACTGCGGTTCCGAGAATGCGTTCACCGCAGCCTTGGCACTTGGCCAACCTGGCCGATATGAGCGTGACGCGTCGACGTTCGAACAACAGCGCCAGGTCCACCGTTTCCCGCAGATGCAGGGCCTGGTGATAGCAGGCCAGTTCACATATCCGACATCCGGTGCACTGCGCGGCATTGAATTCGAGCGCGTAATTGCCGCCTTCCTCGCAATGCTTGAGCGCACCGGTGGGACAAAGCGTTTCACAGACATTGCAAGCAACACAACGCTGGTCGACTTCCAGGTACGCGAGGGGAATGCCCACCGTCGGGACTTCTTTCGACGTGACATTCAAACCGGGCAGGGCATCGAGTACCTGCAGCAGATCCGTCCGCTTGGAATTTTCCGAGTGGCGCTGAACGATGTCACGGAAGGGTTCCGGTTCCACCTCATCGACTACCTCGGCAACAATAGGCGACGCGTCGCCGCTGGTTTTCCAGCGTTCGGCAATGGCCCCGAACAGCCTGCGTCGCGCATTGGGCGTCCTGGCCGGGAGGCGGATCTCTTCCGCATCGCCGACCCGAACTTGCACACTCGATATCCGCGCCGCACCCAGGCCGGCCGACTCGCAAAGTGCCTGCGAGAAAGCCAGCGTGCGCTCCCACTGTTGCGCTGTTTTCCTCAGACCGCAGCCTGAACAATCCGGCGCGCACAGTTCGACCCGCTGCGCCCCGCCCCGGATCGGTTCCAGCACCAGGGCCTCGGTCAGGCGGGAAAGACAGGGCAGCACCATGTCGGCACGGCCTTCTGCCCGGTTACAGGCAAAACGGAATACTTCACCCGCGCGGACCTTCTGCGCGATGCGTTCCGCCACACGTTGATCGTCCTCCAGCAGCCGGATGGCGCCGTTCGGGCAAGCCGAGACGCAGGCACCGCAAGCAACGCACGCGGCGTTGATTTCGGCGCTGTTGTTGCCAGCCCCGTCTCCCAGGCGAACCGCACCTGGGGCCGGACACACTGCTGCACACGCCGCACATTCCGACTTCGTACTGCGGAAGCGGGAACATAGCGTGCTGTCCAGCCTCACCGGCACTTGCAGACCGAGTTCGATCAAGGTGTTCATGCTCGCGGATACCGTTGTGTTGCGTTACTTGGACGTGTACTGCACGCTGGGCTTGGTGTCCGCGCCGCCGACGTTGATGGCGACGCCTTTTGCACGCCTTTCCTTCATGACCATGGTCAGCTCATTCAGCTCGCCGAAGAAGCGCACCTTGGCCGGACACGTATTAACGCAGGCCGGCTGGAGCCCCTTCTCGACGCGATGAACACAGAGGGTGCATTTCTCCATGATCTTCGCTTCGGCGTTGAACTGCGGTGCGCCGTAGGGGCAGGCCCAGGCGCAGTAGCGACAGCCGATGCACTTGTCCTTGTTGATGAGGACGATGCCGTCTTCCTTGCGCTTGGTGATGGCGCCCACCGGGCAGGCCGCCATACAGGCCGGCTGGCCGCAGTGCATGCAGGGCATGGGCACGAAAGTCACGCCGACGTTCGGCGTCTTGCTGGCATCGCGGAAATCGCCTTCCTCGATTTCGATGACGCGGTTGTAGTCCACGCCGACCGGCGTGTTGTTCTCCGCCTTGCAGGCGATGGTGCAGGCATTGCAGCCGATGCAGTGCTCGATGTCGACCCACAGCGTGTATTGCTTGGGACCCTGCTTGGCGAAAGAGCGCTCGACGGCTTCGCGCGGAACGATTGGGCTGTATTCGGACATGATGTTCTCCTTAGACTTTTTCTACACGAAGCGGCGTGCCGTAGCTCTGGGTACCGCCGCCTACAGGATCGAGCATCCCCCGGTCTTTCAGAACCGGGTCGGCCATGTAGAGCGGGTTGACGCTGAAGCCCGCGGCGATGCGCTTGTCGTAGTACTGGGGCTTGCCGTCCGCCGCCCAGGCCTTGCCGCCGGCGCCCCAGCGTCCGTAGGAGTGGCTCACGGAGAACACTCCGGGACGGATGCGGCTGGTGACACGGACCTGCATCTTGTACCAGCCATCGCCCATCGATGTTTCGACGTATGAGATGTGCTTACTGGAAGGCGACTTGACCTTGACCCAGTCACCGGTCACGACACCCATTTTCTGCGCGTCGGCCGGGTTGATCTCCGCGAAGTTCTGCGGTTTGATCGAGGCCAGCCACAGGTTGTTCATGGTGCGCGACTGGGTGTGCCAGGCGTCCTTGTGGGTGTGCAACTGGAACGGAAATTCCTTCCAGAGGGCCGGATCGATCGGATTCTCCTTGCAGTCGATGATCATCCGGTACTGCGGCAGACCGTCATAGTATTTACCGGTCATGCTGTTCTTGTTGGCCGCCACATGCGCGGCGTAGACATACAGGCCGCGCACCTGACGCCCGCCAGGGAAACGCGTGTATTCACCTTTATCATCGTACTGTTTGCCCGGGTTCTCGAACTTGCCGCCGAGCTTGACCAAGCGGCTTTCCGGATCCAGTCCCGGCTCGCCCTTGTAGTCGCCGTTCTTGTAATACTCGTTCCAGAACTGCCAAGAATTGAAGATATCCTTGCCCGGACCGCCGCCGTCCTTGCCGAAACCCGGCAGGCCGCAGCGAATTGCGAGCTGGATCAAAGTATCGTCCGCCGTCTGCACATCCGGGTGGATGCCGCGATAGCTCTTGGTTTTCGGATCGAGCGTGCCGACGACCGGCTGCCGCAAGCCCGCGACCTGAGTCTTCACCGGCGGATAGGTCTTGAAGCCGCCGATGCGCTCCAGGTACTCGGAATCCGGCAGCACGTAGTCGCACATCTGGGTGGTCTCGCCCATGTAGGCGTCGATGCTGACCGTGAGCGGGATGGCCTTGACGTCGAGCATCGCCTCGATGACCGAGGAGTTGAACGGCGTGGTGTAGGCCGGATCGTTGTAGTAGTTCAGGTAGGCCTTGATGCGGTACGGGTAGCCTTGCTTGACCGAGGAGAAAAACTCGCTGGTTACCGTGCGAATGGCCAGCGGATACCACGGCCGCGTCGAGGTGGCTTTCTTGCCCTGGTATTTGTCCTTGTGCCGATCGATGGAAACGCCCGCGACCTTGCGTGACGGGCCACCCACCCCGCCACCATAAGCCTTGTGTCCGGGGATGTAGCCGCCCTTGCGGTCGATGCTGTCCATCAGGATGTTGAGGGTGATCAGCGCCTGGCCGTTCCACCAGCCGTTCGACTGCTGGATCGGGCCGCGGAACATCTCGATCACCGGCCGCTTGGCGCTGGAAAACTCCTTGGCCAGGCGGGAAATCGTGCCGGCCGGAATGTCGCAAATCTTCTCGCATTCCTCGATGGTCTTCTCGTGCGCGCGTTCGCGCAGCATGCGGAACACGGTCTTGAACTTCTCGCCCTTGATTTCGACTTCGGCATCCAGATCGGCTGGCCCATCGACTTCATGGAACAGCGTCGGCTTGCCATTGACCAGCACCACGTAATCGGCCTGCCCCAGGCCGGCATCCTTGCCGGACAGGTAGAGCTTGGGCTCCTTGGTGCGGACCAGGTAGGTCATGTCGCTCCAGTTGCGGCGGCCGGTCTTCTTCGCCGCCTGCTCGTTGGGCAGGGCCAGGAAGTCGGCCTTGTAGCCCTTGTTGTCGATCATCCAGCGCAGCATGCCAAGCAGGAAGAAGGCGTCGGTGGATGGCTTCAGCGGAATCCATTCGCCCTTGCCCGACTGCAGCGCCTTTGCCGCGGCGGGAGACAGCCATGGATCGACGATGACATGCTTGAATCCCTTCGAGTCCGGACCGGTGCGCTTGGCGAATTTCTGCAGATAGCGCGCCCGAGTTTGTCCCGGGTAGTCGGCGTGGGTGACGTTCGAGCCGACGCTGATGAGGAAGGTGGTGTATTCGTAGTCGGCATAGGCGCCGATCTCGTAGGGCGGCACGTTCAGCGTGTGCTCGACGACGTTGTAGAAGGTTCCTGCGCAACGATCGCAGTGGTTGAGCATGTTGGGAACCCCTGCAGCGCCTCCGACGAAGCGTGGCGTCAGCGGCGACTGCTCATTGCGACCATGGGCCCAGACAAACTGGTTGCGCTTCGGGCCATAGCCTCCCGGTGGCGCCTCATCCATGTAATCCGAATCCTCGGGTCCGATCGGCTTGTCGTTGTTGAGGATCGACTTGAAGCCCTCGACCTGGCGGGTTTCCTCGCCCGGCACATCCTTGAACAGCAAACCGCCTTCGGTGATCTCGGTCAGGGCCTGTTCCCAGGAAATGGTCTTCCACTTGCCCGAACCGCGCGGTCCGACGCGCTTCATCGGATGCTTGAGCCGGGCCGGGCTGTAGAGCGCATAGATGCCGGCCTGACCCTTGGCGCAGAGCGTGCCGACGTCCTTGCCGTTGAGTCCGCCGTCGAGATCGCTTTCCTCGACGATGTCGCCCTTGGACACGTAGTCGTAAGTGTTCGGGTGGTAGGGATTGCCGTCGATCTTGACCAGCTCGCCGTTCTGTATCGTGCACTGGATGCCGCAGCCGCTGTGGCACATCAAGCAGACGCTGCGCACGATCTTGGCGTCCGAGCCAACGACGTCGGCCTTGGATCCGGCCTTGCCGACCTGGGCCAGCCATTGCTGGGCACTGGCCGGGTGTATCTGGGTAAAAGCGGCAACGCCTCCCGAAACTTTCAGAAAGTTGCGCCGGGTGATAGGGTTCTCAAGTACTTTCATGTTTGCTTCCTCCGAGAAAATTCAGATTCGGTCTTCAGTCTTTCCAGCAATTCCTACTTCAAAATCTGTTACTTCGCCGTAACATCACGGCCCGAGTGCGATCAGCCGACAGGCTATCGAGATAGCTTTTGGCCTCGTTGACCTGCATCAACAATTTCTTGATCTGCATCAATGTTTCTTTTACCGGCACCAATCGTTGCTTGATATCGCGCTCCGCGTGCCTGACTGCGTAAGTAGAGACCGCGGAGAAGAGCACCGCAGTCTGTCGAGAGTTGTTGATTCGGGCATGTTGCTTGCATTTGTTGATCCTTACCGATGAATCGAAGCTTTGTTTCTTGACTAAGGCATTGCACAATTTGGGCCACCCTCCGCACGATTGCAACAAGTCAATGATTAAGGAAGGGTTTTTTGGACAGCCGGGTTTTAGGGAATGCACGGATGGAGCCTGAAGCATCGAATCGAGAGCACCACGAGGGCAAATGATTACCGCCTTGTAACCACTTACCGGGGCAGGGCGAAAATCGGTTACGGAAACGAAACAGGTCACTTATGAAACTGACAACAATTCTTGGGGTACTTTGGGTAGTTGCGGCCTCGCTGGCATTTACCACAGCAGCGGCCGACGAGCGTGCCACCCCGGTCCGCATCGGCTTGACGCCGACCTTTCCGCACGACCAATACCGCCCACTGGAAAAGTGGCGTCTCTATATGGAGCGCAAACTCCGCCGTCCCGTGGAGTTCACCCGGCGCGACCGTTACATTGAAACCATGGACTTGCTGCGCTTGAAGAAGCTCGATTTCGCCTGGATCTGCGACTACCCCTACGTGCATTTCAGAAAGCAGGTGAAACTGCTCGCCGTCCCGGTGCATAACGGACGTCCCTACTATCAGTCTTATCTCATCGTTCCGGCCAGCGACAAAACGACGAAATCGATCCTGGATCTGAAAGACAAGGTGTTTGCCTACGCCGACCCCTACTCGAACACCGGCTATCTCGCGCCGCGCTTCGACCTCCAGCAGGCCGGCAAAGACCCGGCGCGATACTTTCACAAGACCTTTTTTGCCTGGTCGCACCGCCGGGTGCTGGAATCCGTGGCCACCGGCCTCGCCGATGGCGGCGCGATCAGCAGTCACGTCTGGGATACCCTGTCGATCGGCAAGCCGGAGCTGACGCGGAATGCGCGCGTCGTCACCAAATCGGCCGATTACGGCTTCGCGCCATTTGTCGCACGGGTGTCCGTCGGCGACGACAAATTCCGCGCCATGCAAAAGCTCTTGCTGGGGATGACCGCGGACGAGGAAGGCCGAGCGCTGTTGCAGGAGCTCAACCTGGACGGTTTTATCGTCGGCAATGCACGCCTTTATGAGCGCACCGAACGCGTAATAAGAGCGGTCGGCGAAAAATGAAATCCCTGTTCAACCTCAGCTTTCGCTACAAGATTCCCCTCTGGGGCAGCCTGCTCATCGTCACCGCCACGCTGGCCGTGTCGGCTGCGCTGATCGTGCAGTCCTACGACGACCTGCGCAGCGACCTGGTAAGCAGCTCGGCCAGCCTTGGCCGCACCCTGGCGAAAACGCTGTTCTCCGCCATGATCCAGGAGGACGTATGGCAAGCCTTCGCCATCATCCGCGCGCCGCTGCATGAAAAATCGGACGACAAGCTGGTGCAGCCGGAGATGATCCTGGCGCTGGATCAGCACGAGCGAGTCTTCGTCTCCAGCCATCCGAAATCAGTGCCGATGCTGACCGACATTCGCCGGCTCGACGACGAGTTCGCCCGCCTCGCCGAACTGATCGTCGCCGAGCCGGGGCCGGACGCGCCGATCATCGATCTCGCCGGTGCCCGGCGCTTCTACGCGGCCGTCCCGGTCGCCGAGGAAGGCGCGCGCCTGGGCACGCTGGTCATCGTTTACTCCAAGGAAGTCTTCCTGCCGCGTTTTCACGCCGGCGCCTGGCGCGGCGCCGGCATCGGCCTCGTGGTGCTGGCCGTGCTGCTGCCGATCAACTGGTACTGGGGACAGCGCACCGCGGCACCGCTGGTCGCGCTCGCCCGCAGCACCGGCGACGTGGCGCGCGGCGCATTGCTGGCGCCGCCCCCCGGCACCTACGCCTACGACGACGAGCTTGGCCGCTTGTTCGGTGCCTACGGCCTGATGGTCAAATCCTTGCACGAAAAAACCCTGCTGGAGGAGGAAATGGTCCGCTCCGAGCGGCTCGCGGCGATCGGCCGGCTGTCGGCCGGAATTGCCCACGAGATCAACAATCCGCTGGGCGGCATGCTGGTCGCCCTGGCGAATTTCAAGCGCCGTTACGAAGACGACGAACGTGCCGGGAAGACCGTGGCCATTCTGGAACGGGGCTTGACCCAGATTCGCGACACGGTGAGCGCCATGCTGGTGGACGCGAAGGTCAAGGGCCGGGATTTTGCGCCGCATGACCTGGAGGATGTTCGGCTGCTACTCGCCGGCGAAGCGCACCACGAGGCCGTTGCGATAGACGTCGAATGCGGTTTGACCGAGCCGGTGGCGCTGCCGGCTACGCTGGTGCGCCAGATTCTGTTGAATCTTCTGCTCAACGCAGTCCACGCCTCGCCGGCATCCGGCACGGTTCGCTGCGCGGTGCAGTATGCGGACGGCAGCTTGCAAATCGGGACGACGAATGCCGGCAGCGCGATCCCCGCCAATCTCATGGATCGTCTTTTTGAACCCTTCGCCAGCGGCAACGAGGAAGGGCATGGACTCGGACTGTGGGTCACCTATCAGATCGTCACCCAACTCGGCGGCCAGATCGCGGCCGAGAGCCAGGACGGGCTGACACAATTCCGGGTCACGCTACCGGTTGGAGAAAGTCATGCGTAATGAAGCGCAGTGCGTCTGTCTAATCGAGGACGACGAGTTGATGGGCGAAGCCTTGTGCGAACGCTTCGAAATGGAAGGCCTCAGTCATACCTGGCACAAGCGCGGACGCGATGCACTGGCCAATCTGCGTCGCCAGAGCTACGGTGTCGTGGTGAGCGACATGCGCCTGCCGGACATGAGCGGGGAAGACGTATTCGTTCAATTGCGACAAGACAAGGCGGATGCGCCGCCCTTTCTTTTCATGACGGCTTTCGGCGCCATCGACCAAGCCGTGCGGCTGCTCAAGCTGGGTGCTGCCGACTACATCGCCAAGCCACTGGAGATCGACGAACTGATTCACCGTATCCGCGAATTGAGCGAACCGGCGCCCGCCGTCGAATCGGCTGCCGCGAGTCTCGGCATCGCTCCCTCGATGCGACGCATCGAGCGCATGCTGCAACGTCTGGCGGCATCGGACGGCTCGGTGTTGATCACCGGCGAGTCCGGCGTCGGCAAGGAGCACGTGGCGCGGCGGCTGCATGAGCTGGCACAAAGTGCGGGGCCGCGCCCCTTCGTCGCCGTCAATTGTGCGGCCATCCCGGAAGCCCTGCTCGAAGCCGAGATGTTCGGCTTCGAGAAGGGCGCGTTCACCGGCGCCGCGAAAGAGCGACGCGGCTATTTCGAGCAGGCGGACGGCGGTATCCTGTTTCTCGACGAGATCGGCGACATGCCGCTGGCGACGCAGGCCAAGCTGCTGCGCGCGATCCAGGAACATACCGTGACGCGCCTGGGCAGCGAAACGCCGATCCACGTTGCGGTGCAACTCGTTTGCGCCACGCACGAGGACCTGCTGCAACTCGGGGAAGCCGGCCGCTTCCGCGAGGATCTCTATTACCGGATCAATGTCGTCAGCCTGCGCGTGCCGCCGCTACGCGAGCGGCGCGAAGACATTCTCTGGCTGGCGAAGCGTTTTGCCGGGCAGCAATCGGCGAAGAAGGGAGGCATATCGTTCAGCTTCAGCCCCGCCGCCGAGCGCGCGCTGCTGTCCTACCCCTGGCCCGGCAATATCCGCCAACTGAAGCATTGCATCGAGCGCGCCTGCATTTTGGCTGATCGCGCACAACTGACTCCCGAGGCGCTGCTCGGCCACCTCCCGACTGCCGCTCCCAACACGTCCGGCACCGGCAATTCGCTGATCGCCTATCTCGATACCTGTGAGAAGCACTACATCGAGGAATCGCTGGCCGCCCATGCCTGGCGCGTAGGCGCCACCGCCGACGCACTCAGCATCAGCCGCAAGACCTTGTGGGAAAAAATGCGCAAGCACAGCATCGCCGATCGCACCAAGGGCGCTGTGTCGTAGTGCGGTCGAGTTGAAACCTTTCGCGACAACTAAACCAATGTTCTTATTGCGACAACTTCAAGATCGTCACTTGACTGAATTCCGCCATCGTTGGTCACGAAAAACTTGCAGCCGGCCTGAATGGCCGTGGCGCAGTGCAGCGCATCGATAAATTTCAAACCTCGTCTGGCTCTCAACTGTGCGGTCAGGTCGAAGATTTCAGCATCGTGCGACTGGATGGACAAAAAATTGTCCATTCCAAAAAATGTCTTGAAACTCGCGGCCAGTGCCAGATTGCCGGTTTGATATGGCTTCACCAATGTCTCGGCAATCGCGGCATCCCCGGTGTGGCCAATAATCAACCCTGATTCAACGGCTGCAATGATCGGCGCGACCACGGAAAAATAGTCCGGGTTGCGGTCCAGAAAATACACAAAAACATTGGTGTCCAGGTAGATGTGCTGCCCCGCCATGCGGGCGATTGCATCGTCTATCTTTCCCATGAGTCACGATTGCTATTCAGGTCGGCATCAATCTCGGCGGTTGTTTGCCCCCAAAGACCACGAGCGATGCCGGCGTAGGCCATTGCCGATTGACTGCGCTTCTTGCGGTTTACGGGCACCAAGGTAACAACACCGTTTGCGTAAGCCACCTCAAGCATGTCGTCGGGCTTGATGTGCGCTGCCTCTGCAATACGGATGGGGATCGTGATCTGGTGTTTGAGTCTTACTCGCACTTGTGGCATGGCTGGCTCCGGTTCTGACAGAAAAGTGGGATTTTATATTAAAATTCCTACTATTCCTACTATTCAATACTACTCATACCAATCACAGGCATCGACCAAACGTATACGAGGGAAAACAGAGGGAAGCCCAGTTTTGTGCAAAACAGGGTTGACTGACACGGAAACCCAACGGCTCGTTGCGTGCAATATGGGGTTGGACGGCAAAAAAGCTTAGTGACGGCAATGCAGTGGTTGCCATCACTGGCGGAGTTGAAACGTGAGGTTCTTGGCGGCAGCTTACGGAGTCAATTCGCCGTTCCAGCGGGTTGAATTTGGTTCAGGTGGCGGACTGGCCCCGGCCAGAAGCCGCCGCTCGGAAATATTCCTCAAAGCAGACGCTGGTGCCCTGTCCGTATGATTGGCGTTTGAAAATCTGACCGGATTCGGATAATCTCCACGTCATTCAGTACCTTAAATGCATTCCGACCGTGTCCGATTTGCAATGATCAGGACGTTTCTGCGTCTGAATAACTGTTCGGCCTCGAGCGAGCCCCTCACCATGACATTCTTTACCAACCAGCAATTGCAGTCGGTCATTTCGCAACTCGATCAGGCGCTTTACAACCACGAGCAGTGGTACAAAAACTTACTGCGCGTACTGATTGCGCACGTGCCACCGGAGGCGCCTGATTTGATGCCTGATGCACATCGTCGATGTCGCTTTGGCCAATGGTATGAGAGCCTACCGGCGGCTTTTCTACAAGACTATCCGACCTTTGCCTCACTGGGGCGGGCGCACGAAAAGATGCACAGCGGTGCGCGAACTTTGCTTCAGCGGACTTTAGATGATCTGCCGATTTCATCGAGCGACTTGGATCAGTTCAACAACATACTAGACAGAATGCGACTGGAGGTTCAGGCGTTGCGACATGAGTTCGCCGATATGGCTCAAAATCGGGATCCTCTTACCGGGGCTCGAAATAGGGCCAGTCTGCTTTCCGATCTTCGCGAACAGCACGGATTGGTTCAAAGAGGCGTGCACTCCTGCGCACTGGCAATGCTTGATCTTGACCATTTCAAGCGCATCAACGACGAGTATGGCCATACCGCTGGTGACGCTGCACTTATCTCAACAGTGCAATGCTTACAGGCACTTCTTCGGCCATACGACCGAATTTATAGGTATGGGGGTGAGGAGTTCCTTCTCTGCATGCCCGGCACAACCCTGGACGAGGCATGCGGAGTGGCAGAGCGAATGCATACGGCTATTTCCGCTCAAAGCATTCAATTTGACAATGCGGGCCGTTTTCTGCAAGTGACGGCGTCCTTCGGTGTTGCAGCGCTCGCGCAATCCCGATCAGTTGAAGATTCTATAGATCGCGCGGACAAAGCGATGTACGAGGCAAAGACAACAGGCCGCAACCGTGTGGTGGCCGAGGCCCAACCGCCCGCTGC